>JACCXC010000081.1 GCA_013697275.1 Actinomycetota bacterium | reverse complement strand
GAGCGGTTCGACCGGCTGGATCTCGTGTTGGAGGAGCTCAAGCAAGAGGAGGAAGGAGATGGCAATGACGAGTAGCGGGACGGCGACGGTGACGCTTCCCACGGATGAGCAGATCCTCATCACGCGGGAGTTCGACGCGCCCAAGCACCTGGTGTACAGGGCCTGGACCACGCCCGGGTTGGTCAGGCGCTGGTGGAACGCAAACCGTGGCGAGGTCACGATCGCAGAGGTCGACCTGCGGGTCGGCGGCGTGTGGCGGTACGTGATGCTGGCGGATGGCGGATTCGAAGTCGCCTTCCACGGCGAGTACCGGGAGATCGTCCCGAACGAGCGGATCGTCTCGACCGAGGTCTACGAGGGCATGCCCGACGGGGAAGCGGTGAACACCGTGACGTTCACCGAGGTGGACGGGCGCACGACCCTGACGATCCTCGTACAGCACGCGAGCAAGGAGGATCGCGACGCCCACATCGACTCCGGGATGGAGGCCGGCATGCAGGACGCGATGGATCTCCTGGAGCAGGTCGCGGTCTCGCTTCGCTGAGCACGTTCGCAGCGCGGCCCACCGGAGCATCGCTCCCGGTGGTTCGGCCGCAGGCTTCGACCAGGGGCGGGCAGCTGCGCGGCACGTAGGCAGAATCAGTCCTTTCGATCTGCCCAGGGAAAGGAGACACGGGATGAGCGCGAAAGCTGAACCCACGTCGACGGTGATCCCGGAGGGCCACGTCGACCCCGGCTACCGGCACGTCTCGAAGCTGATCCAGCCCGGGCCCGAGCTCGCCGTCGGCGACTCGCTGCTCAAGTGGTACGACATCGCGCCGGCCGATGCGCGTGTCCCGGACGACATCCGAGACCTGGCTCGCGCAGCCCTGAGCGAGGCCGTTACATCAGGAGCGATCGAGCTCTCGCGCGACCTCGGCTTCGCCATCCTGCATCGGTGCGGCGAGAGCTTCTACTTCCTCCTGGTCTCGACGTGGCGGAACGAGAACGAGCTCTGGGAGACCGTCTGGGCGAAGAACGGCGACGACGAGCCGTCGTTCCGGCCGTGGCCCTTCCCCGAAACGCATCGCGGCACCTTCTGCGTCTGGGAGCTCGGCGCCGTCTGGCACGAGCAGCAGGCCTGGAGCCGCTACCTGCGATCCGAGCGTGACGAAGCGGCGAGGGCCGGCTACATCCGGGACTCCTTCACCGGGGAGGTTTAGGGAACCTCTAACGGAACGAAGCCTTGAGCCCTCGGGGTGAAGCGTCATTCCGTCAGAGGTTCCGAAGCGTCAGTCGACGAGCTTGCGGGTCATCGCGAAGATCGCGATCCGCCACATGAGCAGCCCGAAGAGGACGAGCACCCCTAGGCGCGCGAGATCCGTGACGCCCTCGAAGCCGAATGCGGCGTGGCGGACGAGCTCGACGCAGTGGTGGAGCGGGTTGAAGTTGCCCGCGATCTGCGCCCAGCGAGGGAGCTCGCTGAGGGGGAAGAAGGTGCCAGCGACGAGGAAGAGCGGCGTGATGACGGCGCTCACCACATAGTTGAAGTTCTCGATCGAAGACGCGAAGCCGGCGATGGAGATGCCGAAGCAGGCCCACCCGAACCCCGCGACGAAGGCGATCCCGGGCACTGTGAGCATTCCCCAAGACGGGTCGAGGCCGAAGACGAGCGCGACGAGGAGGGGTACGCAGCCGTAGACGCCGGCGCGGACGGCCATCCAGAGCGCCTCCGCCGTGACGAGCTCCTCGGTGTCGACCGGCGCGGCCAACACCGCGTCGTAGGTGCGCTGGAACTTGTACTTGACGAACGTCCCGAACATCGCCGGGAAGGCACTCGAGAAGAGCACGGCCGTTGCCACCGTTCCCGTCCCGACGAACTCGACGTACTCGAAGCCGCCGACCCGGCTGACGAGCGATCCGAACCCGAAGCCGAACGCGAGCAGGTAGATCGTCGGCTCGACGGTCGAGGAGAACGCCGACGAGCGCCAGTACGCGGAGTAGTTGACGAGCTCGCGGACGAAGACGCCGGTCATCGCCGGACGCTCGAGGCGGCCGAGGCGCCGCTCGGGGGCGAGGCTCGCCATCAGTCGATCTCCTCGCCGGTGAGGAGGACGAAGACGTCCTCGAGGTTGGCCGGTCGCCGCTCGCCTTCCGGGGCTCGTCCATCGGCCGCCTCGATCCCCAGTACCGAGACGCTCGTGCCGGTCCGGCGCGTCAGCAGGCCCGCGGCCCGCGCCGCGGCTTCGGCCTCCGCGAGCCGAGGCGGGGGGCCGTAGACTTCGACCGCTTCTCGTCCCGCATGGTCGGCGACGAGTTGCGCGGGCGGGCCGGCCGCGACGGCGCTTCCATGGGACATGATCAGGACCGTGTCCGCCAGGCGCTGCGCCTCCTCGATGTAGTGCGTCGACATGAGGATCGTCGTGCCCTCGGCGCGCAGGGCGTCGATCAGCGCCCAGAGCTCCTGGCGAACCTGCGGGTCGAGCCCGACTGTCGGCTCGTCGAGGAGCACGAGCCGCGGGCGATGGACGAGCGCGCGCGCGATCAGGAGGCGCCGCCGCATCCCGCCGGACAGCTTGTCGGCGCGATCCTTGCGGCGGTCGACGAGGTTGGCCATGGTGAGGGCCCGCTCGATCGCCTGGCGCCGTTCTTTCCGGCCGATCCGGTAGAGGTAGGTGAAGACGAGCAGGTTCTGCTCCACGGTGAGCGTCGTGTCGAGGTTGTCGAGCTGGGGGACGACCCCGCACTGGGCCCGCGCGGCCTTGGACTCCTCGGGCAGCCGGAATCCGAGCACCTCGAGCTCCCCCTCGTCGGCGATCGCCTGCGCGGTCAGGAGCCGCATCGTCGTCGACTTGCCGGCGCCGTTCGGCCCGAGCAGGCCGACGCAGGTTCCCTCGGGAACGTCGAGATCGAGCCCGTCGACTGCGGTGATCGGGCCGTAGCGCTTGACGACGCCACGCAGGCGGATGGCCAGGTCACCGCTCACTCGTTCAGCTTGCCTGTCCAGCCGGGCTCTGGTGCGCGTCAGGGCTCGAGCCATTCGGTCACGAAGCGCGGGCTCACGTGAATGTCGAACTGACGCAGGGGCCCGTCGCCGGAGTTCACGAAGCGGTGAGGGGCTCCCGCCGGGACGATCACGATCTCACCCGCCCGAACGACCCGCTCCTCGTCGCCGGCCGTCACGGTGGCCTCGCCCTCTTGCACGATGAACACCTCGTCGTAGAGGTGCCGATGGAGGCGTGGCCCTTTGCCCGGAGCCGCATCGACGAAGATGAGCGAGATCCCGACGCCGCCGTGCTCCTCGCCCTCGAGCTCGCGAGCGATCTCGGTCAGCGGAAGCGAATCCTGGCGGATCACCTGCATCGGTTCTGACGCTACCAACCCACTCGTCAGAGGGACGAGGTGGGCAAGCAGCTGGATCGGGTTCTCGACCGCCAAAGAATCTGCCGAGCGGCCTAGGGCGGAAGGCCCGCCAAACGGGGCCTTCCGGAATGATCAGCTCAGACGAGCGAGCGCCAAGCCCGGAGCCGCTCGACCTCGCGATTGACCTCATCGTCGCCCGCCGGCTTATGCCCGAACACGCCCCCGCGAGCAAGCGGACGTTGAGTCGGCGCGCGCTGCGCTCAGCTCAGCGCAAGAAGCGCTCGATCCCGAATGGGCGCACTTCTACGGACACGCGGCCGTCGAGGACGATCGACCGCACGGCCTCGCCGGTACCCGGCGCGAGCGTGATGCCCAAGCGGCCGTGCCCGGTTGCGGCGACAAGGCCCGGGTGGCCCGGAACCCCGCCGATGATCGGCAAACCGTCGGCCGGGTAGGGCCGGAGGCCGGCCCACTGCTCCTCCACGTGCTCGGGCCGCCACTCGCGGAAGAAGGGCTCGGACGAGCGCGTGAGCGCGTCGATCCGCTTGCGTCGAAGCGACGAGTCGATCCCCGTCAGGTCGAAGATCCCCGCGAGGCGGACGCCGTCGGAGAAGGGGCTTGCGCCCACCTTCGCCTCTGCGAGATAGAGCGCGTGGATCGGGGCGGCTGCGGTTCCCGACGCGGTCACGCTGTACCCCTTGGCGGCTTCGAACGGAATGCGCACCCCGAGTGCGCTGAGCAGCCGCGCAGACCACGCCCCCGCGGCGAGCACGACTCGATCCGCCTCGAGCGTGCGATCGCCTGCCTCGAGGCGCCACCGGCCCGTGCGGTAGGTCAGTCGAGTCACCTCGGCTCCTTCGAGAACCTCGGCCCCGCCTGCGCGCAGGCTCCAGGCGAGCGCGGCCGTCAATTTCTCCGGGCGGACGTACCGTTCGGCCGCGACGAAGAGGCCGCCGACCACGTCGTCCGCGAGCGAGGGCTCGCGGCTTCGCAGGCCGTCGCCGTCGAGAACCTCGACGGGCCCATCGTAGCCAGCTTTCTGCGCCCCCTCGATCATCGCGACGTACTCGGCGAGCCCGGCCTCGGTGCGCGCCGCGACGACCATCCCGGTTCGGTGAATCTCGAGCCCGATCTCCTGCGCGAGCCGGTCGTAGAGCTCGAAGCAGTCCCGAGCGAGGTCGAGCGTCGCGCGAAGGCCCGCCTCGTAGCGCTCGCGTGATGACGCGCGCCAGAACCCCCACGACCAGCGGGCGAACGAGGCGTCGACGCGCGGCTGGACGAGCAACGGGCTGTTGCGCCGCCCCATTCCGAGCACCGCGCGGCCCATCACCTTCGGGGCGGGGAGAGGCGCCGAGAGCGCGGGGCAGATCCAGCCGGTGTTTCCGTACGAGCAGCCTCCGCCTGCCCGTCCGCGCTCTAGGACTACTACGTCAGCACCGCCGGCCGCGAGCGAGCGGGCGCACGAGAGGCCGATCGCTCCCGCTCCGATGACGGCTACGCGCATTGCGGCATCTTCGCGATGCGCCGGGCCGCTTCGCCACAATGGAGGGGTGCAGCCCTGGGAGCGAAAGAACATGCTCGGCCAGTGGGGCGTTCGTGAGGAGAACGCGCGCGAGCGCCGCGAGCGCCGCATCCTCGAGCGCGACCTCAGTGGCGCGCCCTACGAGAATCGGCGCGTGCGACCCCGCCCACGCCCCTTCGGCCCCTCCCCGGAGACCTACGTCGCGTCGCTCGGTGGGCCGCTGCCGTTCATGATCCGCCTGCGCGAGATCGACGCGGAGACCCGAACTCACCAGGACGCGCTCGAGCGCGCCTGGCACGAACTGGCAGCGCGCTCCGGCGGGGACACCGCTCGCTTCGCGCGCCGCTGGCGGAGGCTCGCAGGCCGCTGGAACTTCGCCGGCGTCAACGACCTGATCGAGCGCCACAACCGGTTCTATCCGGCCGAGGCCCGCCTTCCGATGGATCCGCGCACCAGGGACTTCGCGCTCGTGAACGGTGAGCCGTACCAGAGGCGTCCGCTGGACGCGCGCTGGGTGCTGGATCGTTTTCCGGCCGCGCTCCCGGTCGCCTCGGTCTGAAACGGATTTTCACGACCCCTTAGGTGAGGGAAAAACCCCTTCGTCTATTTTGAGGGAGCCGTCAAAGCGCCTTTACATACCCCCGTACCGTGCGAAATAGCCCCTCGACTCGGACAACGGAGGATGAAATGCGCAAGGTCATTTTTGCGGCCGGCCTCGCGGTCTCACTTTGCTTCTCGGCCTCGGCGGCCGGGATGCAGCTGAGCTCGGCCCCCACGTACGGCGACCACCATTCCGGCGCCGGCTCATCGCGGCATGCCCTCGTCGAAGGAGGTGCCCCTGGGACAGGCGGCGGCCCTTCGACCGGCGGAGGCGCCTCGTCCTCGTCGCCTGCCCGGTGCTCCGACTCGACCTACGACCTGGACGCAGGCTTTCGCGTCGAGGGCACCTTCGAGTACATCTTCCTGGCGGAGAAGACGCCCTCCGGCCTGAACGTCACGAACACCGAGACCGCGGTCAAGGAGTCCGTCACGAACTGGACTAAGGCGAAGAACGTGATCTCGACCGATCCTGAGCCCCGGCCGAGGTAGCCGCTGGTCACGCCGATGTCGTCCACGAGTCCGCAGTCGTCGAGGCCGTCCTGACGCACGAGCGCGGCCACATCTTCGGACTCACGCACGGGAAGAAGATCACGGAGTCGGCGCACAAGATTTGACGATGAGCCCGAACGTGAACGGCTATTGCGAGGATGCCGAGACGACGCTCGGGAAGGGAAACGTTCTCGGGCTGCGGTCGCTCGGCTACTAGCCGCCGTTGAGCCCCGCGGGCCGTTCGATAATGACCGGCCCTACGTGGGCGTGACGTATGCGGCGGTCAGGCCGCCGTCGACGAGGAATGTCGAGCCGTTCACGTAGGACGATTCGTCGCTCGCGAGGAAGAGCGCGCCGTATGCGATCTCGCGAGCCTGCGCCAGGCGGCCCATGGGCAGGTGCACGCGCCGGCGCTCGTAGGCCTCAGGGTCGTCGCCGAAGATCCCCATGAGGAGGGGCGTCTCGACGGGCCCGGGGCAGAGTGCATTGACCCTGACTCCCTCGCGCGCGAACTGCACCGCGAGCTCGCGGCTCATGGAAAGCACGGCACCCTTCGAGGCCGTGTAGGAGATCTGGGAGGTCGCCGCCCCGAGGATGGCTACGAAGGACGCAACGTTGATGACGGAGCCGCCGCCCCGCTCGAGTAGGTGGGGGATCCCGTGCTTGCAGCAGAGGTAGACGCCCTTCAGGTTGACGTCCTGGACCCGCTGCCAGGCCTCGCCCTCGGTCTCGAGGATTCCCGCGTCGTCGTTCGGCGAGATCCCCGCGTTGTTGTAGAGGACGTCGATTCCGCCGTAGCGCTCGACGGTCGCGGCGTACATGGCCCGAACGCTTTCGGAATGGGTCACGTCGACCTGGACGAAGAACGCGTCACGGCACTCGGATGCGGTTCTTTCGCCGGCTTCCGCGCTGACGTCGGCGACGCAGACGCTGGCGCCTTCATCCGAGAAGAGGAGCGCTGCCTCGCGTCCGATCCCACCCGCCGCGCCGGTGATGACCGCGACCTTTCCGTCCAAGCGTCCCATGAGGCGCGAGAGCTTAACTCAGGCCGGAGAGGATCCGGTCGAGCCGCGCGAAGCGATCGTCCGTGCCCCGTGCTTTCGTCTCGGAGAACCACGCGAGCACGACGTTTTCGCCGTACTGCTTGTACGCGATCCAAGTGCCGCTCTGGGAGTCGCGCTCCCAGAGGACGCTGCGCGCGTCCGGCTCGAGCGGCTTCCCCGTCGCCTTGTCGGAGAGGAGCGAAGCAAGGGCCTCCTCGTTTCCGGCCTCGACGACGTACACGGTGAAGATCCCGTAGCGGCGCAGGAGCGACGGCGGAGGGTCGAGCCCGTAGCCCAGCTGATCCCAGGCGGGGTCCTGGCCCGCGGCCTCCGTGAGCGCCCGGCCCGTCGTCTGCTGGAACTCGCGGACGACCTGGGAGCCGGTGAACGCCTGCCGCTCGGGTCCGTTTGTCTCGCCGCCGCCGCAGCCGGCCGCGCCGGCCAGAGCGGCGATCAACGCGACGAGGCGGATCAGGTGGCGGGCTGCCATGCCCCTACACGGTAGGGAACCCCGGCGACAGCGTGGCGGCCGAGGCTGACCGACCGGACTAACCCGTCGCGATGTAGAGGTTTTTGACCTCGGAGTATCCGTCGAGGGCGTGCAGCCCGAGCTCCCGCCCGAAGCCCGACTGTTTGAACCCGCCGAACGGCGTTGAGACGCGCACGGATGTATTCGAGTTCACGGAGAGGACGCCGGAGTCGATCGCCCGCGCGACCCGCAGGGCCCGCGCACCGTCTTCCGTCCAGATCGAGCCGGAGAGCCCGTATGGGGTGTCGTTCGCGAGCCGAACCGCCTCCTCCTCGCCCTCGAAGGGGATCACGGCGGCGACCGGCCCGAACACCTCCTCACGCGCGACGCGGTCGTCGTTCGACGCTTCAACGAGCATCGGAGGAAACCAGAAGCCGGATCCGTTTGGAACGTTGCCACTGAAGACAACGTTACCGTTCACATACGACGACACGCGCTCGCGGTGCTCGGCCGAGATCAGCGGCCCCATCTCCGTGGACTCATCGCGTGGGTCGCCGACACGCAATCCGCCCGCTGCCTCGACCAGGAGGTCAAGGAAGCGGTCGTAGGCGCTGCGTTCCACGAGGATCCGCGAGCGCGCGCAGCAGTCCTGGCCGGCGTTCCCGAAGGCGGCGGAGGGCGCAGAGGCCGCCGCCCTTTCGAGGTCGGCGTCGGCGAACACGACGTTCGCCGATTTGCCGCCGAGCTCCAGGGTGACCCGCTTGATCGTGCCGGCGGCCGCCTGCATCACCCCGCGGCCGATCTCGGTCGATCCGGTGAACCCGATCTTGGCGACATCGCGATGCTCGACGAGCCGCTGGCCGACAGTGCGGCCCGGCCCGACGACCACGTTGACGACGCCCTCCGGAATTCCGGCTTCCAGCACGAGCTCCCCTAACCGGATCGCCGAGAGAGGTGTCAACTCAGCCGGTTTCAGGACGACGGTGTTCCCGCACGCGAGCGAGGGCCCGAGCTTCCAGCTCGCGATGTTCATGGGGAAGTTCCAGGGAGTGATCAAGCCGACGACGCCGAGCGGCTCGCGGAAGGTCATGTCGATCCCGCCCGAGACCGGGATCGTCTCGCCGTGGTGCTTGTCCACCGCGCCCGCGTAGAAGTGGAAGACGTCCGCCACCATCGTCGCCTCGGCGCGCGAGTCGCTGATCGGCTTGCCGACGTTGCTCGTCTCGAGCTGGGCAAGCTCCTCCGAGGTCTCTTCCACGAGAGTCGCGAGGCGTCGAAGCAGGCGGCCTCGATCCGGGGGCGAGACAGCGCGCCAGGCTGGAAAGGCGGCTTTCGCTGCTGCGACCGCCCGGTCGGCCTCCTCCACGGTCGCCTCGGGCAGCTCGGCGATCGTCTCCTCGGTCGCGGGGTTCAGAACCTGGTTCACGAGCGGGCCTTCTCCTCGCCGTAGGCGCGCGCCTCAGCCACGAGCGCGCGGAAGAGCGCGAAGTCCTCGCCCTGCTCGGGGTGCCAGAGAACACCGAGCGCAAAGCGCCTGGAGGGATCCTCGATGCCCTCGATCGTCCCGTCCTCCGCCCAGGCGCTCTCGACGAGCCCCTCGCCGAGTCGCCCAACCCCCTGGTGGTGATGCGACTTCACCGGCGCGCGTTCTCCCAGAAGCGAGCCGAGGAGGCTCTCGCTCTCGACGTCGACCTCGTGGTCGCCAAAGACCCCAGGGGTGTGCTTGTGATCCTCGTGCCCGACGATCTCGGGTAGGTGCTGAACGATGTCCCCTCCGCGCGCGACGTTCATGACCTCCATCCCGCGGCAGACCGCGAGAACCGGCATCTGGCGGGCGAAGGCGGCCTCCATCAGGGCGAGCTCGGCCCGGTCGCGGTCGGGCCGCGTGCCGTTGACGGACGGGTGCGGCTCGGCGCCGTAGAGCGAAGGGTCGATGTCGGATCCCCCCGAGAAGAGCAGGCCGTCGAGCACGTCGAGGGTCTCGTCGATCGCGTCCTCGGCCGGGGGGACGAGCAGTGGCCGCCCGCCCGCCTGCTGGATCGCGTTCACGTAGGACATCGGGATGAGGGCCGTCGGCGCGTCCCAGACTCCCCAGCGCGCCTGCTCGGCATAGGTCGTGATCCCTATGACCGGGCGACTCATCCGCGCTCGAACATGCGCTCGCGCTCGTAGCCCGTCACCACCGAGTCGAAGAGCCGCTGCTCGGTGCGGGCGTACGTCAGGTAATGGTCGACCACGTCCTCGCCAAGGGCGGCCCGCGCCATCGTCCCCTGCTCGAGGGCCTCGACCGCCTCCCGGAGCGAGCCCGGGAAGCGCTCGGCGTCCGACTCGTACGCGTTGCCTTCGAGCGGCGGCGCCAGTTCGAGTTCGTTCTCGATCCCGAAGAGGCCGGCCGCCAGGAGCGCGGCGAAAGCGAGGTAGGGGTTCACGTCTCCGCCCGGGATGCGCGTCTCGGCACGCACCGAGCCGCCGTGGCCCACGATGCGGAAGCCGCACGTGCGGTTGTCGTGGCCCCAGGCAAGGGTGGTCGGTGCCCAGCTTCCCGCCGCGAAGCGCTTGTACGAGTTGACGCTCGGCGCAAGGAAGATCGCGAGCTCCTTCAGGCAAGCGATCTGTCCGGCGAGGAACTGCTTGAAGACGTCCGACTCGCCCGCAAAGGCGTTCTCCCCGTCGCGCCAGAGGCTCGAGTGGATGTGGCAGGAGTTTCCGATCCACTCGTGGTGCGGTTTCGCCATGAACGTGAGCGAGCAGCCGTTCAGGTGGGCGATCTCCTTGGCGCCGTTCTTGTAGAGCGTGTGGTTGTCGGCCATCGTGACCGCGTCGGCGTAGCGGAAGTTGATCTCGTGCTGCCCGGGCCAGGCCTCGCCCTTCGAGTTCTCGACCGGGATCCCCGCCGCCTGCATTCCGTTCCGGATCTGGCGGATGAAGGGCTCGTCGTAGGTGGTCGCGAGGATGTGGTAGTCGAGGATGTAGGGAACTGACGGAGTCAGGTCGTCGTAGCCCTTCGCGTGCGCCTCGGCGTAGGTCTCCTTGAAGAGGTAGAACTCGAGCTCGGATCCGAACATCGGCTCGTAGCCGAGCTCGCGGGCCCGCTCGACCTGGCCATTCAAGACCTGCCGCGGGGACGGCGAGACCGGCGAGCCGTCGTGCCAGACCACGTCGCAGAGAACGACCGCCGACCCCTCGAGCCAGGGGATCCGCCGCAGGGTCGCCAGGTCGGGCGCGAGACCGAAGTCGCCGTAACCCTGCTCCCAGCTGGCCAGCGAGTACCCCGGGACCGTGTCCATTTCCATGTCGAGCGCGAGGAGGTAGTTGCAGGCCTCAACGCCTCGCTCGCCGATCCCCTCGTCGACGAAGAACTGCGCGTGGAGCCGCTTGCCCATCAGCCGGCCTTGCATGTCGGTGAAGGCGACGACGACCGTGTCGATCGTTCCGTCCTTCGTCGCGCTCTTCAGCTCGCCGAGGCTCAGCATCGAGCCGGGAGCCTAACCAGCGCGAGGCCAGGATTCTTGACAAGCCTTCCGAAAACCCGCGTAAATAGGCAACCTGCGGAGTCGATGGAGGAGGGCGTATGAGCACGGTTGAGCCGGGGGTCGAACGGACGGGAGGGCATTCCGACGACGAGACGCTGCTGCACAAGCTCGGCTATGCGCAGGAGCTGATGCGGGGGATGGGCGGGTTCCAGAACTTCGCCATCTCCTTCACGATCATCTCGATCCTCGCGGGCTGCCTGACCTCCTACTACATCGCGTTCGGGCAGGGCGGCCCCGTCGCCGTGACCTGGGGTTGGCTGCTCGTGGGGCTCATGAGCACGATCGTCGCGCTCGCGATGGCCGAGATCGCCTCGGCCTACCCGACGGCAGGAGGGCTCTACTACTGGGCCTCGAAGCTCGGCAGTCCTGCCTGGGGCTGGTTCACCGGCTGGTTCAACCTGATCGGCCAGATCGCGGTCACCGCAGCCATTGGTTACGGCCTCGCGACGTTCGGGACGGCGCTCCTCAATTTCTGGTTCGACTACCCGAACGAGAAGGAGTACATCTACCTCCTCTACGCGGTCTTCTTGGCGGGGGCAGCCATCCTGAACCTGCTGAACGTCCGGGTTACCTCACTCCTGAACACTGTGTCCGCGTACTGGCACATGCTCGGCGTGGCGGTGATCGTGGGGATCCTGCTCATCGTTCCCGACCGGCACCAGTCGCTCGGTTACGCCTTCGGCGAGACCGTGAATGCGACCGGCTTCGGGTCCGGTAGCGAGAACTTCGGCAGCTTCGTCTTCATCTACGTGTTCCTGACCGGCCTACTGATGGCCCAGTACACGATCACGGGCTTCGACGCGTCAGTCCACCTTGCCGAGGAAACGCGCGACGCGTCCCGTTCGGCCGCAATCGGAATGTGGACATCGGTCGTCGCCTCCGTGATCTTCGGGTTCATTCTGCTAGTCGCGGTCACCCTGGCGATCCCGAGCACGCAGGGGGCGATCGACAATCTCGGTTTCCTCGTACCCTGGAGCTGGGCCGAGTCGATGGGCCAGGGGTGGGCGGAGCTCCTACTCTTCATCTGCGTCGTCGCGCAGTTCTTCTGCGTCACGGCGTCGGTCACGTCCGCTTCGAGAATGCTCTTCGCCTTCTCGCGCGACCGCGCCGTTCCTGGTCACCAGCTCTGGCGGCAGGTAGGGCGCAATCGGGTCCCGCAGCTCGCAGTCCTCGCGATCATCGTCGCCTCGGCGCTCGTGATGGTGCCGGCGATCTGGAACTACCTCGTCGGCTATCTAGTGGGGACCGGGATCGCGGTGATCGGCCTTTACATCGCGTTCATCCTCCCGGTCATCCTGCGCTTCCGCCTCGGCGATCGGTTCGAACCGGGGGCCTGGTCGCTCGGGCGCCACTACCGCTGGATCGACCTGATCGCGATTCTCTGGGTCGCGTTCATCACGTTCATCTTCCTGCTCCCTCCCTACAAGTCGAGCGTTCCCTGGGAGGACGAGTTCACCTGGGAGGCGCTGAACTACGCGCCGATCCTCGTCGGCGCCGCGCTGCTCCTCTTCGGAGGGTGGTACCTGCTGTCCGCGCGGCGCTGGTTCAAGGGCCCGATCAGCATGGGGAGCGAGGAGGAGCTAGAGCGGATGGAGGGGCAGTACGCGGGGCGCGCTTCCGGCGCGGCCCCCGCAGGTCAGTAGGACTTGCGCACGCTCACTCCTCGCCGAGCTCCTCGGCGAGGAGTGAGCACGCATAGGCGCGCCACGCGATGTCCGGCGCCTCTGCGAGCGCGCGCATGGCCTCGCTCACGTGCGGCAGGCCGGCCGTCTGAAGGCGGAGATCCTTGACCCCGGCCTCGAGGACGAGCTGGCGGTCGGCGTTCCGAAGTTCCTCGGCGAGGCCAGTCACTGCCCGGCCGTTCAGGTCGAGCCCGCGCGAGGGATCGCCGCCCGCGGTGAGGAGAAGCAGCGCGCGCCGTACGGCGCCGTGGCGCTCGTCCTCGTCCACGTACACGTCCTGGCCCGCCATGGCCGCGATCACGACGAGGGCGGTCGCGAGGCTGTCCTCGCCGGCGTCCTCGGCGAGCGACGCCTCCAGGCCGACGAGCCACGGCGCCGCCATCAGGCTCGGATCCGCTCGCCCTCTGGGTCGAAGAGAGGCTCCTCGGCAATCTCGCCCGCAATGCACTCGCCGAAGATCTCGACCTCGACGGCCCGGCCCGCCTCCGCAGATTCGGCTGGGACGTAGGCGTAGGCGATCGAGCGCTCCACCGTGTAGCCGTACCCGCCGCTCGTTACGCGGCCCGCGATCTGCCCGTCGATCCGAACCGGCTCGGATCCGAGCGCGACCGAGCGCGGGTCGGTGAGCACGAGGCAGGCGAGGCGCCGCTCCGGTTCCCGGGCCGCCTCGAGTGCTTCGCGCCCGATGAAGTCCCCCTTGTCGAGTTTCACCGCGAAGCCGAGCCCGGCCTCCCAGGGCGTGTCGTCGGGTGAGATATCCGCGCTCCAGACGCGATAACCCTTCTCGAGGCGAAGCGAGTCGATCGCCTTGTAGCCGCCCGCTACCAGGCCGTGCTCACCTCCGGCCCTCCAGATCGTGTCCCAGAGCCGCAGCCCGTACTCCGTCGGGCAGTAGACCTCCCAGCCGAGCTCGCCGACGTACGTCACGCGAAGCATGAAGCAAGGAACAGGGCCGACGGCGAGGTCGCGGGCCTGCATGTACGGGAATGCGTTGTTCGAGAGGTCTGCGGTCGTGAGCGGCTGGAGGACGTCGCGGGCGGCGGGCCCCCAGAGGCCGAAGCAAGCGAAGCGCGATGTCACGTCGTTCACGGTGACCTGTTCGTCTTCCCGAGCGTGCGAGCGGATCCACGCAAGGTCATGCTGGCCGAAGGCGGTGCCGGTGACGATCAGGAAGCGCTCCTCGCCCAGGCGCGAGACGGTGAAGTCGCACTCGATCCCGCCGCGAGGGTTCAACATCTGGGTGTAGGTGATCGCTCCGACATCGCGCGCGACCCGGTTGGCGCAAAGCCGTTCGAGGAACGCTGCCGCCCCCGAGCCGGCCACCTCGATCTTGGCAAAGGAGCTCTCATCGAAGAGGGCGGCTGTCTCGCGACAGGCGCGATGCTCCCTGCCGATCGCCGGCGACCAGACCTCACCGGCCCAGCCGCGCGGGCGAAGTGACGCGTCGCCCTGGCCCGCGTTCGGCTCGAACCAGTTGACCCGCTCCCAGCCTGACTTCTCGCCGAAGGACGCCCCCAGCGCCTTGAGCCGCTCGTACGTGGTGGAGAGACGCAGTGGGCGGCCTGCCCGCCGTTCCTGCCCGGGGTACTTGACGTCGTAGTACGTGGAATAGATCTCGACCGTGCGGGCCAGGGTGTACTCGTGGCTCGCGTACTGACGCCCGAAGCGGCGTGAGTCCATGTGCCAGGTGTCGAGGCTCGGCTGTCCGTCCACGATCCACTCGGCGACGAGCTGACCCATGCCTCCAGCCCCGGCGAGGCCGTGCGCGCAGAACCCGGCCGCAACCCAGAAGCCGCGAACGTCGGTTTCGCCGAGGATGAACTCACCGTCCGGTGTGAAAGCCTCGGGTCCGTTGATGAGACGGACGACCTCGGCGCTCTCGAGCTCGGGGACGCGGATGATCGCGTTCGTCAGGAGCTCTTCGAAACGGTCCCAGTCCTCGGGCAGGAGCTGGCCGTTGAAGTCGGGCGGGATGCCGTCGAGCGCCCAGGGGGCCGGTTGCCGCTCGTACCCGCCCATGACGAGCCCGCCGGACTCGCCGCGGAAGTAGACGAGGAGGCTCGGATCGCGCATCGTGGGCACGTCGAGCGGTATGCCGTTCGGGCGTGTCACGAGGTACTCGTGGGCCATCGGGACGATCGGGACGGTCACGCCGGCGAGAGCGCCGATCTCGCCGGCGAACATGCCGGCTGCGTTGACGACGACCTCGGCCTCGATCGGGCCCTTGTCGGTCTGGACGCCGCGAGCTCGGCCATTCCGGACGTCGACGCCGGTCACTCGGGTGTTGGTGTAGATC
>JACCXC010000177.1 GCA_013697275.1 Actinomycetota bacterium | reverse complement strand
CTGAACTCCTCGCCGTCGGAGTCCCAATCCATCGCGAGGTCGGCCTCCATCGGCTTGACGGCGCGCAGGCGCTCGATGCCCGCGTCGCCCGCGCCCGACATCGACTGGTAGGTCGCCAGGCGGACGCGCTCGAGCCCGGCCGCCTCGTGCAGCGGCTTCAAGACGCATGAGAGTTGGATGGCCGAGCAGTTCGGGTTCGCGACGATCGCGTCGCCGTTCAGGATCTCGTCGTTCACGCCGGCGACCACGAGCGGGATTCCGTCCGCCAAGCGATAGGCGTCCGACTTGTCGATGCAGACCGCCCCGCCCTCGACGCCGTGCGGCACGAGCTCCCGGCTCGTCCGGGTACCGACGGAGAAGAAGAGGAGGTCGAGGCCGCCTGCTTGGAGCGCCGCGGGTGTCGCCTCCTCGACGGCGAGTTGGCGCGAGCCGAAGGAGACCTCCCTTCCGGCCGAGCGGGCGCTCGCAAACGCGCGGACGTCCTCGAAGCCGCGGGCGGCGAGGAGGTCGAGCGTGACCGTGCCGACGGCCCCGGTCGCTCCGACCACGCCGATCCGGACGTCACGCATGCTGTCGGTCCGCTGTCGGCTCACCGAGCTCGAACGCGTCGTGCAAAGCCTGGACGGCCTGTTCCACGCCTTCCTCCGGAACGAAGAAGGCAATCCGGATCGGAGACGCCGCCACGAAGGAGGGCTTCAGGCCCACTCCGGACAGCGCAGCGAAGGCGCGGGCCGCGACCGCGGGGTGGCTCCGCAGCCCGGCGCCGGCGACGCTGACCTTCCCGAGGTGGGTGTGCTCGATCCAGCTCGCGCCCAGACGGGCGAGCGCGCCCTCGGCGTCGGCGCGGTCCTCCAGGGGGGTGGAGAAGACGAGGGTCGTCCCGACTTGGATCAGCGTGTCGACGCTCATCCCCGTCTCGGCGACGGCGTCGAAGAGAGTTGCCGGGTCGAGATCGTGCACCTCGAACACGGCCTCGTCGGCGGTGTGCGTGACGCCGGAGATCATCGCCTTCTCGAGCATCCGTTCGTCCTCCTCGCGGATCCAGGTCCCGTCCTCGTCCGTGAACGTCGAGCGAACGTGAAGCTGCACCCCGTGATTTCGCGCGAACTCGACCGAGCGTAGCTGGAGCACCTTCGCGCCCGAGGCCGCCATCTCGAGCATTTCCTCGTAGCTCACGGCATGAAGCTTGCGGGCCTCGGGGACGACGCGGGGATCGGCGGTGAAGACCCCGTCGACGTCGGTGTAGATCTCGCAGGCGTCGGCGCCGAGCGCCGCCGCGAGCGCAACGGCCGTGGTGTCGGAGCCGCCTCGCCCGAGCGTCGTGATGTCGTAGCCCGTCGAGACGCCCTGGAAGCCCGCGACGAGAACGATCTTCTCCTCGTCCAGCGCCTCATGGATGCGGCGCGCGCGCACGTCGACGATCTTCGCCTTGCCATGCGAGGTGTCCGTCACGATCCCCGCCTGCGAGCCTGTCAGCGAGATGGCGTCCTGGCCCAGATCGGCGATGGCCATGGCAACGAGGGCGCAGGAGATCCGCTCGCCCACCGAGATCAGCATGTCGAGCTCGCGCGGCTTCGGCCGCGCCGAGACGTCGTGGGCGAGCGCGACGAGCTCGTCCGTGTGGTGGCCCATGGCGGAGACGACTCCGACCACGCGGCCGCCGCGCCCCTTGGCTTCGACGAGGCGCTGGGCGACCCGGCGGATCTTCTCGGGGTCGGCCACCGATGTGCCGCCGAACTTCATCACGACGGTGCCGACGCTCGCGGCCGGCTCGGCCGGCTCGACCGTGGGCAGCGCCTCGTAGGCGGTCCGGCTCACAGGGAGAGATTCTAGGAGCGGCTCAGGAATCTTCCCGCTGAAACCCGGTCGGTTTGCCCTTCTTTTCAGAATGACGACTCGCCGTCCAGCGCGGGCCCGGCGGCCAGTGCTTCGTTCTGAAAAGGAGGCATTAAAAACGCCGAACCGACAAACCCGAGGGCTTGTCGGTTCAGCAAGGCCATTTTTGTGGGGGCGCCCGCCTGATGCAAGGTGTCCGGAAACGAAAAATCCGCTCTTTGCGTGAAATTACATCTCGCGGCGGCCGGTCAGCGCCCGGCCGAGGGTGACTTCGTCGGCGTACTCGAGGTCGCCGCCGACCGGAAGGCCGCTCGCGAGGCGTGTGACGCGCGTCCGGTCGCGCAGCCGGTCGGCCAGGTAGGCAGCCGTCGCCTCGCCGGTCATGTTGGGGTTCGTCGCGAGCACGACCTCCTCCACACCGTTCCGCGCTACGCGCTGCAGAAGCTCGTCAATCCGCAGGTGCTCCGGCTCGACGCCGTCGAGCGGGGAGAGGGCGCCGCCCAGGACGTGGTAGACGCCTCGGTAGGCGTGCGTCCGTTCGACCGAGACGAGGTCGGCCGGCTGCTCGACCACGCAGATGACCGCCCGGTCGCGGCGCGTGTCGCGGCAGACGGTGCAGAGCTCCTCCTCGGTCAGGTTCCCGCACTCGCGGCAAAAGCCGATTCGCTCCTTCACCTCGCGGATCGCATCGGCGAGCGCGAGTGCCTCTTCCTTGGGGACGCGGAGGAGGTGGAAGGCGAGCCGCTGCGCGGTCCTCGTGCCAACGCCGGGCAGGCGAGAGAGCTGGGCGACGAGGTTGTCGACGACGGGTCCGAACACGGCCCCGCATTGTGCCTCCCGGCCCGGCGGCTAGACCCCTGCGACCAAGGTGCCGACCACCACGGCGAGGAGCGCGAGGCTGACAGCGGCGATCCCGAAGCCCATCCGCTCGGCACGGGTCAGCCCCTGCTGGATGACGAAGATGAGAAAGAGCTCGACGAGCACGGCTGCGAAGACCTGCTCGCGGTAGCCCTCATAGGCCATGACGGCGAAGACCACGGTCGAGATCGCGAGGCCGAGGGCGAGCGACCCGCGCGCGAGGCCGACCGCACGGAGGTGGCGCACCGGCTATAGGCCGGGGAGCCCGAGCCCGCCCAGCCCGCCCATCGCGCCTCCGAGGCGCGATTGCATGAGCTCCTGCGCGTTTCGCTGCGCCTCGTTCACGCCCGCCAGGATGAGGTCCTCCAGCGTCTCGGGATCTTCGGGATCGATGGCCTCTGGCTTGATCTTCACGGAGACGATCTCGCCGGATCCGTTGGCGGTCACGGTCACCATCCCGCCGCCCACGGAGGCCTCGACTGTCTCCTTGGCGAGCTCCTCCTGCGCCTGGGCCATCTGCTCCTGCATCTGCTGCACCTGCTGAAGCATCTTGTTCATGTCCATTCCACGCGCCATCCCGCTCCTTTCCTCTGTTCTAGAGCCGTTCAGCGTACGCAAAGTGACCTAAGATTTGCTCAGATCGGTAGAAAGTCGGTAGAAAGTTTTCCCCCCGCCTTCCTCGGTCGCGGTCTGCCACCGCCACGACCGACGCCGACGAGTTCTGCTGCCTTCTCGGTCACCTCGAGGGCACGTCGCCATCCGGCTCCGGCAAAACGTGTTCGTCGCCGGCGAGCTTTTGGTACCTCGCGCTCGTCGCAAGATCGATGCTGCACTTCGGGCGCTCGGCGCTAGCGGGTAAACATTCGCCTGGG
>JACCXC010000044.1 GCA_013697275.1 Actinomycetota bacterium | reverse complement strand
CCCGCTCGTCCCGCGGGCGACCGGCGGCAGACGGGCTCGCGGGGCGGTTCCGTGCGTTCTTCGCTGGCGAGCGAGACGCGTTCGCGGACGTCGAGCTCGACCTCGAGTGGTGCACGCCGTTCCAGCGAGCCGTGGTCTCTGCGCTCCGCGCGGTGCCGCGTGGCGAGACGGTGACCTACGGAGAGCTGGCGGCGCTCGCGGGGTATCCGAGCGCCGCGCGGGCGGTTGGCTCTGTCTGCGCGGGCAACCGCTTCCCGCTCGTCGTGCCGTGCCACCGCGTCGTCGCCGCCAACGGCCTAGGCCCGTACGGCCTGTCCGGGCAAGCCTACAAGCGGCGTCTGCTCGAGCTCGAGGCCAACAGTGGCACGAACTCGTCACACCTGGAGGGACAGACCCCTGAACGGCGACTGCGGAGAATTGGCACAGAGTTGTGACACGACACCCGGAAGGACAGACCCCCGGGCGGCGGGCGCGGAGGGTCGGCGCGAGCTCGTGACAGGCGGTAGCCGGTGAGTCTCTCCGAAGGTGTCCGCGGCGAGCTCGCCGCGATCGAGCCACGGAGGGCGTGCTGCCGCCTCGCGGAGCTCTCGGCGCTCGTGCGCGCGGCGGGAAGCGTCCACCTGCGCGGGCGCGGGCGCGTGACCGTCCACCTCGAGGTCGCGAGCTCGGCCGTTGCGCGCCGCGCGTTCTCACTATTACGCGCCTACGGCGTGCCGTCAGAGATCCGGACGTACCGGCGTCGCGCATTCGACCGTGCTACCCGCTTTCAGATCCACCTCGGGGAGGACGCACGGGCCCTGCAGGCGCTCAACGAGGCCGGGATCCTCGGCGCTCGCCTCGAGCCGCTCGAGCGGCCGCCCGCGCGCCTCGTCGTCCGATCGTGCTGTCGGGCCGCCTACCTCCGCGGCGCCTTCCTCGCGGCGGGATCGGTCTCCGGGCCGCGGGCCTCACATCTCGAGCTTCGCGCGGCCGACCTCGAGGGCGCCCGCTTCCTGGCTGGGCTCGCAGCGGCAGAGGGATTCGAGCTGGCCGTCACTGAGCGGCGCGGCCATGCGCTCGCCTATGCGAAAGGAGCCGAGGCGATCGCCGACTTGCTCGCCTTCCTCGGCGCGCAGGATGCCGCCCTCCTCTTCGGCGAGCAGGCAGTCGTGGCCGCTACCCGGTCGCGTGCGAACCGGCTTGCCAACGCCGACCATGCGAATCTCGGGCGCGCGAGCCGCGCGGCCGAGGCGCAGCTCCGCGCGATCGAGCGCCTGCGTGCCGATGGGCGCCTGGAGCACGTCGCGCCGGAGCTTCGGGAGCTCGCCGAGCTCAGATTGCGCCATCCGACGCTCCCCCTGGGCGAGCTGGCCCGCCGTTGCCGCCCGCCCGCCACGCGGTCGGCCGCACAGCGACGCCTCGCCAAGCTTCGCCGTCTGGCCGAGCTCTGAGAAATGAGCGGGCCGGAGGGGAAGCTCCGAGGACGACCTCCCCCTCCGGTTTCAACCGCGCTCCGGACCTTGGCGTCGGACGGGGTCTGAATCCAACACCGGACGAGCGCAGACCCGCTCGGTCGCCAGTATGACGGATCGGGTCGGCCGATCAAGGCACGCGTCTCGGCGGCCCTCGCAAAATGCGGCCGCGATACACTCGGGCCGGGAGCGAGCGACCGGAGGGACGGATGAGCGTGCGGGTGGGGATCAACGGTTTTGGGCGGATCGGCCGCAACTTCTTCCGGGCGGCGAGGAAGCAGGGCGCCGACATCGAGATCGTCGCGGTGAACGACATCGGTGACGCGAAGACGATGGCCCACCTCTTGAAGTACGACTCGGTGCTCGGGCCGCTCGACGACGAGGTCTCGGCCTTCGACGGCGGCATCCGGATCGGCGACACCGAGCTGAAGCTCCTCAACGAAAAGGACCCTGCCGCGCTCCCATGGGGCGACCTCGGCGTCCAGGTGGCGCTCGAGTCGACCGGCCTCTTCACCAAGCGCGAGCAGGCGCAGGCACACCTCGATGCCGGCGCCGACAAGGTCGTGATCTCGGCGCCCGCCACAGATCCCGACGTCACGATCGTGCTCGGCGTGAACGACGAGGCGTACGACGCCGAGGCGCATCGGATCGTCTCGAACGCCTCGTGCACGACCAACTGCGTCGGCCCGATGGCGAAGGTGCTCCACGACGCCTTCACGATCGAGCAAGGCTTCATGACGACGATCCACGCGTACACGAACGACCAGCGCATCCTCGACCTCCCCCACAAGGACCTGCGCCGCGCCCGCGCGGCCGCGATCAACCTGATCCCCACCGAGACGGGTGCCGCGCGCGCGATCGGGCTCGTGCTTCCGGAGCTGAAGGGCAAGGTGGACGGGATGGCGATGCGGGCGCCGGTGCCGGACGGCTCGATCGTCGACCTCGTCGTGCGCGTCGGACGAGAAACCACCGTCGAGGAGGTCAACGACGCGTTCCGGCAGGCGGCCGACGGCCCGCTCGAAGGGATCCTCCGCTACTCGGACGAGCCGCTCGTCTCGAGCGACATCATCGGCTCGCCCCTGTCGTGCACGTTCGACAGCGACCTCACCATGGCGAACGGGACGCTCGTGAAGGTCTTCGGCTGGTATGACAACGAGTGGGGCTACAGCTGCCGCCTCGTCGACCTCGTCGAGCGCATGGTCCGGGCGCCTGAGCCGGCCGGCGTCTCCTAGCCAGTCGTGCACCAGCCGCGCTCGGTGCGCGAAGCAGACGTCGCCGGGCGCCGTGTCCTCTGCCGGGTCGACTTCAACGTCCCTCTCGCGGAAGGCGGGGTCGCCGACGACACGAGGATCCGAGCTGCCCTCCCGACCATCCGCCTGCTGCTCGCGAACGGCGCCGCCGAGGTCGTCCTCCTCTCACACCTCGGGCGACCGAAGGGCCCCGACCCCGCCTTCTCGCTGGAGCCCGCCGAGGAACGCCTGCGCGAACTCCTCCCGGACCGGAAGATCCGGGTGCTCGACAACACGCGCTTCCACCCCGGGGAGACCGAAAACGATCCCGAGTACGCGCGTGAGCTCGCAGCGCACGGCGACGTCTACGTGAACGACGCATTCGGCTCGGCCCACCGCGCCCACGCCTCGACGGAAGGCGTTGCCCACCTGCTGCCCGCCTACGCGGGGCTCCTCCTCGAGCGGGAGCTGCACGAGCTCGGCACGCTCCTCGAGAGCCCAGAGCGGCCGTTCGTCGCCGTCGTCGGAGGCGCAAAGGTAGAGGACAAGATCGGCGTCCTCCAGTCGCTCGGCGAGCGAGCGGACACCCTGCTCGTCGGTGGCAAGATGGCCGAGGAGTTACGGGTCGAGCCGCGGCCTGGCCTGGACGCCGAGCTGCCGCAGGACGTCGTGGCTGCGGTCTCCTTCGACGCCGACGCTGAGAGCCGCGTCGCCGAGGTGGACGCCGTCCCGGACGGGTGGCTGGGCCTGGACATCGGGCCGCGCACGCGCGACGCCTTCGCCGAACGGATCGGGGGCGCGGGGACGGTCTTCTGGAACGGGCCGATGGGAGTCTTCGAGTGGCCGCGCTTCGCGGGCGGCACGAAGGCCGTGGCGCAGGCCGTCGCGGCCGCGGACGCGCACACGGTCGTGGGCGGCGGCGACTCCGTCCGCGCGGTCGATGAGCTCGGGCTCGCCGAGCGGATCGACTGGGTCTCGACGGGCGGTGGCGCATCACTCGAGCTCCTCGAGGGCAAGGAGCTCCCCGGCGTCATGGCGATTCCGGCTGCCTAGCCCGGCGTGAGACGCAGCCGCGCGACGCCCGGAAGCGGAAGCTCGAGCTCGAGCTGGAAAACGCCGCCGGAGACGTGCGCGTCGACCGGCTCCTCGTGCAGCCGGTCGGCCGCTCGGAGCGCCCCCCATTCGTCCTCGGCCGGCCAGGGCTTTTCGCCCCAGTGCGCCGCGATGTTGGAGTGCCGGGCGTCTACTCGGGCGAGCGAGGCGCGGTAGTGACCTCGATCAAGACCTTCGACGCTTAGTTCGACCCGCCGGTCAAGGAGGGGGCCGCCATCGACCTTCGAGTGATCGAGCGTGCCGTTCCAGAGGAGCACGTCGACAGTGCCGTCCTCGTGGCGGCTCGCCCAGCCGTCGACGAGCGACCCGGCGCCGTCCCCCGCGAGCGCGAGCTCGACGAGCTCGTCCCCGAGCTCCTCGGCCAGGGCGAGGGCCCAGTAGCGCGGCTTGCGTAGGCTCCCCACGGTGAGGAGGCCGAAGCCGCCGTGGAAGAGCCGGTGGGGGCGGCCGAGCTCCTCGAAGTGGTCGCTCACCACCCAGTAGGCGAGCGCCTCTGCGCGACCCTGGGTTCGCTTCATCCCGTGGAGCACGAACGGGGCGCCGAAGGCGAGGTCCGTCACCCCGGCGAAGTGCCTCGGGGTGACGCCCCATTCGGTCCACCAGATCTCGACCCGGTCGAGGCCCCGTTCGCCGAGGGCCTCCCGCACGTCGAGCGGGAAGTTCCCGTACGTGTGCGTGGAGAAGAAGTCGAGCGGCGAGTCCTCCGCCGCAACGAAGTCCAGGAACTCGCGGACCCAGCCTGCCGCGGCAGTGGCCGGGCCGCCGACGAGGAGCCGCTCGTCGACCGACTTGACGGCCCGCACGGCGACGTCGTAGAGCTGGAAATACTCCTCCCGGCTCCCCGCCCAGAACACCTCGAGGTTCGCTTCGTTCCAGACCTCGAAGCCCCACCGGCGGACCTCGTCGATCCCGTACCGCGCGACGAGATGCGCCGCGAGCTTTCGGACGAGCTCGCCCCAGCGCTCCCAGTCGCGCGGGGGCGAGATGAGCCCGCGGTACTCGAAGACGCTCGCTTGCGGGTCGCGGGCCAGGTCACGCGGCATGAACGAGAGCTCGACCACCGGGCGGAGCCCCGTCGCGAGCACCGCGTCGTACGTCCGCTCGACCTGGGCGAAGTCGTAGCGCGGCTCGCCGTCGTCCTCGCGGTAGACGCCGAGGTCGTCGTGCAGGATCGCGTGGGCGCGCACGCGGTCCGCCCCGAGCTCGGCGCGCGCTAGACGGAGCGCGGCCGCGAAGTCGGGCCCGATCTCGACCCCTCCCGTCCGGTCGGTGGAAAGGATCTGCGAGAGGCGCTCGGATCCGAGCATGTGCCAGAGCCGCTGGAGTCGCCCGGCGCTCGAGGCGGCGTCCACCCGCGCGACGAGCGGGGCGGCCGGACTCGAGCCGGGCGTCGCGCTCGTCGGAATGGAGAGGGGGCCGGGATCGTCCTCGGCGACCGGCCCGGCGTCGCCCTCGGCGGCGGCCAGCGAGGCGACCGCGTACCAGCGCGGCCGGCCCTGCTCGCCCGTCGTGTCTGCGTAGGGCGGCCCCGGGACGGCGAGGACGTCGCCCCCTCCGTGGTCGATTGGCCTGAACGGGCCCTCGGGCGAGTCGGCCGCGTGCACCAGATAGCCGATCGCGCCCGGCACGGTGTGCCACCGAAGCGTCACCTGCCCGGCGCCTTCCGCGGCGGTCAGGCCCGCCGGCGGGGCGAGCGTGGGCCGGCCGCCCTCGCCCGCCGTTCGTAGGCTGATGCGCGCGTCCCAGTCGGCGCGCGGGTCGAGCTGCGTCACCGAGTGGCCGGGCTTGCGGTGAACACCTCCATCGCCATGAGCGGCTTCAGCGTCCGCTCGATCGCTCCGCCGCTGAAGTACCGCTGGAGGCGGTCCCGACCGAGCTCGTTGGCGAGTGCGGCCATGAGCATCCCCTGGTCGAGCGCGAGGTAGTAGCGCGAGACCTGGCCTGCGTAGGTGTTCATCGCCTTGCGCTGCTCGGCGTTCCACGCATTGGCGGCGGGGACGGCGAGGACGGCTGCGAGAGCGACGACGAGCGTGACGGCGAAGCGGCGGACGAGCATGACCCCTCCTTT
>JACCXC010000021.1 GCA_013697275.1 Actinomycetota bacterium | reverse complement strand
GCGCTCAGCAGGGCCCGCTCGCCGCGGGTCGGCGGCGAGGCCTGGGCCGGCGCCGCGGCGGCCAGCGAGGCGACGACGGCGAGCAGCGCAAGCGTGGAAGTGCGGGCCCCGAGCATCGATCCAGGGTTCCCCAGGTCGGTCCGAACGTCAAGTCGAAGGCGTCGGCGCCCTGGCGGTCTGGGCGAGGCCGACGCCCACGAGCACGAGGAGCGCGCCGGCGATCTGGATCGCCGCCAGCTCCTCGCCGAGCCAGGCGTAGGCGACCACTGCCGCGAGCACGGGCTCCAGCATGGCCAGCACCGTCGCACGGGTCGCACTCACGTGGTGGAGGGCGGTCACGAGCAGGAGGAATGGGAGCACGGTCCCGAAGACGACGATGTAGGCGAGGAGGAGCGGGACGGGCGCGGAGAGCTCGTCCAGGCGCCCGAGGAGCGGGGCATCCCCGCTCGCCGTGCCGAGCGGGAAGCTCCACCAAGGCTGGATCACCGCCCAGAGGAGTGCCGAGAAGAGGAACCCCCAGGCGAGCAGCGAGACGGCATCGCGGCCGGCTCGAAGGCTTCGCTCGGCCATCAGCACGTAGCCCGCGTAGGTGAGCGCCGCACCGAGGCACGCCGCGACACCGGCCGCGTCGAGCGTCATCCCCTGCCAGAGCTGCACGACCAGGCAGAGGCCGACCAGGCTGAGCGCGATCCCGACCCAGAGCCGCCGCCGGACGGGCTCCTTCGCGACGAACCGGGCCCAGAGCGCCACGAAGACCGGCGCGAGGTACTGGATGACGAGCGCGATCCCGATCTCGAGCCGCTCGATCGCCAGGAAGTAGAAGAGCTGAACGGCGCCGAGGCCGGCCACGCCGAACACCGCGAGGAAGGCAAGCTCGCGCCTCGTCACCCGCAGGGCGTCCGGGCGAAGGACGGCGACCGCGGCGAAGAGGAGGAGCGCCGAACCGGTCGCCCGGACCTCAGCGAGCCGAAAGGCGGACAGGCCGGCCGATTCGAGGACGACCTTCGCCACGACGGCGTTCACCGACCAACCGACCACAGCCGTCCAGATCAGCGCGTATCCGAGGAGTAGCCGCTCGTCCCGAGCAGGCGTCGCGGGTGCAGGCGAGAGGGGTGTGTCGACCACGGCGGCGGACGTTAAACCACCCCTTCGGAGACGTAAGTAACCGTTAGCGCGGCCGGGAACGAAGAGTCACCAGTGGTACCATCAAGTCATCAGGACAAGGGGTCTCGCTTGCTGAAGGAAGGGTCGATGGTCGGGAATCGGAGGTCGTTGCTCGCGCTCGTCGGAGTCGTCTGCATTCTCGCCTTCGCGTCGCTCTTCGCGCCGTCGCAGGCATCCGCGCAGGTGTTCGACCCCGAGTCCTACGGGGCGAACGACTACTGCGCCGTCGAAGGACCGATGGGCCGCGGCCGCGGCCAGGACGCTTGGAACAACTTGACGATCAACGTCGCCGATTCCGGCACCGGCACCGCCGCTGTCTACCCGCGGATGTGGGGGACGCAGGCTCCCTGTATCAACCCGCCGGAGGCGCCGCAAGGTGCGACCTGCGTGGCGACGTCTTGCACCTACGCCGTCCAGACCGTGTGCGAGTTCCACTGCTTCCACGACCACTCGGCGCCGTTTCACTGGACGGTTGCGCTGATTCCGCAGCAGTCCGCCGGAGCCAACTTCCTTCGCTGGGAGAACGCGAGCTGTGCACCGATCAAGGACGCCCCGAGAAGCTACTGCGTCGTCCGCATGAGCACGGATCAGAGCGCTGTTGCCGTCTTCGGCGCGACCGCGGACACCGCACTGCCTACGGCGCCAACTCTGAGCGCCGCTCCCGGGTCGTACGACGTAGCGCTCTCGTGGACGCCGTCGACCGACGTGAACCTCGGTGGCTACGAGGTTTTCAAGGACGGCACGCTCCTGGCCCGGTTGCCGCGGTCGCTGAACACGACCAGCTACCGGGTGGGCAACGTCTTCTGCGACACCGGCTACAGCTTCCAGGTGAAGGCCTACGACTTCTCTCTCAACGAGAGCGCGAGCAACGTCGTGCCGGTGCGGACCGGGAGGTGCGCGCCGACGATCGCGCCGCGCCCGAACACGGTGATCCACGTCAAGCCGCCCAAGTCGACGCGCAGCCGGACCGCCTTCTTCCACTACGGCCAGAGGGGCGACGTGCGCGCGACCAAGTACCAGTGCAAGCTCGACCGGGGCGCGTGGACGAAGTGCTCCGGCGTGACCGGGAAGCACTACCGCAACCTGCGCGTCGGGCTGCACACCTTCCGCGTCCGCGCGGGGAACGCGGCTGGGTACGACGCGACGCCGGCCACGTACACCTGGCGCATCCGGCGCTAGCGCCCTCGCTGGACCCTCGCGTACCCTTCGTCCCGACGGGACGTAGCGCAGCCTGGTAGCGCGCCTGCTTTGGGAGCAGGAGGCCGCGAGTTCGAATCTCGCCGTCCCGA
>JACCXC010000205.1 GCA_013697275.1 Actinomycetota bacterium | reverse complement strand
CCTTCGTCCGCTCGCCGCGCCGACCCGGGCCCTCGCCAGCGCCCACGGAGTGGGCCTCCTCGGCCTGTCGCTCCTCGTTTGGACGCTCGAGGCGGCCGTCTACCTCGCGGTCGGCCGCGCCGCCGGTCTCGAGCTCGGGCTCCTCGAGGCCCTGTACGTCGTCGCGCTCACGAACCTCTTCGCGCTCGTTCCCGCCGCGCCCGGCTACGTGGGAACGTTCGACGCGGCCGTGCTCTTCGCGGTCGGATCGCTCGACGCCTCCGGGTCGGAGGCGCTCGGCTACCTCGTCCTCCTCCGCTTCGTCCTCTTCGTGCCGATCACGCTCGTGGGCCTCGCGTTCCTCGTCACGCGCTACGGCGGCTGGTCGCGCCTTCGGCTCGCGCGCCTCGACTAACCTCCTTCCGTGGTCACGGAGGCCCTGCAGCGGAGAGGTGTTCCGCGCGTGGGGACGCTCGCCACGGGCCTCGCCGGCGGCGCCACGATCCTCGTCGCGCTGGTGGCCATCTCGGCCTTCTCGCGCACCCGCGCGATCGAGGCGCCGTTCTGGATCGACGAAGGCCTCTCGGTCGGGATCGCCTCGTTCCCGTTCTCCGAGATCCCCGGAGTCCTGCGCCAGGACGGGTCGCCGCCGCTCTACTACCTCCTCCTGCACGTCTGGATGGAGGCCTTCGGCACGAGCGAGGCCGCGACCCACGCGCTCTCGCTCGCCTTCGCGCTTCTGGCTGTGCCGGCGGCGCTCTGGGCGGGCTGGAGTCTCTTCGGGCGGCGCACCGGCTGGATCGCCGCCGCCTTCGGCGCGCTCAACCCGTTCCTGACGATCTACGCGCAGGAGACGCGGATGTACTCGCTCGTCATCCTGCTCAGCATCCTGGCGACGGCTGCGTTCGCCCACGCGTTCGTCTTTCGCCGGCGGCGCTACGTGCCCGTGTTCGCACTCGTCTTCACGCTCATGCTCTACACGCACAACTGGGCGCTCTTCTTCGGCGCCGGGGCGCTCGCTGCGCTCGCCGTCGTCGCGCGCCAGAGCGCAGCGCCCCGGCTCGTCTGGAAGGACGGAGCGCTCGCGTTCGGCGGCGCCGCGATCGCTTTCGCCCCGTGGCTCCCGACCCTGGCCTACCAGGCCCTTCACACCGGCGCACCGTGGTCGAATCCGCCCTCGCCGCTCGAGCTGCTCGGCGGCCCGGCCTACATCCTGAGCGGGCAGGGCTCGCTCGTTGCGCTCTTCCTCGCGGCCGGTGTGGGATTCGTACGCATCTACGAGCGTGGGCCGAGCCTCGAGCGCACTGCGCTGCTCGCGATCCTGACTCTCGCGCTCGCGACGCTCCTCTCCGGGTGGCTCTTCTCGCAGCTCACCCCCGCCTGGGCCAACCGCTACCTCGGAGTTCTGCTCGGTCCGCTTCTCCTGATTGCCGCCGCCTGCCTTCCGCGCGCCGGCCGGCTCGGCCTCGTCGCCCTCGCCCTCGTCTGTCTCTTCTGGGTCGCCTTCCGGGCAGACGACGGCAAGTCGAACGCAGCGCGGGTCGCGACGCTCTTCGGCGACAACGCGCGCTCGGGCGACGTGATTCTCGTCACGCAGCCCGAGCAGACCCCCGTGCTCGCCTACTACTTCGGGTACGGCAAGCGCTTCGCCACCCCGCTCGGCCCCGTGGCGGACAACCGGGTGATGGACTGGCGCGACTCGCTCGAGGAGCTCGGGGCGGCCACGCCCGCCCGGACGCTCGAGCCGCTCCTCGAGGAGCTTCCGCGCGGCCGGCGAATCCTCCTGATTCGCCCGCTCGTCCGCGACGAGTCGGCGTGGACGGCCGAGTGGACGTCGCTTGTTCGCGAGCGCTCGGAGGAGTGGGCGCTCGCACTCGGGTCGGACGAGCGGTTCACGCGCACGCAGCATTACGTCCCCCCGTACACTGAGCGGGTTCACCGCGCCCTCCTCGTCGAGGTCTTCGAGAAGACCGGTACGGGGTAGAAGCTCGCCGCACCGCCCTGTCCGCAATGACGACCTCGCTCCCCGAGACCCCGATCGCCGATGCCGGGCCCGAAGGCCGGAAACCGACACTCGTCCTCGGCGGCGGGCCTGCGGGCCTGACGGCCGGCTACCTGCTCGCCAAGCGAGAGCTCCCGGTCGTCGTCGTCGAGGCCGACGACCAGGTCGGAGGCCTCGCGAAGACAGTCGAACGGGACGGCTATCGCTTTGACCTCGGCGGCCATCGGTTCTTCACAAAGGCGAAGGAGGTGGAACGCCTCTGGTTCGAGGTGCTCGACGATGAGTTCCTCCTCCGCCCCCGGATGTCGCGGATCTACTGGAACGGCAAGTTCCTCGACTACCCGCTCCGGGGCCCGGACGTGATCAAGAAGCTCGGCCCGGTCGAGCTGACGCGCGTCTTCGCCTCCTACCTCGCTGCGACGACGCGCAAGAAGGGGAACGAGAAGAGCCTCGAGGAATGGGTGTCGAACCGCTTCGGCCGCCGGCTCTTCGAGCTCTTCTTCAAGTCGTACACGGAGAAGGTGTGGGGCGTCTCGACCTCCGAGCTGCGCGCCGAATGGGCCGCGCAACGGATCAAGGGGCTCTCGTTTGCGAGCGCCGCGAAGGCGGCCTTCTTCGGCAACGAGGGCAACAAGGTCAAGAGCCTCATCCAGGAGTTCCACTACCCCCGCTACGGCCCGGGCCAGATGTGGGAGGCGATGACGAACGAGATCCGCTCACTCGGAGGCGAGGTGCTCCTGTCGACGCCGGCCGAGCGGATCGAGGTCGAGGACGGCCGCGTGCGCGAGATCGTCGCGGGGGGACAGTCGTACGATCCGGGCCACGTCATCTCCTCGTTGCCGCTTCGCACGACGGTCGAGATCACGCGCCCGGCCGCGCCGCCCGAGGTGCTCGACGCGGCCCGCGGCCTGCGCTACCGAGACTTCCTCACGGTCGCGCTCGTCCTGAACGGCGAGGATCTCTTCCCCGACAACTGGATCTACATCCACGAGCCGAAGGTGCGCGTCGGGCGCATCCAGAACTACCGCTCGTGGAGCCCCTGGATGGTTCCCGACCCGTCCAAGGCGTGCGTAGGGCTCGAGTACTTCTGCTTCGCCGGAGACGACCTCTGGACGATGGACGACGACGACCTGGTCGAGCTCGCCGCCCGCGAGCTCGAGGAGCTGGGCCTCTCCCCCCGCTCCAAGGTCGAGCGTGGGTACGTCGTCCGTGTCCCCAAGGCCTATCCCATGTACGACGTCGACTACGCGGAGCGCGTCGAGACGATCCGAGGCTGGCTCGCGGGGATCGGCAATCTCCAGCAGGTCGGCCGAAACGGTCTCCACCGCTACAACAACTCGGACCACTCGATGCTGACGGCGATTCGCGCCGTCGAGAATGCCGTCCTCGGAACCACGCACGACATCTGGGCCGTCAACGCCGAGAGCGTCTACCACGAGGAAGACGTGAAGGACGAGCACCCCTACGTCGAGGCCCCCGAGACGCCGGCGATGAAGCAGCCGGTCGCCTCGGAGAGCTGATCTAGCGAGCCCGGCTCAGCGGCCGTCCGGGTACGGATCCTGCGGGCTGTCCCCGCCGGAGAGCGCGTTCCACGAGTACGGGCCCTCGCACTTGGGGCACGGGGGGAGCGACTGGACGGACTGGATGCCGAGCTCGTAGCCGCAGTTCGCGCACTGGTACGTGCCTGCCTGAACGTCGCTTCCGACTGGCGCTGGATCGGCCATGGAGCCTCCTTGTCGGGTACCGGCGGGTGATTGCCGAGCAGGCCGCTTCGCAAACAGTCGGGACGGCGAGATTCGAACTCGCGGCCTCCTGCTCCCAAAGCAGGCGCGCTACCAGGCTGCGCTACGTCCCGTCGGGACGAAGGGTACGCGAGGGTCCAGCGAGGGCGCTAGCGCCGGATGCGCC
>JACCXC010000170.1 GCA_013697275.1 Actinomycetota bacterium | reverse complement strand
GGTCGGGGGCCAGGCGGCCGCGCTCCTGCTCGCCTTCGCCGTCCTGGCCGCCGCAACGCTTCGGCGCGACGTCGCCGCCGCCCGCCGGCGACTGACCTGGTTCGGCGCGCGTCGCGCGCAGCTCGAGCTCCTGACCGGGGCGGAGGCGGGGGCGATGGCCCTCGTCGGCGTCCTGGCCGGCTGGGCCGTGGGAATCGGGATCGCCGCCCTCGTCGCCCGCCGCGCGGGTTCGCCCGTCGGCGACGTCCTCTCGCACTCGGTTCTCTCGTCCGGCGGCCTCGTGGTCGCGCTCGGGCTTGCGGCGGCTGCCGCGCTCGTCGTTTTCGCCGCTGTTCGGGCCGGGCCCGTGCGGCTGGGAGGCCTCTCTCTCGCCCCGGTCGACATGGCCGCGCTCGGCGCGCTCGCGGTCGTCCTGACCGTCGTCCTGCGCGGCTCCACCGACGCAGACGCGCTCGCCCGGGACGGCGGAACCGGGACGGCGCTTCTCCTCCTGCCCGGCCTGGTCGCCTTCGTGGCCGCGGTCGCGTGCGGGCGCGCGCTCGTCCCCCTCCTCCGCGGGCTCGAGAGAGCCGTTCGCGGCCGGGGGGTGCCGCTTCGCCTCGCCTCGCTCTCGCTCGCCCGGAACCCTGGCTACGCAGCCGTCACGATCGCGTTCCTCACCGTCAGCCTCGGGCTCGCGCTCTTCGCCGAGTCGTACCGCTCGACGCTCGACCGCGGCCAGCGCGACCAGGCCGCCTACGCGGTGCCCGTCGACGTGATCGTGCGGGAAGACCTCCGGGAGCTCGTTCGCCCGCTCGACGCCGCGCCTCTCGTCGACTTCGAGGAGGCGACGGGCGGTGGGAGCGCCGCAGCCGTGCTCCGGCTTTCCGGCAACGTCGCGCGGCTCGAGGGATCGCGCTCGGTGACCGTCCTCGGACTGCCGGCAGAGACCCTCGCCTCGCTCGAAGGGTGGCGCGGGGATCATTCGACGCGCTCGCGCGCCGAGCTCGCCCGGCTGATCGACCCCGGGCGGGAAGTCGGGCTCCGTGGCGTCGAGCTGCCCGGAGACACCCGCGAGCTCCGGCTGCCCGTCCAGCTTCGGGGGACGCCCATCGGCGTGACGGCCACTCTTGCCACTCCTGCGGGGACCTACGTGCGCGTCGATCTCGGCGTGGCCGCGGAGGGGGAGCGGCGGACGCTGCGCGGACCCGTGCCGTCGGAAGCGCGCGGAGGCAGCCTCGTCGGCCTCGCGTTCCGTCCACCCCGGCGGATCGAGGAGCCCGGCGCGACGGCCGGGCGCGCGGCGCGCGGCGTCCTGACGACGGGCCGGCTGCAGCTCGTCGGCGCCCGGACGGTGACCGCCTCCTTCGACGACTGGATCGCGACGAACCCGAGCGTCGCCGCCGTCGTGGCCGGTGAGCGAACGGAGTTCCATTTTGCGCTCACGAACCTCGTCCGCTCCCGCTACCGCCCGCGCCAGGCGACCGACGGCGAGCCCATCCCCATCCTCGTCACCCCGCGGCTCGCGGGTGTCGTCGGCGCGCGCTCGGTGCTCCCGGTCGAGCTCGCGGGTCAGACGCTCTTCGGCCGCGTGGTCGGGCTCGTCCGGCGCTTTCCGACCGTGGACGGCGAGGCCGTGATCGCAGACGCGGGTCTCGTTGCGACGGCGCTGAACGCGAACGAGCCGGGCTCGACGCTTCCGGGCGAGGTCTGGCTCGACGCGCCCGAGGGGCGGGAAGCCGAACTCGCCGCCGCGCTCACGCGCTCGCCCTTCGACCGAGTCACGGTGACCTCGCGGGCCGAGGTCGAGTCCTCGCTTCGCAGCGACCCCCTGGCGCGCGCCGCGCTCCTCACGCTCGCCACGGCCGCGCTCGTCGGTCTCGGGCTCGCGCTTGTCGGCCTCCTCCTCGGCGCGGTCTCGGATCTGAGGGACGACCGTGGCGAGCTCTTTGACCTCGAGGCGCAGGGCTCCTCGCCCGCGGCCCTTCGGCGCCAGGTGCGCCTGCGGGCGGCGATCGTCGCCTCCGTGGGCCTCGTCGGCGGGATCGCCACGGGTGCCGTCCTCTGCCTGCTCGTGGTCGACCTCGTGCGCTTGACGGCCAACGCCGCCGAGCCGCAGCCCCCGCTTCTGCTCTCCCTGAGCTGGCCGGTCGCCCTCGCCGCTGTCGCCGTCTACGGTCTCGCGGCCGCGGCCCTCGTCGGCCTGGCGACCGCGCGCGCCTTCCGGGCGCCCGTCCCGGCGGCCCGTGCGTCGGAGCTCGCAGCATGAGCGTCGCTCGCCTCCGGCTCCCTCCCGTGGGGGAAAC
>JACCXC010000149.1 GCA_013697275.1 Actinomycetota bacterium | reverse complement strand
GGGACGTCCCGGTAGTACGGGTGATCGGCCGCATCCTCCGGCGCGTACAGCTCGACTAGCCGCTCGACCAGGAACCCGTTCACCTGGAGGAGCCGGGTCCACTCGCCGTGCGGAGGATGGAAGTTGACGGCCTCGTCCGCGACCCACTCGACGCGATAGAGGGTGCGCTGCGGCCGGCGAAGTCGCTCGCCGGTGGGGCCCCCGTCGGGCGCGCAGAGTACGGCGAGCGGGCTGTTGACGAGGAAAACGAGCCGCCCGCCCGCACGTAGGAGTCGTGCCGCCTCCGGAAGCCAACGCGCGGGGTCGGCCCAGATCGACGCGCCGTATTCCGAGAGGGCGAGGTCGAACGATGCGTCGGGGAGCGGCACCGACTCCGCCGTCGCCTCGACGAGAGGAAACTCGATCCCGAGCTCCTCCTGGCAGCGGCGTGCGGTGGCGAGTTGGGCGGGCGTCGGATCGACCCCGACAGGCCGCGCGCCTAGGCGTGCGAGCCACGCCGAGAAGTAGGCGGTGCCGCACCCGAGCTCCACGACGTCCAGCCCGGCCACCTCGCCCAGCGCGCCGACCTCGCTCTCCGGGACGGACCAGACGCCCCAGTCGATCTCCTCGGCCTGCCAGCGAGCGAGCGCCTCGCGGTCGGTGTACTCCGCGTTGTACTTCGTCCAAGCCGCGACGTTCAGCGCGAGGTCGCGGCCCGCGTCAGACAAGCTCGTCGTCCGAGAACCAGAGCGCGATCTCGCGCTCGGCAGACTCGGGCGAGTCCGACCCGTGCACCAGGTTGTCCGGCATCGCCAGCGCGAGGTCGCCGCGGATGGTTCCGGGAGCCGACTCCCGCGGGTTCGTGCCGCCCATCGTCGTCCGTACCACTGAGATGGCCGACTCGCCCTCGACGACGAGCGCGAGCGTCGGCGCCGACGTGATGAACTCGACGAGCTCGCCGAAGAACGGCTTCTCGCGGTGCTCGGCGTAGTGCTCTTCGGCGAGCGCGCGGTCGACGCGGAGGAGCTTCGCCCCGCGTAGCGAGAGCCCGCGGCGCTCGAGCCTGCCGAGGATCTCGCCGGCGAGTCCGCGGCCGACGGCGTCCGGCTTGATCAGGACGAGGGTGCGCTCGGCCACTCAGCCTCCGTTCGTTGCTTCTCCAGGTCCTCGCGCTTCTTCGCCCGCCAGAAGATCCAGCAAACCACGCCGAGCGTGAGCCAGATGACGACGAGGACCGAGACCAGGAAGATCGTCATGATCGTCTCCCCGCCCTCGCCGCCTGCCCCGTGCTGCGCTATGAGCGTTGTCAGGGCCGGCCGGCCGGGCACGTCCGGCCCCTACAGCTGCTCGAGCGCGCGAGGCGTCGCTTCGACCGGCGCCTCGCAGTACGGGCAGATCTGCCAGAGCGGCTCGAGCGGCGCCTTGCAGCGACGGCACGCCTGCTTCAGCTTCGTGGTGCAGACCGGGCACGCGAGAAAGGTGTCGTCGACGTCGGCCCGGCAGACGGGGCAGCGCTCGCCTCCGAGGTTCTCCTCCATCGCCTTGATCTCGAGCTCCCGCTCACGCACGTCCTCGACGTATTCGGGCGGGCGGAAAAGCATGTAGATGAGCGGCCCGAGAAATGGCGGGAAGAGGCCGAGCGCGACGGCCATCGCGAGGAGCCACGGGTCCTCGATCCGCCGCTTTGCGTCCTTGTAGACCCAGAACGCCGACGCGAGCCAGAACACGAAGACGAAGAAGAGGGTGACGTTCCGGATGAGGAGCCACACCTCGGAGTCGAAGAAGTCGTTGACCGACCCGAAGGCGTCTTCGTCGCCGTTCGTCTGGAGGAGGAGGATGCGCGCGATCACAGCAGGAGCTTTCCGAGGAGCCATCCGGCGCCAAACGCGAGCGCGACGATCGCCGCGAGGACGACCGCCGCGAGCGCGTAGACGCTGATGCGCTCGCTTAGGTGTCCCATCGTACGTCTGCCGGCCGGACGGAGTTCAGGGAGGTCAGGAGGTAGAGCGACCCGGTGGCGAGGATGGCGCCGTCAGGGCCCGCGAGCTCGCGCGCTCGCGCTAGCGCCTCGGCCGGCTCGGGGACGACGTGCACCTCCGGGAAGACGCGCCGGGCGCGCTCACCGAGCTCGTCCGCGGGCAGCGGCCGGCCGTGCTTCGAGGCCGTGACGACGGCCCGCTCGCCGAGCACCGAGAGGGCCGCCAGCATCGTCTCCGCGTCCTTGTCGCCCGAGATCGAGAGGACGAGCGTCCAGTCGTCGCCGCCCGGGAGCTTGCTCAGCAGGTAGCTGACCCCTGCCGGGTTGTGAGCGCCGTCCCAGATCTCGAGCGGCGCCTCGCTCCGAAGCTCGAGGCGACCGGGGACGCGCACACTCTCTGCCGCCTCCCAGGGCACCGGCCGGTCGAGGAGCGCCTCCACGGCAGCGTGCGCGAGCTCGGCGTTCCCGCCGGGGGCGTGGACGACGCGCCCGGGCGAGTGCACTTCCGCCGCGGTCTCCCATTCCGACTCGCCGAGCACGAGCGTGGCTCCCGGCCGCAGGACGGCGAGCTTCTCGCGCGCGATCTCCTCACGCGTCGACCCGAGGTGGTGCGTGTGCTCGAGGGCGACGTTCGTGAGGACGACCACCGGCGCGCCGATCACGTTCGTCGCATCGAGTCGCCCGCCCAAGCCGGCCTCGACGACCGCCGTCTCGATCCCCGCCTCGGCGAACTCGGCGAAGGCCGCAGCGGTGAGGACCTCGAACTGCGTCGCCTCGATCTCCTCGGCTAGGGGGCGCACGCGCTGGATCGCCCGCCCGAAGTCGGCCTCCCTGCCGTCCACGCGGATTCGCTCGCTCCAGTCGGTGATGTGCGGCGACGTGTACGCGCCCACGCCGACGCCCTCCGCGAGGAGCAGCGCCTCCGCGGTGCGCGTGACGGTCGTCTTGCCGTTCGTCCCGAGGACGTGGATGGAGCGGAAGCGCTCCTGCGGTTGCCCGAGTCGACGCATCAGCTCCTGCATCCGCTCCAGCCCGAGCTGAATGCCGAAGCGCTCGATCTGCTCGAGCCAGCTACCCGAGGAGGGCATCGAGCTCGCGGCGGTAGCGGGCGAGCTTCTCACGCTCGCCCTCGACGACGTCGGCAGGGGCGCTCCGGACGAACCGTTCGTTCGCGAGCATCCCCTCGCAGCGGGCGACCTCCTTGCGCAACCGCTCGAGCTCCGCCTCGAGGCCCACTGCGCCGTCCGGACGCCGGCCCTCGGTCATGATTCGGAAAAGATGCTCATCCGCCGACGTCACGGGAGGCGGAAGGGCGCTTGTTCGACGCCAAACCCGAACAGCAAGCTGCAGGCCGTCTAGCAGGTTGTAGTCACTGCGCCGTCTGGAGTCCCGTTCGGGCCACGGCGCCACGATCAGGCGAGTTTGGCGCGCGGGCAACTGACTCCAGATCTCTTCAGTGACATGCGGCATGACGGGGTGCAGCAGCTTGAGCAGACGCTCAAGCGCAGCTAGCGCCGTCGCCTGCGCGTCCACCTGACCGGCAGAGAGCCTCGGCTTGACAAGCTCGGCATACCAGTCGCAGAAGTCGTCGAACGTGACGTGGTAGAGGATGTTTGTCGCTTCCGAGAAGTCGAACCGCGCGATCGCTGCTTCGAGGTCGTCTTGGGCAACCTGGAGTCGGCCAAAAATCCAGCGCTCTTCGGTGTGCTCGGGGCGCTCGGATGGAGTTGAGCTTCCCGCATTCGCAAGGACGAGCCGCGAGACGTTCCAGAGCTTGTTGGCGAGCTTCCGCCCTTCCTCGACGGCGCCGTACGAGAAGCGGACGTCCTGGGTCGAGGACATCTTGAGGAGGCCGTAGCGCGTCGCGTCGGCGCCGTGGTCGGCGATCACGTCGAGCGGGTCGATCCCAGTTCCGAGGCTCTTCGACATGCGCCGGCCGTCGGGTGCGAGCACCGTCGAGTGGATGATCACGTCGGTGAACGGAATCTCACCGAGGAGCTCGAGGCCCATGAAGATCATCCGGTTCTCCCAGAGGCGGATGATCTCGCGGGCGGTCGTCTGGAGGCCGCCCGGATAGAAGGCGCGCAGGTCGTCCGTCTCGTCCGGCCAGCCGAGCGTGGCGAAGGGCCAGAGCGCCGACGAGAACCACGTGTCGAGGACGTCGCTGCTTCGCGTCAGCTCGGCCGACCCGCACTCGGCGCAGGCCGCGGGCTCGGACTCCTCGACCGTGAAGTGACCGTCCGGGCACTCCCAGACCGGAAGCTGGTGCCCCCACCAGAGCTGGCGCGAGATGCACCAGTCGGGCGCGCTCTCGAGCGAGTCGATCGCGAAGCGGTGCTGGGACTCGGGGTGAAAGCGGACGCGCCGCTCGCGAAGGGCCTCGAGAGCCGGCTTCTTCAACTCGTCCATCGCACACCACCACTGGAGCGAGATCAGCGGCTCGATTCGGCTTCCGCAGCGCTCGCAGAGCGCGACCGAGTGGCGGTAGGCCTCCCGCTCTACGAGCAGGCCGCGCTCGCGGCACCACTCGACGATCCGGCCCTCGGCCTCCTTCTGCGTGAGGCCTTCGAGCCCGGGCGCAAGGTCGCTCATCCGCCCGTCGGCCCTGATCGCCATCGGCTCCGGCAGCTCGTGAGCCCGACCGATCTCGAAGTCGGTTGGGTCGTGCCCCGGGGTGACCTTGAGCGCCCCGGTGCCGAACTGGCGCTCGACGCGCTCGTCTGCGATCACGGGCACGAGCTTCTCGATGAAGGGGACGACCACCTCACGTCCGACGAGGGCGCGGTAGCGCTCGTCCTCCGGGTGCACGGCGACCGCGACGTCGGCGGGGATCGTGGCGGGCCTGGCTGTTGCGATCGCGATCCCGCCCGATCCGTCGGCGAACGGATAGCGGATCGTCGTCAGCGCGTCGTCGGCCTCCTCGTGCAGGAGCTCGAGATCGGAGAGCGACGTCTGATGGTGCGGGCACCAGTTGATGATCCGGTTCGCCTGGTAGATCCAGCCCTTGCGGTAGAGGTGGACGAACGCGTGCATGACCGCGCGCACGTAGGCGTCGTCCATCGTGAAGCGCTCGCGCCGGTAGTCGAGCGAGGCGCCCATGCGACGAAACTGGGTCATGATGGTCTTGCCGTACTCGTGGAGCCATTCCCAGACGCGCTCCTCGAAGGCCGCCCGCCCCAGGTCCTGCCGTGTCTTTCCTTCGCGCGCGAGGTGCTTCTCGACCGCGTTCTGCGTCGAGATGCCCGCGTGGTCGTAGCCGGGCTGGAAGAGCACGTTGAAGCCCTGCATCCGCTTCATGCGGACGACGGCGTCGCCGAGCGCGAGCTGGAGGGCGTGGCCCATGTGCAGCTCGCCCGTGACGTTGGGCGGCGGGTGCGCGTCCACGAACGTCGGCCGCGCCGGGTCGGGGTCGGCGTCGTAGAGCCCCTCCTCCTCCCACGTCCGCTGCCAGCGCTCCTCGACGCCCTCTGGGCGGTAGAGCGGCTTCATCATTTCGATTCTACGGGCGTACACTTTCGGCAGGTTCCATGTCGCAAATTGCCGACGACGCGCGCGAAGCCGGCCGCCAGGCCATCGCACAGGGTGCCTTCCGCCGGGCGTACGAGCTACTCGCGCCGGAGATGCGCGAGCTCGGCGCGGAAGACCTCGAGGCCCTCGCCGAGGCTGCGTTCTGGACGGGCAAGCTCGACGAGGCCATCGAGCTACGCGAACGGGCCCAAGCGGCCTTCGTAGAGGCCGGCGACAAGAAGCGGGCGGCGATGCTCGCGGCCGTGATCTCCCGGGACTACTTCATGAAGTTCGAGCTCGCCGTCTCGAACGGGTGGTTCGCCAAGGCGGAACGTCTGCTTCGGGAGGAGCCGGAGTCGGAGGCTCACGGGTACCTGGCCCTGGGCCGCTCGATGAACGCGATGATGACCGGCGACCTGCCCACCGCCGTCGCCCACGCCGACGAGGCCTTGGAGCTCGGCAGGCGCTTCTCGGACCGAAATCTGGAGGCCGCGGCGCTCGTCATGAAGGGGCGATCCCTCGTGTTGCAAGGGCAGATCGACGAGGGACTCGCGATCCTCGACGAGACGACTGCGACGGCGGTGAGCGGGGAGCTCGAGCCGTGGACGACCGGGTTCGTCTACTGCTGCACGATCACGTCCTGCAGCGGTCTCGGGGACTACCGGCGGGCCGCCGAGTGGACTGCGGCCGCGAACCGCTGGTGCGATCGGTCCGACACAACGGGCTTTCCGGGAGCGTGCCGTGTCCATCGCGCGACGATCACGCGCCTCCAGGGAGACTGGCCGACTGCGGAAGCCGAGGCGGAGCAGGCATGCGCCGAGCTCGGGAGCTTCGATCCATGGACGACCGCGCTCGGGTTTTACGAGATCGGCGAGATCCGTCGCCGCCGCGGCGAGTTCGCGGCCGCCGAGCAAGCGTATGCCCAGGCCAAGGAGTGGGGAGCTGACGCTCACCCGGGCCTGGCGCTCCTTCGCCTAGCCCAGGGCAAGATCGACGCAGCCGGCGCCGCGATCAAGCGCTCCCTCGCGAATACGTCCGACCCGATCGGGCGAATCCACCGCCTTCCCGCACAGGTGGAGATCTCCCTGGCCGCGGGTGACCTCAAGGGTGCCCGCGCGGCGGCCGAGGAGCTCGACCGCCTCGCGGACGCGTTCAGGATCGACGACGTCCGGACGCCCGCGTTCGAGGCGACCGTCTGCCTCGCATGGGGTCAGATTCACCTGGCGGAGAACGACGCCGAGGGGGCCGCGGAGCAGCTGGAACGGGCCGTCGAGCGATGGCGCGAGGTTGGGGCGCCGTACGAGGCGGCGGGCGCTCAGATGCTGCTGGGACTCGCGCTCCGGCGGCTCGGTGAAGAGGAGGGCGCGCGCGACGAGCTGAGAGCGGCCAAGGCGTGTTTCGAGCGGCTGGGCGCGGCGCTCGCCGTCGAGCGCGTCGCCGAGCTGCTCGGCGAGCACCGGCTCCACCGGACGTTCATGTTCACGGACATCGTCGACTCGACGAGGCTCGTCGAGGCGCTCGGCGAAGAGAAGTGGAAGAAGCTCCTCGGCTGGCACGACCGGACGCTCCGAGAACTGATCGAGGCCAAGGGCGGCGCGGTAATCAAGCAGACGGGCGACGGCTACTTCGCCGCCTTCCAGTCGCCGGTCGCGGCGCTCGACGCGGCCGTCTCGATCCAACGCACGCTCGACGAGCACGAGCCGCTCGCTCCGGACGTGCGGATCGGCGTCCACACGGGCGGGGCGCTCCACCACGGCGACGGCGACTACGCGGGGCAGAGCGTCCACATGGCCGCACGGATCGGGGCCCTCGCGGGAGGGGGTGAGATCCTCGTGAGCCGCGACAGCGTGGACGGCGGGCGGTATCCGGTTTCGGAGCCCCGCGCCGAGGAGCTCAAGGGCTTCGAGGAGCCCGTCGAGCTGGTCACGGTCGACTGGCGCTGAGGTGACCGAGACCGCGCAGGCGACCGTGGAGGGGCGCGAGGCGATCGCCCGCCACGCTTGGCGCGAGGGCTACACGCTCCTCGTACAAGCGGACGAGACCGAGGGGCTCGCCGCCGAGGACCTCGAGCGAGTCGGCGAGGCTGCCTGGTGGACGGGTCGCCTGGACGAGTGCATCTCGGCGCGCGAGCGGGCGTTCGCGCTGCGGCTCGACGCCGGCGAGACCCGCCGCGCGGCTCTCGTTGCGATGGCGCTCGCCAAGGACTACTACGCGAAGGGCTCGTCGACGATCGGGTCGGCGTGGTTCGCCCGGGCCGAAAAGCTCCTCGCTGACGGGCCGGAGTGCGTCGAGCAGGGCTGGCTGGAACGGCTCCGGAGCGTCATCGCGCTCGAAGGGGAGGGCGACTACGACAAGGCGCACGCTCATGCAAGGCGCGGCCTCGAGATCGCCACCCGCCTCGGCGACCGCGATCTCATGGCAGTCTCGCTCCACGACGAGGGACGCGCCCTGGTCATGCGCGGGGACGTCCCCGAAGGAATGGCACTCATCGACGAGGCAACCGCGCCCGCGGTCGCGGGCGAGCTCAGCCCCTACAACACCGGCGTCGTCTACTGCAACACGATCGTGGCGTGCAAGGAGCTCGCCGACTACCGGCGGGCGGGCGATTGGACCGACGCGGCCAAGCGCTGGTGCGAGCGCCAGGCGATCGCCGGGTTCCCCGGCATGTGCCGCGTCTACCGCGCTTCGGTCATGTTCGTCCAAGGGGCGTGGGCGGAGGCGGAGCACGAGGCCCGGCAGGCGTGCGAAGAGCTCAAGGGATTCAATCTGAGCTACACGGCCGAGGCCTTCTACGAGCTCGGCGAGATGCGACTCCGGGCGGGCGACCTGAGCGCCGCCGAGGAGGCCCTCACGCAGGCCCACGAGCTCGGCCGGGACCCCCAGCCGGGACTGGCGCTCCTCCGGCTCGCCCAAGGCAGGGCGGACGGAGCACGCCGGTGCATCGACCAGGCTCTCGACGAGGAAACGGGCGCCCTCCACCGGGCGCGGCTCCTCCCGGCGCAGGTCGAAATCGCGCTTGCCGGCGACGACCGTGAAACGGCGCGGGCCGCGGCCGGCGAGCTCGGGGAGATCGCAAGGACGTTCGGGAGCGACGCGCTCGAGGCATCCGCCCTCGTGGCCCGGGCGCGAGTAGCGCGGGCGGGTGCTGACGAGCGAGCTGCCACGCGAGAGGCGAGAGAGGCTGTCCAGATCTGGCGAAGGCTCGGCGCCCCGTACGAAACGGCGCAGGCGCGCACGCTTCTCGGCGAGGCCTACCTGGCGACGGGGGACGAGGAGAACGGTGCGCTCGAGCTCCAGGCCGCGCTCACCGGCTTCGAGGCGCTCGGCGCAGTCCGAGACGCGCGCGCCGCGCGCGAGAAGCTGGGGCGGGCGGGAGTGCAGCCTGGAGCAGGGGGCGGCCGCGCAGCGAAGACGTTCATGTTCACGGACATCGTCCGCTCGACGAGCCTGGTCGAGGCGATCGGCGACGAGGCGTGGACGGACCTCGTTCGCTGGCACGACAGGACACTCCGTTCGCTTTTCGCGACGCACGGCGGCGAGGAGGTCGACCACGCCGGCGACGGCTTCTTCGTCGCCTTCGCGGAACCGACGATCACGCTCGAGTGCGCGGTCGCGATCCAGCGAAGCCTGGCCGACCACAGACGCGAGCACGGGTTCGCACCGCAGGTTCGCATCGGCCTTCACGCCGCGGAGGCCGCCAGGCAGGGCGGGGGCTACAAGGGGCGCGGGGTTCACGAGGCGGCGCGGATCGCGAGCCTCGCCGACGGCGGCGAGATCGTCGCGAGCCGCGCCACGGCGGACTCGGCAAGCGGTTTCGAAGCTTCCGTCCCACGCGAGGTGACGCTCAAGGGGATCAAAGCGCCCGTCGAGGTAGTCTCGGTCGACTGGCGCTAGCGACCATGGAATCCCGCCACGAGGAGCGGGTCTCGCCTCAGCCAGCTCTCCGGGGAGGGCGGGCGCTAGACGCTGACGGCCGGTTGCCACGCCCCAAGACCGGGTAGCACGAAGGGTGATGGACGCAAAACGCCTCGGAGACGCCACACTGCACGGCTGGCGCGAGACGGTCTCGAACAAGGTCGCCCGCCGTGCGCCGATAGGGGACGACGTGGCTCGTGCAGCCCTCGGCGCGCTCTGGTTCGCCATCTCGCTCCAGTACGTCGTGCGTTCGCTTCGGGCCCTCCGCCGCGAGCTGCGCTAGTCCCGGCCAGTGGCCGTCCTCGCCTACCACGCGGACGGCGAGATCCTGCGCTGGTGGGCGATCGTCGGCCTCGCGGGCGCAGCCGTGATCGCTGTTCTCGCCATCGCCCTGACGCGCCGGCTGCCCCCAGGGCGCGACCGACCGAACACGGCCGCACTGGTTGCCATTGCGCTCGCCGCGCTCACGGCCCTCTCCATGGTCACCCGGTTCTTCATCATCGGGGTGCTGCTCGGGCTCTTGGCGCTGATCCCAGCGGTCTGGGCTGCGAGCCGGCCCGGCGGCCGGACACTCGCCGTGACGGGCTTCACCGCGGGTCTGCTCGCCTTCGACCTCGGAATGTCAGCCGTGGCAGCGTGCGCGATTACCGACGCCTGCTTCCACTGAGCGCGGCGCCCTTCGCGGGCGGGACACGTCCCGCCCCTGCAAGAAGTGGCCGCCGCGGCGGGCTTTGCCCGTCAGACGCGCTCGGAGATCAGCCCCGCCTGAAGTCGTCATGCGACGGCGAAGCCGTGGCGGACTTCAGGCGGATTCTTCGGCGAGCTCTTCGACGTCGACTGAGCGGCCGCCCTCGGTGACGAGCGTCGGGCGGAGGTTCCGCTCGATCGTCTCCTTCGTCAGGACGCACTTGTTCACGTCCTGGCGTGACGGAAGCTCGAACATGACGTCCAGGAGCGCGTGCTCGATGATCGAGCGCAGACCGCGGGCGCCGGTCTCGCGCTGGAGCGCCTTGTCGGCGATCTCCCAGAGGGCGTCCTCCATGAAGATGAGCTCGATCGAGTCGTAGTTGAAGAAGCGCTGGTACTGCTTGACGAGGGCGTTCTTCGGCTCCAGAAGGATCTGGACGAGGTCCTCGCGCGTCAGCTGGTGCACCGCCGAGACGACCGGGAGGCGCCCGATGAACTCGGGGATGAGCCCGTAGGAGAGGAGGTCTTCCGGCATCACCTGCGAGAGAAGCTCGCTCGCCTCGGTGTCGCGGCGCGACTTGATGTCGGCACCGAAGCCGACGGCGTTCTTACCGGTCCGCTTGCCGATGATCTTCTCCAGGCCGGCGAACGCGCCGCCGCAGATGAAGAGGATGTTCGTCGTGTCGATCGAGAGGAACTCCTGGTGCGGGTGCTTGCGCCCGCCCTGCGGCGGCACCGAAGCCACCGTCCCTTCGAGGATCTTCAGGAGCGCCTGCTGGACCCCCTCACCCGACACGTCGCGCGTGATCGACGGGTTGTCCGCCTTGCGCGCGATCTTGTCGACCTCGTCGATGTAGATGATCCCCGTCTCGGCCTTCTTCACGTCGAAGTCGGCGGCCTGGATCAGCTTGAGGAGGATGTTCTCGACGTCCTCGCCGACGTAGCCGGCCTCCGTCAGCGCCGTCGCGTCGGCGATCGCGAACGGGACGTTCAGGATCCGCGCGAGGGTCTGTGCGAGGAGCGTCTTGCCGCAGCCGGTCGGGCCGAGCAGGAGGATGTTCGACTTCGAGAGCTCGACGTCGCCCTCGACGGACGCCATCTGCACGCGCTTGTAGTGGTTGTAGACGGCCACGGAGAGCGTCCGCTTCGCCTCCTCCTGGCCGACCACGTAGTCGTTCAGAACCTCGTAGATCTCCTTCGGACGAGGAAGGTTCTCGAGGTCGAGCTGCGTGGGAGTCGTGAGCTCCTCGTCGATGATCTCGTTGCAGAGATCGATGCACTCGTCGCAGATGTAGACGCCCGGCCCGGCGATCAGCTTCTTGACCTGCCGCTGGCTCTTGCCGCAGAAGCTGCAGAGGAGCTGCTCGTTTCCGTCGGTCGCTCGGGCCACGTCTTTCCCTTTGTAGCGCTAAATCGGCGCCGCGCCTAGAGGCTAGGCCGCCGCGGCGACCCCTGCGCCGCGCTGGGTCTGCACCGTGTCGATGATCCCGTACTCCCGCGCCTCCTCAGCGGTCATGAAGTAGTCGCGCTCCATGTCGTGGGAGACCTTCTCGAGCTCCTGCCCCGTGTGGAAGGTGATGATCTCCTCGAGGCGCCGCTTGATGTTGATCACTTCGCGCGCCTGAATCTCGATGTCAGTGGCCTGACCCTGGAAGCCGCTCGAGCCCTGGTGGATCAGGATCTTCGAGTTGGGCAGGGCCATGCGCTTGCCCGGCGTACCGCCGGCGAGCAGGACGGCGCCCATCGACATCGCGATCCCGACGCAAACGGTCTGCACGTCGGGCTTGACGTACTGCATCGTGTCGTAGACGGCGAGGCCGGCATACACCGAGCCGCCCGGCGAGTTGACGTAGATCGAGATGTCCTTGTCGGGATCCTCGGATTCGAGATGAATCAGCTGCGCGATGATCAGGTTGGCGATCTGATCGTCGATCGGGGTTCCCAAAAAGATGATTCGCTCGTTGAGCAGGCGCGAGTAGATGTCGAACGCGCGCTCTCCGCGCGACGTCTGCTCCACGACCATCGGAATCAATGGGCTCATTGCGTTCGTGCCTCCTCGCTGCCTGGTGTCCAGATGTTCATCCCCGAGGCTTGCTTCTCCTTCTCGGGCGTCCAGAGTTTCTCCCTCGCCGCCGCGAGGTCGACCGGAATCCGCTTGACCCCGCCCGCCACCTCGTCGAGCGCTTTGCGTAGACGGAGATCCCCGCGAAGTCGCTCCCAGGCGCCGTGCTCGCGCATGCGCCCAACGGTCTCGTCGGGATCCTCCTCGGCCTGGGCGGCCTGCTCGCGGACGAAGGCCTCGAGCTCCTCGTCTCCCACCTCCAGCCCGAGCTGGTCGGCCACGGCCTCGAGGACGACCTCGCGGCCGACGGCCCGCGCGGCCTCGGCGCGCAGGCGCTCGACGACCTCCTCGGAGGCCTGGCCGGTCATCGTCAGGTAGGTCTCCGTCGAGATCCCGCGCGCGTCGAGGGAGCGGGCCATGCCCGTCCAGAGCTCGGCTGCGCGGCGATCGACGATCTCGGCCGGGAGCTCGACGGTCGAGGCCTCCACGAGCGCGTCGACCGCGTTCTCGCGAAACTGCGCGTCGAGCTCTGCCTCGAGCTCCTCGCGCAGGCGGCGGTCGAGGTCTGCGCGCAGCTCTTCGAGGGTGTCGAACTCGGTGGCGGCCCGGGCAAACTCGTCGTCGAGCTCGGG
>JACCXC010000036.1 GCA_013697275.1 Actinomycetota bacterium | reverse complement strand
GCGCGGGCGCCGCCCGCGACGAACCGCCCGCCGAGTAGGAGCGCGACGAGAACGACGACGGCGTACGCAAGTGCGCGCCGGCGCGAGATATCCGGCATCTGCACGCTCAGGCGGCGGACTGCGAAAGGAACGAGACAACGAGCCAGGGACGGATCGACGCGTAGGCGTACGAGCTGGACGGGGGGTAGGGACCGCTCGTCTCGAAATCCTCCTCGCCCTGTGCCAGCTTCAGTAGCACGCCGTTGTTGGGGTGGGCTCCGCTGTGCCAGGCGCGAACGAGCGACGTCAGGTTCCAGGGGAGCCAGCCCACGGTCTGCGCGGAATGGAGTCGTGCCGTAGCCGCGACTCCGAGGTCGATTTCGGGCTCGCGCTCAGAAAACCAGCGCGCGGTCAGAATCCTGTGGGCGTCAATCTCGTACGGCCGCGCCGGGCACGGACCTGCCGTGCGACGCGGCGCGACGCACGTCCCATCGTGAAAGAGGTACAGCTGCGCCGCGACTATCATGGCATCGCGCGGGATGTCGGCGAGCGAGAAGCGAAGCGCCGACCGCCAGACCTTGTCGTCCACGCCGCCGATCGGGAGTCGCGTCCCGTCGTCCGTGTAGCAGCGCTCGTCCCAGTCATAGCCCCAGTCGCACCAGTGAGGGAGGCCGACGTCGGCCGTCGGCGGGAGCGCGATCCACGCTGCCCGCGCGGCCGTCGCAGGCAACGCGACCAAGAGGCCCACGGAGATGAGCAGAAGAAGACGTCGCATGCCGCGATGGTGCGCTGAAAAACCGCGCGGGTGGTGCGCGAAATGCAACGGAAGGCGCGCGAGATCGCGCCGCAAGGCGCTAGCCCTGCACCACCAGATTCACGAGCTTGCCCGGGACGACGATCGCCTTCCGGATCTCGACGCCGTCCAGGCGCGCGCGTACGCGGGGAAGCTCCTTCGCCCGCGCGACGAGCTCGTCCTCGGGCAACCCGGCCGGGACCTCGACCCGGCCGCGCACCTTCCCGTTCACCTGGACGACGAGCACGAAGCTGTCGCGCTCGAGCAGGGCCTCGTCAGCCTCGGGCCACGGCTCCTCCCACAGCCGGGAGTGCTCAAGCCGCTCCCACAGCTCCTCCGCGATGTGGGCCGCGTACGGCTGGATCAGCGAGACCGCCGTCTCCGCCGCAAACCGCATCGCGGGGTCGCCCGGTCGGCGGCCGATCTCATTCACGAGCTCCATCACCGCCGCGATCGGCGTGTTCAGCGCGAAGCGCCGCCCGATGTCGTCGGTCACCCGCGCGATCGTCTCGTGCGCCTTCCGCGCGAGCGGTCCATCCGCAGTGCCTTCGTCTCCGGCCTCGGCCGCCTCGAGCACGACCCGCCAGAGGCGGTGCAGGAAGCGAACGATCCCTTCGAAGCCGGCGTCCTGCCACTCGGCGTCTTGCTCGACGGGCCCGATGAAGAGCAGATAGAGGCGCACCGCGTCGGCGCCGTAGCGCTCGATGTACTCGTCGGGGACGATCACGTTCCCCTTCGACTTGGACATTTTCGCGCCGTGCCGGTGCAGCATTCCCTGGGTGAAGAGCCGCGCGAAGGGCTCGCGGAACCCGACGAGCCCGATGTCATTCATGACCTTCGTGAAGAAACGCGCGTAGAGCAGGTGGAGAATCGCGTGTTCGACGCCGCCGATGTACTGATTGACCGGGAGCCAGTAGTCGGCGATCTCGCGATCGAACGGAGCGCCGTCGTTCGCCGGGTCGGTGTAGCGGATGAAGTACCAGGACGAGTCGACAAAGGTGTCCATCGTGTCGGTCTCGCGCCGCGCCTCGCCGCCGCACGAGGGGCACGAGACCCGGACCCAGTCCTCGGCGGAAGCGAGCGGCGAGCGGCCCTTTGGCAGGTACTCCTCGATCTCGGGCAGGAGCACCGGGAGCTGGTCGTCCGGAACCGGCACGACGCCGCAACGGTCGCAGTGGATGATCGGAATCGGGCAGCCCCAGTAGCGCTGCCGCGAGAGGAGCCAGTCGCGCAGCCGATAACCGATCGTCGCCTGCCCGCGGCCCTCCGCCTCGAGCCACTCCACGATCGCGCGCTTCCCCTCGGGAGCCGGCAGCTCCGAGAATCGACCGGAGTTCACGAGCCGTTCGTCCGCCGAGTGCTCGACGAAGGCTCCCTCAGGCGGAGCCTTCTCCCCGGCCGGCGCGACGACCGTCCGCACCGCCAGCCCGTAACGCTCGGCGAAGGAGAAGTCCCGCTCGTCGTGCGCGGGCACCCCCATGACCGCCCCGGTCCCGTACTCCATCAGCACGTAGTCGGCGACCCAGATCGGGATCGGCTCGCCGGTGGCCGGGTTCACGACGTGCCGCCCGGTAGAGACGCCGTCCTTGTCTTTTTCCTCGCGCTCCACGGCTGAGCGGGCGGCCGATCGGCGGACGTACGCGAGCACGTCCCGCTCGGCCTCCGTCCCCCGGACGAGCTCGGAGACGAGCGGATGCTCGGGAGCGAGCACAAAGAACGTGGCTCCGAATAGCGTGTCGGGGCGGGTCGTGAAGACGGGGATCGTCTCGCCCGACCCTTCGACCTCGAAGACCACCTCGGCTCCCTCGGACCGGCCGATCCAGTTTCGCTGCATGGTCAAGACGCGCTCGGGCCACGACTCGAGCAGCGCCATCTCGTCGAGGAGCGCGTCCGCGTAGTCGGTGATGCGGAAGAACCACTGCTCGAGGCTCTTTGCCTCCACCTCGGCGCCGCAGCGCTCGCAGCGTCCGTCGATCACCTGCTCGTTCGCGAGCACCGTCTGGTCGTTAGGGCACCACTTGACGGCTGCCTCGCGCCGGTACGCGAGGCCCCGCTCGAAGAAGCGGAGGAAGAGCCACTGAGTCCAGCGGTAGTACTCGGGCTCGTGCGTGGCGAGCACGCGGCTCCAGTCGATCGCCCAGCCCATTCGCTCGATCTGCGTGCGGATCGCAGCGATGTTCCGCTCCGCCACGTCGCGCGGGTGGCCGCCCTCCTTGATCGCCGCGTTCTCGGCCGGCAGGCCGAAGGAGTCGAAGCCCATCGGCCGGAGGACGGCTTCGCCGCGGCGGCGGCGGAAGTGCGAGACGACCTCGCCGAGCATGTAGTTGCGGACGTGCCCCATGTGGAGCTCGCCCGAGGGGTAGGGGAGCATCTCGAGGACGTAGGTCTTCCGGTCGTCTCCGACCGAGCCGGGCTCCGGGTTCGGGACGGTGAACGCGCCCTCGCGCGCCCAGATTTCTTGCCACTTGCGCTCGATCTTCGCTGGCTCGTACCGCTCCACGTCCGTCCTCAGTTCGCCCTCAGGAACGAAAAAGCCTCTCGTGTGAGAGGCCTCGGGAGACTCGTCGACCGGCGCAACTGCCCGCTCGCTAGGTCTCCATTCCGCTGATAAGCAGCGTGCGCACCCTGGTCTCGAGTCTAGCCCACGACCTCACGTTCGACAACGCCGAGCTCCTCGACCAGCGCGAAGAACGCCCTCGCGTAGGGCGAGTCCTTCGTCCGCCCTCGGACCTCGTCCCAGTCGATCTGCTCCCGGAGCGGCCGAGCGATCTCGAGCGAGCCCGCGAGGTCGAGATGCGTCTCGTCGAGAGCGAGGAGCTTCGTCACCATCACGTCCTCGAGCGCCATCACGCGCATACGCGTCGAGAGCACTTCGCGCTCCTCCCCACGCTCGATCACCTCGTCCGTGACCGGCCCGCTCGAGGGGTCGTAGATCAGGTCGACGAGGACGTCTCCGTCCCAGGCCTTCACGAGCCATCCTTCAGGCGGGTTCTCGATCCGAAGCCCGAGCTCGGCCAGTATCTGTGCGGCACGCTCGACGTCGTCAGGTTTCACGAGGAAGTCCACGTCGTGATTCGGGGCGGGCCCGCCCCGAGCCCAGGCCGCGAGGCTGCCGCCGAGGACGAAAGGCACGTCGGCGTCGCGAAGCGCGCCGGCGGCGTTCTTCATGCTCTCGCACATCTCCTCGAACTCGGGCACGGCCAGACGGATACCCGGCCCCTGGGCGGATCAATCGGCAGGATAGAGACGCCGTGCAGCCGATCCGGGTCGCAGCCGCCGGGGACCTCCACTGCTCGCCCTCTCGGCGCGGGCTGGTCGAGGAGGCGTTCCCCCGCCTGGACCAGGACGTAGACCACGTCCAGCTCGCGGGCGCCCAGACCCCCCACGGCGTCCCCCAGCAGCCAGCCGTTGTCGCGGAACCCGTCCAGGGCAACCG
>JACCXC010000131.1 GCA_013697275.1 Actinomycetota bacterium | reverse complement strand
TCCTCGAGCCGTGGCAGCGTGAGTTCGTGGACGAGCTCTACCGCCTGGACGAGCGTGGGAACCGCATCTACAAGCGCGCCATCCTGGGCGTCCCGCGCGGGAACGGGAAGAGCCCGATCGCCGCCGCAGTCGGCCTCTACGAGCTGATGACGCGCACGGACGAGCCGGATGTCATCTGCGCGGCGGCGGCGCGCGACCAGGCGGGCGTCGTCTTCGAGTACGCGCGCGGCTTCGCCGAGTCGGGCCCGCTCGCGGAGCATCTCGTCATCGGTCGGCGCGAGATTGCGCGGCCCGAGACCAAGGGCGTCCTTCGCACCATCTCGGCGGACGGCTACGTCGCACACGGCGCCAACCCGAGCGCGGTCATCGTCGACGAGGCGCACGCCTTCACCACCGATAAGCAGCGGGAGCTCTTCGAGGCGATGGACACGGCCGTGCACAAACGCCCCGACGCTTTCTGGCTCACCATCTCGACGGCCGGCCACGACAGTGCTTCCCTCTTCGGCAAGCTCTATTCGGACGTGCTCGAGCAGCTCGAGCCCGAGCAGCCGAGACCCGGCCTCGTGACCGCGCGCGACGAGGCGAACGGCGTCCTTTTCTACTGGTGGGGCGCCGCCGCCGACTGCGACCCGGACGACGAGAGGCTCTGGGAGGCCGTCAACCCGGGCTCCTGGGTGACGGTGGCCGACCTGCGTCGGCAGCGGCGCTCGCCCTCAATGGCGACGTCAACCTTCAAGAGGCGACATTTGAACGCCTGGGTCGCGCCCGAGGCCGAGCGCTGGATCCCCGGCGACACCTGGAACGCCTTGCCGACCCGGACTCGCGCATCGAGCCGGGAGCGAGCACCTGCATCGGCGGTGATGGCAGCCGCTCCTACGACGCCTCGGCGCTCGCCTGGGCCTCACGCGCCGACGACGGCCGGATCGACGTGGCCGCGCGCGTCTTCTCGGTGCGGCCCGACGTTCCGCACCACGTTTCCCACCAGGGGCGGATCGACTACGAGGACATCCAGGACTCGCTGCGCGAGCTCGCCGAGACGTATGACGTGGCCGAGGTCGCCTTCGACCCGCGCTACATCGAGCCGGCCATGGACGTCGTGGCCGACCGGCTGGGCGAGTCGGCCGTCTTCCCGGTCGAGCCGCACTCCCGCCTGCACCGCGAGGCGCTCGCGACCTTCGAGCGCCAGGTGCTCGAGGGCGTCATCCGTCACGCGGACGACCCCGTCATCGCCGAGCAGCTCGCCTGGACGGCCGTCGACCGCTACGAGAAGGTCCGCCGACGTCCGGCTCGCGTGTCGGGGGAGAGAGGGCGTGGAGTTACGCGCCCGGCATCCTCACCCGGGCCTGAAGGCGGTTCTCGGACGCTAGTGGGTGCCTGCGCTCTTTCACGATACCGATGCGTGCGGCGGCCCCTGAACCGCTGCTGGTGCTAGACCTCCTGGCCCGGGTCGTCGAGGTCGCGCGGATCACGGCGCCTGATGAGCTCAAGACTTACGTCGCCACGCTCGTGAAGCGAGCCCGTGATGGGCGCTCCCTGTCCGCCGCCGAGGCCGTGGTCGTCGACTCGGCCGGCGGATGGCTGGAGCGTGCGGCGTGAATCGCCCGATCCTCTCTTGCTGGATCGACCAGGCGCTGGCGGCCGAGGAAGAGAGCCGTGAGCTCCGCGCACTCCTCGTGGGCTTGCTCGTCGCGAACGCGCGGAGCAGAGACCCGTTCCGGCCCGAGCACGTTTCCAAGCGCGACTACTTCCATCCGTCGGTCGCTGGGCAAAGGACACTCGCCGACGTCACGTGGAGCTCCGGGTACGACTTCACGGGGGCTGGCTAGCGCCGAAGGCAGGATCGGTGAACGGGTCTCCTTGGAGTCCCGGCCCCGGATTCTTCGGCTCGATCGCGTCTTGCGGCTCGTATCCGATCCGCCGCGCGGCCGCGGCGTTGTCCCACCAGAGGCTGCCAGTTTCCGAGAGGCCGTAGACCACCTCGAAGTGAACGTCCGTAGCCACCAGCGCGGCCCAGGTCAGGCGCGCCATGTCTCCGGGTGAGAGCCACATCGGGCGCGCCGGGCCCTCGGGCGGCTCCTGCGCGAACCCGCCGATCCGGAGCGCCACCACCTCGAGGCCGAACTTGTCGGCGTAGAGGCTCCCGAGCGCCTCACCGAAGACCTTGCTGACGCCGTAGAGGGAGTCGGGACGCACTGGATCGCGCGGCGAGATGCGCTCGTCCCGCCGGTAGAAGCCCGTCGCGTGGTTCGAGGAGGCGAAGACGATCCTGCAGACGCCTTCGACCCGGGCCGCCTCGAAGATGTTGAAGGTCGCGCGCAGGTTTGCCTCTGCGATCCGGTCGTAGGAGTCCTCCGTAGGCACCGCAGCCAGGTGGACGACCGCGTCCATTCCCTCGAGGGCCTTTTGAACCCTCGGCAGGTCTGCCAGGTCGAAGCAATCGACCTCTTCACGCTCGGCCGCGTCCTCGATCGGCTTCATGTCCACCAGGCGGACGAGCGAGGCGCGCTCGCGAAGCGGCGTACGAAGCGCGCTCCCGATGCCGCCCGCAGCCCCGGTCAGGACGACCCTCACGCGTCCATTCTCGCCGCCGAATGGGGTACCCGCTTGGGGGACGATCCTCGACTCTCGCGGCGGCCGCTTTGATACGGCCTGTGCGCCCCTAGGCGTGTCCTGTTGCGGACAAAGCAGGCGCCGTGAGGAAGTCGTTCGTTCTCATCACCGCGCTACCTACGCTGCCGCACGGAGAACGGCGTCCAGCGGCTCACGAAGCTCATGTCCGACTGGGCGCTCTGGCGAAACGACGGACCCACGGTCGAGGGGGAACTGGTCGTCCAGGGCCAGCTCGTCGCCAAGGACGCATCGAGTGCCACCGTGCGGGAGCTCGACCGCGACGTGCGCTGCGCGCACTCGAACGGCAACTTCGCAGCGTTCGCGATCGGACAGGCAGTCGAGATGCACTGCCACCTGCGCCAGGGCACGTTCCGGATCGGGTACGTCAAGAACGAGCACACAAAGGTCGTGCTCGAGCCCTAAGGCTCGAGCGACCTGTGCTCTCA
>JACCXC010000127.1 GCA_013697275.1 Actinomycetota bacterium | reverse complement strand
GAAGAGCTGCTCCTCGCCGATCTTCGAGACGGTCGCCTCGTGACCGAGGTCGACGTCGTTCTCGTCGACGCGGATGTACGGGTAGGTGTCCGAGCGCGACTCGTCGTCGAGAATCAGCGCGTCACAGACGACCTTCGACTTGGCGCCGTGCGCGCCCTTCGCCACCTCGAGGAGGCCGCGGTAGCCCGCGCGCCCACCGTCCTTGGAGATCGATTTCGAGGTGATGACCGACGACGTGTTCGGTGCCACGTGGACGCACTTGCCGCCCGCGTCCTGGTGCTGGCCCTTGCCGCCGAAGGCGATCGAGAGCACCTCTCCGTGCGCGCCCTCCCCCATCAGCCAGATGGCCGGGTACTTCATCGTCAGCTTGGAGCCGAGATTCCCGTCGACCCATTCCATCGTGGCGTTCTCGTGGGCGACCGCGCGCTTGGTGACGAGGTTGTAGACGTTGTTCGACCAGTTCTGGATCGTCGTGTACCGGCAGCGCCCGCCCTTCCTCACGATGATCTCGACGACCGCGGAGTGGAGCGAGTCGGTCGTGTAGATCGGCGCGGTGCAACCCTCGACGTAGTGCACGTAGGCGTCCTCGTCGACGATGATCAGCGTCCGCTCGAACTGGCCCATGTTGGCCGCGTTGATGCGGAAGTAGGCCTGGAGCGGGAGCTCGACGCGTACGCCCGGCGGCACGTAGATGAAGGAGCCGCCCGACCAGACGGCCGAGTTCAACGCCGCGAACTTGTTGTCGTTCTGCGGGATGATCGTGGCCATGTGCTCGCGGACGATGTCCTCGTGCTCGCGAAGCGCCGAATCCATGTCGAGGAAGATGACGCCCTGGTTTTCGAGCTCCTCCTGGAGCTTGTGGTAGACGACCTCGGACTCGTACTGCGCCCCGACACCGGCGAGGTACTTCTTCTCAGCCTCCGGGATCCCGAGCTTGTCCCACGTGTCCTTGATGTCCGCAGGCAGGTCCTCCCAGGAGTTGGCCTGGTTCTCGGTGGGGCGGATGTAGTAGTAGATGTCGTCGAAGTCGATCGTCGAGAGGTCCCCGCCCCAGGTCGGCATCGGGCGCGCATAGAAGTAGTCGAGGCTCTTATGGCGGAACTTCCGCATCCACTCGGGCTCGTTCTTGTGGCTCGAGATGGCGTCGACGAGCTCGTGCGAAAGGCCCTTGCCAGACTTGAAGAAGTAGTCCTCGGGGACGTGGAACCCGTACTTGACCTCGTAGTCGGTGCCGATCCCCTGGACGACTTCGGTCTCGGTGATGGCCACTACGAATCACCTCCCATGGCTGCGCCGGCGGGAATGAAGGCTTCGTAGCCCTCCGCCTCGAGCGTCTCCGCGAGCTCGGGGCCTCCCTCGGCCACGATACGCCCGTCCACGAAGACGTGCACGAAGTCGGGCTTGATGTAGTTCAAAATTCTCTGGTAGTGGGTGATCACGAGCGCACCCATCTGCGGGCCGACGAGCTTCTCCACGCCTTCGGCGACGACCTTCAGCGCATCGATGTCGAGTCCTGAGTCGGTCTCGTCGAGCACGGCGATGCGGGGCTGCAACATCGCCATCTGCAGGATCTCAACGCGCTTCTTCTCGCCGCCCGAGAACCCCTCGTTGAGGTAGCGACCGGCCATCTCCTTGGACACCTTGAGGTCGGCCATCGCACCCGTGAGCTGCGTACGGAACTCCTTGATCGCGATCGGATCGTCCTCGCCGCCGTTTCGCGCCTTGCGGACCGCGTTGACGGCCGAGCGGAGGAAGCTCGCGACGGTGACGCCCGGCACCGCGTACGGATACTGGAAGGCAAGGAAGAGCCCGCGCTGCGCGCGCTCGTCGGCCCCCATCTCCACGATGTTCTCACCGTCGAGGAGAATCTCCCCGTCGGTGATCTCGTAGGCCGGGTGGCCCATCAGCGCGTAGGCGAGCGTGGACTTGCCCGAGCCGTTCGGACCCATGACCGCATGCACCTCGTCGGTGTCGATCGTAAGGTCGACGCCCTTGACGATCGAGGTGCCATCTTCGAGCGCGACGTGCAGGTTCCTGATCTCGAACAGCGACAAGTTAGTGAAAGCCTCCCTGACGGGATACACAGGCCGAGCCGGACGGCGGCTCGTGACACCCACAGTCTACCGGCCGCCCAAGGCCTCCGAGCCGGGTCTCGGTGCTACCATCGGGCTATGCCCCTGGGCCTCAGCTTCTGGGAGCTCGCCATCATCTTCGCGGTGCTGCTCCTGCTTTTCGGGGCGAAACGGCTCCCGGAGATGGGGCGTTCGCTCGGACGGGGAATGCGTGAGTTCAAGGACGCGGTGACGGGTAAGGACGACGAGCCCGAGCGGCCTCCTACGGAGCTCACTGCCCCGGCTCCTGAGACGACGCACCCCTCCTCCGAGACCGAACGCGTCTCCAGCTCCAGCTAAGCCGCGAATGGCGATCGCTCGGCCGCGACTGCCGCGCCGGCTAGGGCACGGCGAGAGCGTCACGCTCGTCCAGCACCTCGACGAGCTTCGCACGCGCCTGATCGTCTCGCTGCTCGCCCTGGCGGTCGGCGTCGGCGTCGCCTTCCCGTTTCACGAGCGGATCGTCGAGGCGCTCGTCGACCCGCTCCCGGACGATCGCCAGCTGATCACGTTCGGGGTCACCGAGCCCTTCTTCACGTCGTTCAAGGTCAGCCTGGCGGCAGGGTTCCTGCTCGCCTTCCCGGTTCTGCTCTGGCAGATCTGGAGCTTTCTGGCCCCGGCGTTCGCCGAGCACGCGCAGCGAGTCGTCGCCGTCTTCGTCGCGATCTCCACGGTCCTCCTCGCCGGCGGCATCGCGTTCGGCTACTGGATCGTCCTGCCGCGCGCTCTCGACTTCCTGACCAACTACGACTCGGAGCTCTACGACATCCAGATCCGCGCGAGCTACTACCTCTCCTTCGTAACGTTCGGCCTGCTCGCGTTCGCCCTCGTCTTCCAGCTTCCGATCTTCATCCTCGCGCTCGTTCGCCTGGGCGTGCTGTCCTCGGGAACGCTGCGGAGCAACCGAAAGATGGCGATCGTGCTCATCGTCGTCGTGGCCGCGCTCATGCCGACGGTGGACCCGATCTCGCTCGTCTTCGAGACGATCCCGCTCCTCATCCTCTTCGAGATCTCGATCTGGGCGTCCGCCTTCTTCGAGCGCCGCTGGCGGGCCTCGGGCGTCATCCCCTGATGCGCGTCCTCTCGGCCGACTGGGTGCTACCGGTCGCGAGCGAGCCGATCCGAGACGGCGCCGTGGTGCTCGAGGACGGACGCGTTGCCGCCGTCGGAACGCGCGGCGAGCTCGGGGAAGGCGAACGCTTCGACGGCGCGGCGATCGTCCCGGGGCTCGTGAACGCCCACTCCCACCTCGAATACGCGGTCTACGCGGGCTTCGGGGACGGCCAGCCTTTCGGGCCATGGCTCGCGACGCACATCGAGCGCAAGGCCCGGATCGGCTGGGAGGAGTTCGTGGCGGTCGCCCGACTCGGCGCCGCCGAGTGCCTGCGCTCGGGGATCACGACGATCGCCGATGCGAGCTTCAGCGGCGCGGCGGCGCAGGGGGCTGCCGACCTCGGCCTGCGCGCGCTCGTCTGCCTCGAGGTGTTCGGTGCCGACGTTGGCGAGGCTCGCCATCGCCTCGACCAGCTCTTCGAGCGGGTGGGCGAGCTCGAGTCCGGGACGATCCGCTTCGGCGTCTCCCCGCATGCGCCCTACTCCGCTTCACCCGACGTCTACCGGATGACCTACGAGCGGGACCTTCCGGTCGTCACGCACGTGGGCGAGTCAGACGACGAGCTCGACTATCTCCTGCGTGGAGAGGGCCCGATCGCAGCGGTCAGCCAGGTCGACCCGCCCGGGAAGACACCGGTGCGCCACCTCGCCGACGAGGGCCTTCTCGGGCCCCACGTGCTCGCCGCTCACTGCGTGAAGGTGGACGCCGAAGAGATCGGCCTGCTCGTCCGCCACGACGTCGCGGTCGCCCACTGCCCGCGCTCGAACGCCGTCCTCGGCTGCGGGATCGCCCCGCTCCGCGAGCTTCTCGACGCGGGCATCCGAGTCGGCCTCGGGACCGATAGCCCTGCGTCGGCGCCCTCGTTCGACTTCTTCGAGGAGATGCGGACGGCCGTGTACGCGGCCCGGGCGCGGGCCGCCGAACCCGACGCGCTCTCGGCCAACGAGGCGCTCGAACTCGCTACGCTTGGCGCTGCGCGCGCGCTCGGGCTCGAAGACGAGGTCGGGTCGCTCGCGCCGGGGAAGCGCGCCGACCTGACCGTCGTCTCGCTCGCCGGCTCGCCGTACCTGCCCTGGGAGGACCCCGCCGCGGCGGTCGTCTTCGGCGGCTCTCCCGAGCGGGTCCAGCTAACCCTCGTCGACGGCGAGGAGCGCTACCGGAAGGGAGGGATGGCATGGCACGAGCTCAGACAGGAGGCCGCAGAGGCCCGAAGCCGCCTGCTCGGCGTCCTGCCTCCAGCGCTGAAGACCTGATGTTCTTCCCCCGGCTGCGCCGCCGGGCGAAGTGGGTCTTCGCGTTCCTCGCCTTCGCGTTCGCGCTCGCTTTCGTCGTTGCCGGGGTCGGGACGGGCCTCGGCTCGGGCGTGGGCGACTACCTCGCCGACCTCTTCAACCGGCAGCCGGGCACGGGCGATAGCGACGTCGGCAAGGCGCGGGAGGAGGCCGTCGCTGCCCCGAAGGACGACGCGAAGCTCGAGCGCTACCTCGAGGCGATCTTCCAGGATCAGTCGCTGAACGTCGACCAGCAGATCGCCGAGATGAACCGCTACCTCGAGCTGCGACCCGACGACCCCAACGCGCTGCAGCAGCTCGCCGGCCTCTACCTGACGAAGGGCGGCGCAGCGGAGCAGCGGGCGCAGAGCGCGCAGATTTTGGCCTCGCGAGCCTTCTTCGCCAACGAGATCCAAAGCCCGGGCGGCGCGGTCTCGCAGGCGATCGGAGTCGACCCCATCACGAGCCAGATCCGGCAAGAGGCCTCGACGAACTACTCGATCGCCGTCGCAGCGGCCCAGGACGCCTACAAGAAGGAGTCCGAGGTCTGGCAGAAGGTCACGAAGCTCCAGCCCGAGGAGGCGAGCTCTTTCTTCGAGCTCGGCCGCTCCGCCCAGCAAGGGGGCGACACGACGCTGGCGATCACCGCCTTCGAGCGCTACCTCGAGCTTGCGCCGGAGTCGCCGGACGCGGCCCAGATCCGCGAGCTCCTCAAGCAGTTGAAACTGCAGCAGGACGCGGCGCAGGAGGGGCAGGCCCCGCCGGGCCCCTAAGCGCTAAGGTACGCCGTCTCCGATCTCCAGAGCCCGGAATGAACTTCGACATCAAGACCGAGAAGCTGCGCGAGGACGCGTACCTGATCGCCCTTGCGGGGGAGGTCGACCTCTACACGGCGCCGGAGTTCAAGCAGCAGCTGCTCGAGCTCGTCGGCCAGGGCGGCAAGAGCATCGTGGTCGACTTCTCCGACACGACGTTCATCGACTCGACGACCCTCGGCGTGCTCGTCGGCGGCGTGAAGCGGCTGCGGCCGAACGGCGGACAGCTCTCCCTCGTCTGCAGCGACCGCAACATCACGAAGATCTTCGAGATCACCGGGCTCGACAAGGTGTTTCCGATCTACGCCACGCGCGAAGAGGCCGTTGAGCAGCTCGATTCGCGGGATCCCGCGCAGGCGTAGCGCGGGACGGCTAGCGGCGGGGCTCCTCCTCGCCGCGCTTGCGGTCTCCGGCTGCGGGAACCAGGTCGCCAACCGCCAAGCCGCGGACACGACCCGCGGGAAGGAGCTCTTCTCCCAGAAGTGCGGCTCCTGCCACGTCCTCGAGGACGCGGGCACGGCGGGCCAGATCGGGCCCAACCTGGACGACGCCTTCCGCCAGTCGCGCGCCCAGGGATTCGCGACCGACACCTTCTTCGAGGTGACGCTCGAGCAGATGAAGATCCCCGCTCTTCCGATGCCCGACTTCGACGACGCGGGCGACAAGGCGAACTACCTCCCCGATGAGGACCTGGTCAGCATCGCTGCCTACGTGGCCGACGTGGCTGCCAACCCGGGCGAAGGCGCTGCTGCCGGGCCGCAGGGAGACGACCCGAAGTCGATCTTCACCTCCTCGTGTGGCGGGTGCCACACGCTGGGCGATGCGGGCACGACCGGGTCGGTCGGCCCGAACCTCGACGACGTGAAGCCGGAGCTCGAGTCGGCGGTCACGCAGATCAAGAACGGCGGAAACGGGATGCCGGCGTTCGAAGGCCGCCTGACCGACGAGCAGATCCGTGCGCTCGCCGAGTACATCGTCAAGGCACCCGGCGGCTAAAGAGCTAGAAGCTCCCGCCGCCGCCCGCGTCGAAGCCGCCGCGGGCTTCGCTCTGGACGCGGTTTCGGTCGAGCTCGGCGTACGGGCCCGAGTGCTGCTTGCCCCGGCGCGCCTCGTGGAGCTTGCTGGCGTGGCGTACTCGACGCCGCCGGAAGAACGTCAGGAACCGTTTCATGCGGACGGGCTCCCGAAGCGGGCACCTTCATGGGCGAGATCGACGACGACGTGCGCGATGGGACAGTCATACCGCTCCCGGGCGATGCGCAGCAAGTCCTTCTCGAGCCAGTTCGATCGCCCGGGCGGATGGGTCGAGATGATCAGCTCGTCGGCCCGGAAGGTGCGAAGGGCGTCCTCGATCGCCTGGAGCGGGTCGTCGGTGCCCACGTGACCCGTCGCCTCGACGCCCCGGGCGGCCAGCGCAGCGAGCGCAGCGTCAAGCCTGGCCTGCGCCTCGCCGCGCGACCGGTCCTCGTCCGATGTCCAGTGGCGCAGGCGCGAGTTCAGGGCAGGTGTCACGACCAGCACTTCGGCACGCTCGCCGCCCCGGCGAATGATCTCCTCCAGAAGCGCCGCTCCCGTGACCGTCTCGTTCGCGACGACGAGGACGCGCCGGCGATCGCCGCCTCCGCGCTCCCAGATCGCAGGCTCGCGAACTCGCGGCTCGGTCTTCAGGTACAGCCCCGCCGCCACGCCGAGCGCAAGGGCGAGGAAGACCCCGAGCGCGACCTCCGCGCCGCCGAGCACGGCCGCCAGCCCGACGGCCAGGAAGAGCACCCCGACCACCAGGACGAAGCTGAAGGCCTCGGCCTCGGTGCGAAGCGGGTTGCGCGTTGGGCCCTCCTAGATCACGTAGACCGTGACGTACACGATGATCCACATTACGTCGACGAAGTGCCAGTAGATCCCCGGAATCTCGACGCCGAGGTGGTCGTGCGCCTTCGGTCCGAAGTGGCCGCGGATCGAGCGGATGAGCGCGTAGAGCAGCAGGTTCAGACCGACGAACACGTGCATCCCGTGCAGGCCCGTCAGACCGAAGAAGGATGAGCCGAAGGCGAGGTCCTTGGGCGCGAACCCGATCCGGGTGTACTCGCGCGCCTGGATGAGCAGGAAGGTCAGGCCGAGCAGGAAGGTGAGCGTGAGGCCCGCGATCAAGCCGGCCCGGTAGTTCCGCTTGATCGACTGGAGGGCCCAGTGCATTGTGAAGCTCGAGGTGACGAGGATGATCGTGTTGATGAGCGCCAGGTAGACAGGAAGCTCGAAGGGCTCCGGTGGCCAAGTCTCGTTCGGGACGATGATCCGCGCGAAGAAGAACGCGGTGAAGAACGAGCCGAAGAGCATCACTTCGGAGGCGATGAAGATGTAGATGCCGAGGAGCCGCGCGTCAACGCGCGAGCTGACGTTGGCAGCAGGCGGACCGTGGTGGTCGTGCTCGGGGGCGTGCGCGACCGAGGCCACTAGCGCGCTGCCCCTGCCTCTACCTCGGCGCGCTCGACGACCACATGGTGTACCGGAACCTTCGTCCGCTGCCTGATCCGGCCGAGGACGTCCCGGCGGAGCCAGCCCGAGGAGGCTGCAGGGAAGGTCGAGAGGATGATCTCGTCGACGCCTTCGTCATGGACGGTGTTGACCGCTGCGCAGACGGGGTCCGGGTCGCCCACGTGGCCGGTCACCTCGAGCCCGGCGGCGCGCAGCTGGGCGAGCGTCTGTCGCATCCGCTGCTCGGCGCCCGGCGGTTCGGCTGGAACGACGACGGTGAAGTCCGCGGGCGAGGCCTCGGCGCGCTCGCGCACCGCCTGGAGGAGCGGCTCGCCGACGACGGTCTCGCTGCCGAGGACGAGGATGTGGGCCCGCTCCCGCGCCTCGCTCAGGTCGACGACGATGTGCTCGAGCGGCAGATCGCCGGCCGCCTTGCGCGCGCGGTCGATCAAGTCGCCGCGCAGCCAGCTCGAGCCCTTCGACGCGGGGTGCGTCGAGACGATGATCTCATCCGGCTCGTACTCGTGGAGGGCGTCGCGGATCGCCTGCAGGGGGTCGGGGTCGACGATCGCCCCACGCGCGGCGATCCCCGCTTCGTGGAAGAGATCGAGGGTGCGGCGAAGGCGCCGCTCGGCAGCCGAGCGGCGCTCGTCCTGGTAGACGACGTACCCGGCGCGGGGGGCGTTCTGCGGGCAGACGACGGTGACGCGAATCGGCCCCTTCGCCGCCCGCGCCTGGACGGCGTCGATGAGCCTCCGCCCGACGACCGTCTCGTTCGCAACGACGAGGACGTGGCGCGGCGTCTCGGGCGTGCTCACGGGACGGACTCCTCCATCGGCGCCGCCTCACGGCCTTGCGTGGTCGGCGCGCCGTTCAGAACCGCGTGCCGGGCGCCGCGGACGCCGTACTCGTACGGGCTCCCGACCACCTGCGGGATCTCGTCGAAGTTGAAGACGGGCGGCGGCGACGAGACCTGCCACTCGAGCGTGAGGGCGCGCCACGGGTTTCCGGGCGCGGGCTCGCCCGAGCGCCAGCTGACCAGCATGTTGTAGAGGAAGACGAGCGTCGAGGCGCCCAGGAAGAAGGAGGCGATCGAGATGATCAGGTTCCAGTTGGCGAACTGCGGGTCGTAGTCGGCCACGCGGCGCGGCATCCCGCGCACGCCGATCCAGTGCATCGGGAAGAACGTCGCGTTGAACCCGATGAAGGTGAGCCAGAAGTGGAGCTTGCCGAGCGCCTCGTTGTACATCCGGCCGGTCATCTTCGGGAACCAGTAGTAGAAGCCCGCGTAGATCGTGAAGAGCGACCCGCCGAAGAGGACGTAGTGGATGTGGGCGACGACGAAGTAGGTGTCGCTCGTGTGGATGTCGATCGGGATCGAGCCCAGGTAGACACCCGAAAGCCCGCCGATCACGAACATCGACACGAAGCCGAGTGCGAACAGCATGGGCGTCTTAAATCTGATGCGCCCCTCCCAGAGCGTCGCGAGCCAGCTGAAGACCTTGATGCCGGTCGGGACGGCGATGATCATCGTCGTCACCATCATCGGGACGCGCAGCCACGCGGCCATGCCGCTCACGAACATGTGGTGCGCCCAGACCGAGAACCCGAGGATGAGGATCGCCATCAGGGATAAGGCCATCAGGCGGTAGCCGAAGATCGGCTTCCGGGCGAAGACGGAGATCACCTCCGAGACGATCCCGAAGCCGGGCAGCATCATGATGTAGACCGCCGGGTGCGAGTAGAACCAGAAGATGTGCTGGTACCCGAGCGGGTAACCGCCCTCCCCCGCGTCGAAGAAGTTCGTGTGCAGGACGCGGTCGAAGAGGATGAAGAACTGCGAGCCGGCGATGAACGGCGTCGCGATCACGACCAGCGTCGAGGTCGCGAAGTTCGCCCAGACGAGGAGCGGCATGCGCCAGAAGGTCATTCCGGGCGCACGCATGGTGATGATCGTGACCAGGAAGTTGAGCGCGGTCAGGATCGATGAGGCCCCCGCCCACTGGACACCCATCTGGAAGAAGAGGTTCCCTTCGGGCTGCTGCACCGCGAGGGGGACGTAGTTCGTCCAGCCCGCGGCGAAGGGGCCGACGAGGTAGCTCGAGAGCATCATCAGGCCCGCGATCGGCAGGAGCCAGAAGGACAGGGCGTTCAGGCGGGGGAACGCCATGTCCGGCGCGCCGATCATGAGCGGGATCACGTAGTTCCCGAGCCCCGCGAACGCCGGGATGATGAAGAGAAAGATCATCAGCGCCGCGTGGACCGAGAAGAGGCCGTTGTAGCCCTGCGGATCCACGATCTGCATCCCGGGCTTCGCCAGCTCGGCACGCAGGAACATCGCGAGGAGGCCGCCCGCGATGAAGAAGATGATCGTCGTGACGACGTACTGGATCCCGATCACCTTGTGGTCGGTGTTGACCCGGAAGTAGTCGCGCCAGGTGCGGGCGCCGTGCCCCGAGTGGTCCTCGGGCCGCGTCGGCCGCCCCGAGATCCAGTAGGCCCAGTAGTCGAACCCGCCGATCCCGGCGAGGAAGGCGAACGGGACGACGACCGTCCACGTGGTGATGAGAGGCTGAAGATCCTGCTTGGCGAAGCGCCAGAAGTCGTCGTTCCACCCGGAGTCGTCGAGCGGGTTCAAGACGCTGAACGGGCTCGACGGGTAGCTGAGCCAGTGGCGAAGCGCGAGGACGAGGACGGGGACGAGCAGGAAGGCGAGCGGAACGATCCACGCGACCCGGAGCCAGCCGCCGGCCGTCCAGCGGCGCCGGCCGGTCGGGCGGACGGGCGGGCCCTCGTGCTCAGCGTGCCGCGTCTGCGGGGCTGCGACCGCCACTAGCTAGCCCTCCCCCCGGCGCAGGCGGGCACCCTAACGGCCCTCGGTGGACGTGTCGCCGCCTTCGCCCGTGGTCGTCTCGGCGCTGTCGCCCGAGTCGCCGGCCGCCCACTTCGCGTAGTCCTCGGCCGACAGGACCCGGGCTCTCGCGCGCATGACGCTGTGCCCGAGGCCACAGAGCTCCGTGCAGATGACGTCGTACGTGCCCAGCTTGATCGGCGTGATCGGGACTGTCGTCTCGACGCCCGGGACCGCGTCCTGCTTCATGCGGAACTCCGGCACCCAGAAGGAGTGGATCACGTCCTTCGCGGTCAGGACGAGTTGCATCGGCTTGTCGAGCTCGAGCACGAGCTCGCCCTCCGTCCGGTCGAGCTCGGGGTAGGTGAAGCTCCAGGCGAACTGCTGCGCGGTGACCTGGATCGTCCCGTGCTTATCCGGGAGGTCCTCTGCTGCCGCGAGCGCGAAGCCGCTGAAGACCGCCATCGCGGTGACGAGGATCGTCGGGACTGCCGTCCAGTAGATCTCGAGACCGGTGTGCCCGTGGATCGGCGAGCCGTCGTCCTCGTCGTCGGGCGGGGCGCGGAACTTCCAGCACGAGTAGAGGGAAACCCCGGCGACGAGGGCGAAGATGACGGCGCAGATGATGACGACGAACCAGTAGGCGGCGTCGATCGCCTTGGCCTCCTCGGATGCCTGATCCGGGAGCCACGGGATGAAGAACGCGACCCCGCCCGTGACGATCCCGGCGAGGAAGCCGATCCCGATCATCTGGATGACCGCGCGCCTTCTCATCAACCGGCCCGAACCCTAACGAACGTCGATTCCGGCGGAGCCGCTGCGAACGGCACAAGCTCCGGCGCGTTTCGCCGAGGCCCTGCCGCGGGGAAACCCTCGCCGTGCCCCGCGCGATCTGGTCCGGCTCCATCTCCTTCGGTCTCGTGAACGTCCCGGTGCGGATGTACAGCGCAATCGACGAGCAGGATCTCCACTTCAACTACATCCACGAGCCGGACGGAAGCCGCATCGGCTACCAGAAGATCTGCAAGGAAGAGGAGAAGCCCGTCCCGGACGACGAGATCGTCAAGGCCTTCGAGTACGAGAAAGGCGAGTACGTCTACATGACGGACGAGGACTTCGACGCGGCCGGGGCCGAGAACTTCAAGACGATCGACATCCGCGACTTCGTCCCGTACGAGGAGATCGACCCGATCTATTTCGAGCGCACGTACTACCTCGGCCCGCAGGAGAACGCCGAGAAGGTCTACGCGCTCCTCGTCCAGGCGATGGAGCGCGCCGGCCTCGCTGCGATCGCCAAGTACGTGATGCGCGACAAGCAGAACCTCGGCTGCCTTCGCATCCGCGATGGCGTGATCACGCTCGAGAAGATGTACTTCGCCGACGAGATCCGGCCGACCAAGGACATCGCTCCGGCGAAGACGAAGGTGGAGAGCCGCGAGCTCGAGATGGCGGGGAAGCTGATCGAGAGCTTCTCCGGCGACTTTCAGCCGAAGAAGTACGACGACACGCACCGGGACGCACTCTGCGAGATCATCCGCGCGAAAAAAGCCGGAAAGGAGCCGCGCGTCAAGAAGCCCAAGGCCCCCGCGGCGACACCGGATCTCCTTACCGCGCTGAAGGAGAGCGTCGAGGCAGCTGGTCGCCGCCGCTCGGGCACCAAGGCTCGTGGAGGCACGGCCGAGAATGGCGGCTCCGGGAACGGTGGCCTGGACGACCTCTCGAAGGAAGAGCTCTACGAGCGCGCCAAGGAGTACGACATCAAGGGCCGGGCTGACATGTCGAAGACCCAGCTTCTGAAGGCCCTCCGCGCAGCGGCGTGACCGTCCGCCTCTTCTCCTAGCGTTCCCTCGGTGCGCGCGATGTTCGTGACGTACCTGGTTCTCATCGCGACGGGCCTCGTGTGGGGCCTCATCGTCGGCCTTCGGCACCTGTGAAGCGCCAGCTGCGCGACAACTCGCTCTCGCTCGTGTTCCTCGTGATCTTCCTCGCGGCGCTCGTAGGCCAGTCGGTTGCCGGCCACCGCGTGTTCAACGAGGAGGCGCTGACCCACGGCGCGGAGACGATCTCCTACGGACGCTACCTCGTCTCCTCGCACTTCGGCCAGGCCGTGCTCGAGAACTGGCAGTCGGAGTACCTGCAGTTCGCCCTGTTCATCCTGGCGACGATCTGGCTCGTCCAGCGGGGCTCGAACGAGTCGAAGCGGATCGCAGACATCGGCCCCGAGTCGGAGGAGAAGCAGAAGCTCGGCCGCTATGCCGGTCGCGGCTCTCCGGCGTGGGCGCGGCCCCAGAGCGGCCTTCGCCGGTGGCTCTACTCGAACTCGCTTCTCCTGGTCATGTTCGTCATCTTTCTCGGGTCGTGGGTCGCCCAGTCGGTGACGGGCTGGACTGCCTACAACCAGGACCAGCAGGATCACATGGAACCGGAGGTGAGCTACGCGGGCTATCTGTCCCGCCCGGACCTCTGGGAGGCCACCTTGCAGAACTGGCAGTCCGAGTTCCTGGCCGTCGGCTCGATGGCCGTGTTCACGATCTATCTGCGCCAGCGCGGCTCGCCCGAGTCCAAGCCCGTCGGCGCCCGCCACGACGAGACCGCAGCGTCGGGATAGTCCTACGCAGAGACGAGCGGGAGCGGTTTGACGATCCCGACTCCGCGCTCGCGGGCAGTCGCGGCGAGCGACTCCGCGAGACCGACGATTGCCACGGACACCTCGGCCTCGGGCTCGGCGAGCACGATCGGCTCGCCCTCGTCTGCGTAGGCGGCGAGCCGCGGGTCGAACGGGATCCGGGCAAGGAGCGGGGCCTCGATCTCCAGGGCAAGCGCTTCGCCCCCGCCGACGCCGAAGAGCTCCTCGCCCGATCCGGTGAGGTAGCTCATGTTCTCGACGACGCCGAGGAGGCGCAGGTTCGTCTTTCGCGCCATCTGCGCCGCCCGGACTGCGACCTGCTGCGCGGCGCGGTGCGGCGTCGTGACGACGATCGCCTCCGCGCGCGGCAGGAGCTGGCCGAGCGAGATCGCCACATCCCCGGTTCCGGGAGGCATGTCCACGACGAGGACGTCGAGCTCCCCCCAGTGGACGTCCGAGAGGAACTGCTCGAGCGCCCGGTGGAGCATCGGGCCGCGCCACATGACCGGCGAGTTCGCGTCGAGGAAGAAGCCGATCGACATCACCTTCAGGTCGCCACGGACCGGGGGCACGATCATCTTGTCCACCGCGACCGGCCGCTGGTGGATGCCGAGCATGTGCGGGATCGAGTAGCCGTAGACGTCGGCGTCGAGGATGCCCGTCCGCTGGCCCAGCGAGGAGAAGGCGGCCGCGAGGTTCGCCGAGAGCGAGCTCTTCCCGACGCCGCCCTTGCCGCTCGCGACCGCGATCACGCGCGTCCGCGAGCTGACGGAGATCCCGGGCGTGCGCTGCGAGACGTCGCCGCGCAGCTTGACCGTAAGCGCAGTCTTCTCCTCCGGCGTCATGACCGTGAAGTCGAGCGAGACCGCGTCGACGCCGGGGAGCGGCAGGAGCGCGGCGTCGACCTGCTGCTCGAAGCTCGCCCGGAGGGGGCAGCCCGGCACCGTCAGCGCGAGCAGGACGGCAACCCGGCCGTCCTGGATCTCGACCCCGCGGATCATCTCCAGCTCGATCACGGAGCGTCCGAGCTCAGGGTCGATGACGCCCTCGAGCGCCTTGAGGATCTCCTCGCGCACAGCCGCCATCTCGATTACCCTAGCAGCGGCTTTTCCAAAGGAAAACGCCTGCAAGGAACGCACGCCCGGGGGGATGATGCGTATGAACATCCAGGCTGTCGCCCAGCGCACAGGTGTCCCCGCTGCAACGCTCCGAAAGTGGGAGCAGCGCTACGAGGTGCTGAAGCCCGAGCGCACCTCCGGCTCGCACCGGCGCTACCACGAGAACGACATCATGCGGGTCGAGTGGTTGAAGGCCCGCCTCGTCGAGGGCTTTCGGATCGGCGAGGCCGCACGCCTTCTCGGCTCGGCCAGCGGAGGCACACCGCTCGACCTCGACTCGCTCGTCGACGAGATCGTCGCGGGAGCGCGCGCGACGGACGCCGATCGAATCGAGCGAGCGCTCGGCCAGGCGTTCACGCTCTACGAGCCGGCCGACGTGATCCTCCAGGTCGTGCAGCCGAGCCTGCGAGAGATCGGCGACGACTGGCACGAGGGCCGCGTCTCGGTCGGCCAGGAGCATCACGCGACCGAGCTCTTCCGCTCTCGCCTTCGCACCATCCTCGAGCCCTCCCGCCCAGGTCCGCGCGGGACAGCCGTCCTCTGTTGTGCGCCCGGGGAACGGCACGAGATCGGCCTCCTCTGCGTCGCCGTCCTCCTGCAGGCCGACGGCTGGCGCATCGCGTATCTCGGGTGCGACACGCCCCTCGAAGACGCGGCCGCGGTGGTAGCGGAGGTCGGGGCCTCCCTGCTCTGCGTCAGCGCGAGTACGAAGGAGCTGGCCTCCGCCGTCGACGGAAAGTTGGACGAGCTCGCCACGGCCGGCGGTTTCCGCGTCCTCCGGGGCGGACTCGGCTTCGGGGGCCAGCCGGCGACGGCGGCGCTCACCAAGATTCGCCGCGCCGCGAAGGGGTAGTTGTGACCTGGCCGGGGCTCGCGACGCGCCTCGAGGGCCGAATCGTCGTCCTTGAGCCGCTCGCGGCCGGGCACGGGGAGGGACTCTGGGCCGCGGCCGAGGATCCCGAGGTCTGGCAGTGGATGATCGTGCACGCCGACGAGAGCCGCGAGGTCTGGCGTGAGTGGTTCGAGTCGGCGCTCGCACAATCGGCCGCGGGCAACGAGGCGGCCTTCGCCGTCTGCGCGCGTGCCTCCGGCGAGCCGCTTGGGAGCACGCGCTACCTCTCGCTCCGCCCGGAGCACCGCGGCCTCGAGATCGGCTACACGTGGCTCGGCCGTGCCGCCTGGAACACGGGTGCGAACGCCGAGGCGAAGCTCCTCCTCCTCGAGCACGCGCTCGAGACGCTGGGGTGCCAGCGGGTCGAGTTCAAGACCGATGCCCGGAACGAGCGGGCCCGCCACGCGCTCGAGGCCTTGCCCGCCAAGGTCGAGGGGATCTTCCGCAAGCACATGATCGTCCGCGGCGGAGAGCTGCGCGACTCGGCCTGGTACTCGGTAATCGACGACGACTGGCCCGCAGTTCGCGAGAGCCTGGGCCGGCGCGTCGCCGGCAAGGTCTGATCCCCGCCGTAGGCTTCCCCTGCATGGACGAGCGCGTTCTTCTGGTCGAGGACGACGCGTCGATCCGCGAGGTGACCATGCTCGGCCTCGAGCGGGCCGGTTTCCACGTAACGACGGCGGCGAACGGGCGCGAGG
>JACCXC010000115.1 GCA_013697275.1 Actinomycetota bacterium | reverse complement strand
GTTCGTCAAACCGTGTGCGCGCATGCGGGGTGGCGCGTCCCGACGGGATCCGTTTTCTCCTGGGTCGCGTCTGTCTACCCGCGATCTACCGCGACCTGCGCAGAGGCGGGCCTTTCCGCCAGCTCCTAGAGACATGCCGAACGTGGCACTTGTCAGCCACCGAGGCGGGGTGCGGGCCGAGGCCGAGGGGGGCTCCCCCGGCGTTCAACGGCCACGAGAGCGCGGAGGCTGACATCATTGCCCTCCAAGGCGCTTCTAGGAAACGAATGCCTTCCGAACAGATGCAGCAGTCCATCTGTTCGTGCCGTGAATCGTTGGAACCTTCGCCACGTTCAGCTTCTCCGCGATCTCCTCCAGCGACATCCGCTTCCCGAGCATCGCGTTGATCTTCTTCCGCCATATGTAGTCACGTTGGTTGCAGAGCCGATGCGCGAGCCGGACGTTATCGGGGGTGAGCTGACCTCCATGCATCTTGAGTCTCGGATAGTGGTCGGCCGTCGGCATCCAATCGGCACCCGGCGATCTCGGCTCGAAGTACCTACGACCCCGGAAGCTGTAGCACTGGGGCATCTCGCAACGCACGTCGATGATCTGGCCATCGCGGGCAAGTTGCCGGAGGATTCCGCGAACTCCCAGGGCTTCGAGCTTCTCAACTGGAGTTTCTCCAGCGTCCGCCGGTGCCGCTGGGGTTCTTGCTTGAGGGACCTGCTCTTCGTCGTTCATGCCCGGGCTCTCAGTCCTCGAAGGTGGCGACAAGCGGGCTATGGTCGCTGAAGGCGTACCACTCAGTCGATGAACTCTTCTGTCGAGATCGCCTGCCCTTCGATCATTCGCCGCGCCTCCTGCTTCGGATCGTGATTATCGCGGAGACGAACGTTGCGGACGAGTAAGCGCCGGCAGAAACGGGAGATTGGTCGGGCCGCGGAGGCCCTTTCGCTTTTCCGGCCTAGCCACGCCCCGCCTTCTGGCGTTGCTCGGCCGGTGCTGGATGGCTTTAGGACGGAGCGGCTCGTCGGCGCTCCAGATCAGGAAAAAGTCAGGTTTCGCCTTCGGGCACGGCTAGTCACGGATGGTCGGCCAAAGCGTCGATTCGCCGAAATCCCTCCATCCATGCGGTTCGGTCGGTCACCGCTTGTCCGAGCCCGGAACTTACAAGCAGGGGGTCGCTGGTTCGAGCCCGACACCGCCCGTTCGGAAAGTTTTCTGCACAGCGGTGACGGCCTTTCCGCGGGTCGCAGCTTCGGCGGACCTCAGACACGATGCTGGAACGCGGATGCCCCGTTGAATCAAGAGCGTTAGTTGCCCGCGTCGCGCTTGGGCCACCGGCGAAAGTGCGACGCGAGCCAGCGCAGGGCGCGTAGTCCGGCACGACCCGACCAGAAAGGCGGGTCCATGACGTGGTTGACGAACACCGCCGTGCTTCTCTCGAGGGACGCGGCCACGACGTTCGCGGATGAGGGGTCGGCAAGGCGGAGCGCGTTGTACCACGCCATACCGCGGCTCAACCTCACCCCGTAGTCGGTCAGGATCTCGTCGTAGCGCTTCCCGATTCGGTCGAGCGGGCGTATGTACGGCCCGTAGCGGATGCCGACGGCGTCCTGGATCTCGTCGATCGCGCGCCCCACGACCGCGGTGACGATGTGGTGGTCGCGGATGCGCGAGCGGCCCTCGCGGTCGGTGAGACCGCAGTCGACGAGCGTGTGCGGGAGGTCGCGGACGATGTGGGCGTAGACACCGAAGACGAGATCCTCGACAACCGAGGTCTGCCGAGATCCGAGCGTCTCGAACACCGCACGCCACGCGGGCGGCACATCCCTGCCACCGTCGTATGCATCGAGTGCGAGGAAGTATCGGGCCGAGAACGCCTCGGCGACGTCCGCAACCCAATCGGGCTCCGCGAGCCCCGCCGTCTCGAGCTCGTCCGCGATTCGCCGCGTCATCAGCGCGTACGCGGTCGTGAAAACGCAGCGAGAGTCCTTTCGCTCCTCGAGCGAGCGGGCACACACCTCGATGCGTACGGCCAACGCGTCGAGGCGCGCCGACGGCGTGGCGACGGTTGCGCTTTCCACGCCAGTGACGATAGGCCACGGACGATCGCGAACCAATTTGAACGGCGAGGACGACGTGCAAGCGGCGCCGGGCGTTCGTCGGCGTCCGTCGGCGCCCGCCCGCGGCCCACGGCCGCGCGGCTACGGTCACGGTGGCGATGGGCGAGCCGCGGGCACAGCACCTCAGCAGCGCCGCCTCGCTGGTGCGGATCGGCCTGGCGGTCTTCGTAGCCGTCTGGCTCTTCGGGCCTGATGCGCTCAGGGCGGCCGTGCCGGTCTGGCTTCCCTTCCTGGTCGCGCTCGGGCTCGAGCTCCAGTTCTTCCTCACGGCAAGGCGGGCTCCGCCCGGGTCGACGCGACCGGATCGCAGGCCGCAGGAGATCGACCGCGAGCTCTACGGCTACCCGAAGGAGCCGGAGGATGAAGACGACGTCGCCGAGGACGACGAGCCCGACTGGGAGCCCGCCGAGCCGCGGCGGCGCGCCTGGCCCGTTCCCGGCCTCCTCGCCGGTGTCGGCGTGATTGCTGCGCTCGCCGCGCTCGCCTGGTTCGTGGAGTCCCGCAGCGGCTGGAGCGGGCTCGACGCCGAGAAGCGCGCCGCCGCGGCGGAGCGCTTCTCGGTCGAGGCCGCTCGGATCGTGGGCCGGCCCGTCGAGATCCGCTGCGACGAGTCCGGCAAGCGGGTCGGCTTCGTCCAGCACACGGACGGTGTCGCCGAGGTCGGCGGCCGGCTTGCGTACCTCACACCTGATCGCTGCCACGAGCTCTACCGGCTCGCCTTCGACGGCTCGACCTCAAGCGGCACCGCGCGGGCGATCGCCGTCCTCGCGCACGAGGCCTGGCACCTGCGCGGCGTACGCGACGAATCCACGACCGAGTGCTACGCGCTTCAGACGGGCGTCGAGCTGGGCAAGCGCCTCGGCCTCTCAGAGGAGCGGGCACGCCGGCTGATGCGCCGGGCGCTCACCGAGAACGCCGGCCCGGGCACAAGCTTCGAGTACCGCGTCGGACCCGCATGCAGCGCCGGAGGGGAGCTCGACCTGAACCCCGAGACAGACGAGTTTCCCTAGCTCTTGGTGGACGCGCGGCCCATTCGGTCCTCTCGCCTCGAGCTCGTCTCGCTCGGGCCCGACGTTCTCGACCGGCTCCTCGACCGTCGCCGCGAGGAGGTCGAAGCGGTGCTCGGGGCCGAGATTCCCGAGGAATGGCCTGACGAGCACGACTCGCGCTTTCTCCGTCGGCGGCTCGACCAGATGAGAGGCGATCCCGAGTCGCAGCCCTGGCTGGTTCGCGCGCTCGTCCTGGATGAGACCGGCCGGATGGTCGGCCACGCGGGCTTCCACGGACCGCCGGGGACGAACGGCCCGGGCCTTCCGGACGCCGTGGAGGTCGGGTACACGGTCTTCGACCGCTTCCGCGGTAGCGGCTATGCGACCGAGGCGGTGCGAGCGCTCGTAGCCTGGGCACGGGAGCGGCAGGTCGGCACGATCGTCGCCTCCGTCGCGCCCGGAAACGAGCCGTCGCTCGCGATCGTCCGCAAGCTCGGCTTCGTGCAGACGGGCGAGCAGTGGGACGAGGAGGACGGCCTCGAGCTCGTCTTCCGCCTTGACGGGGCGGCCTCGACCTAGCGGACGACTCTGACCGGCGTCCCGAGCGGGACGATGCTCCGGAGCCGAAACACTGTCGAGTTCGTCACGCGCACACAACCGTTCGAGGCCGACCTACCGATCGACCAGGTGGCCGGCGTGCCGTGGATGCCGACGACCCCGCCCTTGAGGAAGTCCGGCAGCCCTGCGGGAGCGCTGAGCTCGAGCGCGTACCCGGACACGAGCGCGTTCATCGGGGGGACGTACTTCGCGGCGACGTAGAAGTTCCCGAGCGGGGTCTTCCGGTCGGGGCGGCCGACCGCGACGCGCGCGCGGAAGATCCGTCTCGACCCGCGGAAGACCTCGACCACGCGGCTTCCTCGACGCACGACGACGCGCTTGGTCGTCGGCCTGACCTCGACCGCATCGGCCGGGATCCAGCCCGTCTGCCCGAAGGGCCGGATCGGCAGGTTCAGCTTGTACCAGAGGACGCCCGGGTTCCCGTTCCACCCGCCCGTGAGAGAGACCACCGTCGCCGTGAGCGCCAAGCCGCCGGCGAGCGCGGTCAGCCGAACCGGCGCCGAACCGATCGCGTTCACCTTCTGGACGAGCGTCGCCACGCTCGCCTCGGGGTAAGTGAAGCTCATATACGGCTGCCCAGCCTTGTAGATGATGAATTCGTCCTGGGGGGTCTCGGGCGGGACTGCCTCTACAGGGGCGTCCCGGACGGTGACCTGGAAGCTGTTGCCCTCATCGCCCTCGTCACGGGCGACGACCTTGAGCGCGTCCCTGTTCGCCGCGTCCTTGAGCACGACGCTGGCGGGCGTGCCGGGCACGCTGCCGACGCGCCGCATCGCGAGCGCAAGCACGATCTGGGGCCGGAAATCCGTCCGGAGCTCGCGCAGCACGACCATTCGCCTAGCGCTTGCCCGCGGAGCCGCCCGAACAGCGACGCTCGGCCAGACGACCTGCCCGGCCGCCGGGAACCGCGCAGGCGCCGTGCTCGCGGACGCCATGGGGACGACCGCCCAGGCGGACGCCACCATCGTCGCGAGCGCGAGCAGGCGAGCGAACGAGCGCTTCGTGTTTTCGTGACCCCTCATGAACCGTTCCAAGCCTAGCGCTCTCT
>JACCXC010000103.1 GCA_013697275.1 Actinomycetota bacterium | reverse complement strand
CGTCGAGCTCGGGAAGGATCTTTTCCTTGACGTCCTTGAGAGTCAGCTCGACGGGGGTCGTCTGCTCGTCGTCGACCGCGACCTCGACGACCTTGGTCTCGCCGGCTGACATGCCGACGAGGGCGGTGTCCAGCTCGTCGACCAGGCGACCGCTCCCGGCCTCGGTCACGTAGTCGCGCTGCGTCCCCGCCCGATCCCCGACGAGGTCGAGGACAACGGTGTCGCCCTCGCGGACCGGGCGATCGCCTGCCGGAGCCAGCTCGCCCACGCTTGCGCGCAGGAGCTCGAGCTCGCGGTCTACGAGCTCGGCCGGAACCTCGGCGTCGGCGGCAGGCACCTCGAGCTCGCGCCAGTCGGCGAGCGCTGGCCTCGGGATTACGCCGACCGTCGCGGAGAAACGAAAAGAGCCGCCGTCGGCCGGCGCCTCGCCTAGCTCGAGCTCGGGCGACCCGACCGGCTGGATCCCCGACGTTGCCGCTGCTTTCCAGAACCAGCTCTCCAGGTGGCTCTGGACCGCCTCCTGCCAGATCGCGTCCTTGCCCACGCGCGCGAGGACGATTGGAAGGGGCACCTTCCCCTTGCGGAAGCCCGGGATCCGCACCGAGGCGGCGAGGTCGGAGGCCGCGTGCTCGAGCGCGTGCTTGACATCGGCCTCGGGCACCTCGACGTCAAGGCGCACGCGATTCTCCGGAAGCTCTTCGACGGTTGTCCGCACGGCTGGGCCATTGTGCCAGCGCTTCTCCCGGCCGCGGGGGGCGCGGCTCCGAACGAGTGCCTACAGTGGAGGCGGCACCTTGCGCACTCTGATTCAGTCTGTCGGTTACCTGAACCTCGCGCTGTTCACCGGGGTCGCCGTTGTCGCGCTCCTCCAGTGGCGGCGCGGAGGCGGACGAGCAGGGCTCTGGGCCGCACTCGCCTTCGTGGCGCTCGCCGTCGTCTTCGACGCGGGCGCGGCCCTTCCCGAGCGGCCTGAGCGAACCTGGGAAGTCGTCGGCGAGCGCTTGCTGATCGCGGCCTTCATCCTCTTTCCCTACCTCCTCTACCGGTTCACCACCGCCTTCCGCCAAGCCACGGCGCGCCTCGAGCGTTTTCTCGGGCTCATGACGCTGGTCCTCGTCGTCTGGACGTTCGCCTTGTCCAACATCCCGGCCGCGCGCGAGCCGCGCTCGAACGGCTTCGTCGCGTTCATGACCCTCTTTCTCGTTCACTGGACGATCCTCGCACTCGCAGTGATCGTCCGCCTCTGGCGGGCCGGCCGCGGCCAGCCGAGCGTCTCGCGCAGACGGATGCAGCTCCTGAGCGCGGCCTCCGCGACGCTCACCCTTGCGCTCTTCCTCACCGCATTCGTCCCCGGGACGAGTATTCGGCTCGAGCTGACGGTCGCGCTCCTCGCGACCGCGAGCGGACTCGGCTTCCTTCTCGGACTCGCGCCCCCGACGATCCTCCGCCTGCTCTGGCGCCGTCCGGAGCAGCTTCGCCTCCAGGAAGCAATCGCCGGCCTCATGGGCGCGGCGAGCCAGGAACAAGTCGTCCGAGACGTCCTCCCGCCGATGGCACGGATGGTCGGAGCCCGGACAGTCGTCCTGCGCGACCGGGAGGGCGAGCTCGTCGGCGCCTACGGTGCGGCGAGCGACGCCGCGGCCGCGACCGACGATTCGGAGCTCGAACGGCCGGGTGTTCTCCAGATCCCCGTGCCGATCGGCTCGCTCACAGTCTGGACGAGTCCGTACGCACCGTTCTTCGGCACCGACGAGATGCAGCTTCTCCGTTCTCTCGGCGCCCTGACGGGCCTGGCGCTTGACCGCGCGCGACTGTTCGAAGGCGAGCGAGACGCGCGGGCAGCGCTTGAGCGTGCCGACGAGGTCAAGACGAACTTCGTCGCGCTGGCCGCACACGAGCTCCGGACGCCCGTTGCGACGATCGACGGGATCATTCAGACACTCGAACGCCACCCGGAGCTGGACGGTGAGAGGCGCCGGCTCCTCGAGCGAACCCTCGGCCAGCAGGGCACCCACATGCGCCGGCTCGTCGACCAGCTGCTCGACCTCTCGCGGCTCGATGCCGACGCGATCTCGATCGAGCCGCAGGAGTTCCCGGTGCGCGAGCGCGTCGAGAGCGTCGTCAGGTCGGTTGCCGGAGAGCGCGCCGAAGAGGTCAGGGTCGATGTCGCGAACGGGCTCGAGGCCGTCGCCGACCCGACAGCCTTCGAGCGGATCGTCGCCAACCTCGTCACCAATGCGCTTCGCTACGGGAACCCGCCGTTCGTTGTGCAGGCCGAGCAGCGCGACCGCCATTTCCGCCTTGCGGTCGAAGACAGCGGCCCGGGCGTCCCCGCAGAGTTCGTGCCGAACCTCTTCGAGCGCTTCACGCGAGACCGATCCTCGAGGGAGCGCGTGGCCGGCGGCACCGGCCTCGGCCTGGCGATTGCGCGCTCGTACGCGAACGCCCACGGCGGGAACCTCCTCTACGAGTCGGCCGTCCCGCACGGAGCCCGCTTCGAGCTCGTCCTCCCGGTCGACCCCCGCCAGCGGAACGGTTCCTAGACGCCAGGCCTCCACTGGGCGCCGCGGTCGACGGAAGGTCGGCCCGATGCGGGCGAGAGGGCTCGAACCGCCAAGTACGACCAGCGCCGCGCCGTACGCGCCTCACACCGCTCGGCGTGCGTCCCTGACGTCTGACTGGGGTTCACATCGAGGGCTTGAGGGAAAGCCTCACTCGACAGCCCCGAAAGGAAGGTCTTATGAGCTTGTGGACGATCCTCATCATCATCGTGGTCGTGCTGCTGATCCTCGCCGTGCTCGGGCGCGGACGCCTCGGCCGCGGGCGCGTCTAACGGGAGCATCTAGATCCGATCCAGGGCGGACTTCCGCGACGTAATGGTGCGCGCGTGTGCGCGGTGCATTGGGAAACCCTGAACTGCGGTGCCGAGCGGCGCAGGATGGCCGCGCACCCCCTCGGCGAACGGAGGCGTCCTTGTCGCTCTCGCGGGCTAAAGGAACTAGCGCGTAGCGCCGAGAACTACGAATCAAGGCCGGGGCCATGCGCACTCCCGTCGCGCGAAGGGCGATCCGAGGGTGCCGCAGCCTTCGGGCGTCCGTGCCCCGGCCTCCTCTCTTCTCGACCTTCTCGCCGTCGAACGCTCGCCTGCGCTTACACGCGGCAAGTCAGGGCGTGACCGGAGGAAATCGCCCGAATGAGGTACAGACGCAGACGCTCGGGCGCGGGAGAATTGCCACGCTCTGAACCCATTTGACGGAAGGAACGAATGAAGAGCAGATCGGCGTGGTAGGGCGCGGGCGTCGATGCGACGGACGCCGGCGCCAGTAGTCCATGGATCGAATTGCGGCAGACACGAGCACAGCGCAGCAACGGGTGGCCGAGCGCGTATCAACCCGGACGGTGAACCCCGGCCGGGCGATGGGATGAAGCGCCTTTCGATCGGGCTGTGAGCGGGGACTCACAGCTGCGTGCGCCGGAGGCGAGCACGGCGAAGAAAAGAGCCCGTGCCGTCACTCCTCGCACGGGAGGGGCGGACCGTTGCGGCGGGTCCGCCCCTCAACCTCTCAACGGATCGCGAACGCGCCGCGCAACTGCAGGCCTTGGAGAATCGAGAAGTCACCTTGTCGACACAGGACTTCCTGGCGCTCGATGCCGAACAGGCAGAGCTCCTGGTGCATAGGCGGTACGACGCGCTGCAAGCGGCTGGCTGCGACGCGGAGGCCGCCGTTATCGTCGCCTGGTACCCGGAGGTCGAAGTCGGCGAGGCGGTCAGGCTCATCCGCCACGGCTTCGATCCGCGCACGGTGGTCGCCATCCTCCTGTAGCGCGGCGGCGTTACTGCTGTCGCAGACGCTAGCGCCGCCGGCGCGAGCGTCTGGCGCGAGCCGCGCTGTGCCTCGAAGTCGTAACAGGAACCCTGCTCAGGAAGACATGCGGGCGAGAGGACTCGAACCTCCAAGGGCCTCGCGGCCCACCGGGACCTAAACCCGGCGCGTCTCCCAGTTCCGCCACGCCCGCGCATGGAAAAGCGTAGCGGGGTGGTATACGAGGCCCGTGGGCCTTTTCTCGCGGAACAAGCCCAAGCGTGGGCCGCAGGTTCGCGAATGGTCTGAGGGCACGTCGCCCGCCGAGCACGCCGAGTCGCGCGACCAGAGCCTCGCGCCACAACCCGCCGCCCCCACGCCCCAGCCGGAGCGACGCGAGCCGAAGTTGGCCGACCCGGGCCTGCGCGACCTCTCGAAGCGCGACTGGAAAGCGGTCGTCGTCCGGGCGGGGAAGGAGGCGAAAGAGGACAGGATCACCGATGTCGCGGCCATGCTCGCCTACTACGCGTTCCTCTCGATTCCGGCGGTTCTCCTCGTCACGCTCGGGTTGTTCACGGTTCTTGCCGGCCGCGACACCGTCGACTCCCTCCTCGGCCAGCTCCAGGGCGTCGTCCCCCCGGAGACGATCGAGCTGCTCGACGAGAGCCTGAAGCGGACACTCGAAAACCAGGGCGGCGGCGTCGTGATGGTGCTCGTGGGAGTAGTGCTCGCCCTCTGGACTTCCACCGGGGCGATGGGCGGGCTCATGCGCGGCCTGAACATCGCGTACGACCGCAAGGAGACCCGCGGCTTCGCGAAGCAGCGGGTCACCGGCCTGGGGATGCTCGGCTGCCTCGCGGTCGCGTTCGGGCTCGTGATCGGCCTCCTCGTGCTCGGCCCGGTCATCTCGGGGGCGATCGGCGACGCCCTCGGCGCCGAGTCGGTCTTCAAGTGGATCTGGTGGACGGCGCAGTGGCCGATCCTCGTCCTCGGGCTCCTCCTCGCCTTCGCCGGGATCCACTATCTGGGCCCGAACGTCGAGCACCCGCGCTGGCGGTTCCTAAGCCTGGGGTCGGCCACCTCGGTCGTCATCTGGCTGATTGCGTCGGGGCTCTTCGCGGTCTACGTGACCTTCTTCGGCTCGTACAACAAGACGTGGGGCTCGCTGGCCGCCGTAATCGTGATGCTGACCTGGCTCTGGCTGACTGCCCTCGCGCTCCTCTTCGGAGCCGAGGTCAACGCGGAGGCCGAGCGAAGCCGCGAGCTCCGTCAGGGCGAGCCGGCCGAAGTTGAGCTGACCGCGCCACCAAAGGCTTAGCGAGTCCGCGAGCCGGCCAAGCCCGGCGCCTACAATCGATGGCGAGGCCCCGTAGCTCAGCGGATAGAGCAGCAGACTTCGAATCTGCGTGCGGAGGTTCGACTCCTCCCGGGGCCACTCCCGACGCGAGTCCGCCGCCCGCTGCGCGGACAGCTTGACGACTCGCGTCGGACGCGCTCTCCGAGTGACGCCCCCCGAACGGCGACGGGCGAAGCCCGCCGCCGTGGACAGAGTTTGGGTTCAGTTCGCGGGCTGCAGCCCGGCCACCGTCTTGCGCAGCTGCCGGGCGATATTCGCCACTGCGGTGAGATCCTCGTCGGCCACCGCGCCGTTGAGCTCTTCGAGCACGGTGTTGAAACGGGTGCGATTCGCCTCGTCGAAGGTGTGTTGAATCCTGTCCCGGATGTAGTCGATGCTGAAGAAGTCACCGTTCACCGCGGGCGCGTCGCCTGCCGCCGCGTCGACCAGCATCTGAGCTGCCCAGAGGTCGAGGCGGGCGAGGTCGATCTCGATCACAGGGCGGTGACGGAGCTGGAGGTCGAGACTCCAGCGTGCGACATGAACCGCGGCCTGGCGGGCTTGGGCCGTTTTTCGGGTCTCGACCGCGGTGGCAAGCGCCTCGAGCGCGCTGCTCAGCTGCGGCCCGAGCCTCTTCGGCACATCACCGGCCCGCACAGTCTGCCAGGCGGCCTGCATCTTCTTCACCGTGGCCTTGGCCGCCTTCCAGTCCTTCGACTGGGCCGCGCCAAAGACCTTCGCCGCACCGCTCTCCAGCGTCACTAGCTCTGCCGGCGGCTCTTCTCCGAGCGCGTCGGTGGGCACCGCTAGGGCGAGCGCCTCGACGTCGCCCCCGCCGGCAGTGAAGAACTCGCCGTAGCCGGGGGCAAAGGTCTTCTTTTCCGTGGAGTTGTCCATGTGGAGCTCCTCGATCACGAGGCCGCCCTCGACGGCCCCCAGCGGACCCCCGAGTGTCTGGCCGACGGACCTGACCGTGACCTCCTCGAACACAAAACCGGGGATGTTCTCGGGCCGGTAGACGTCGCCCACCTGGGGATCGGCGGGCATGATCATCGCTGCCGGGCCGTCCTTGCCGGCGACCCAGGTCCCGTGGGTATCGGCGATCAGGCCGTCCCTGAAGTTGAAGACGTCCTCGCCGAAGTACCAGACGGCCCCGGTGTCGTCCTGGGCGTAGAGGTCATACGCCACCTCGTGGATGCGCCCGCCGAGGTAGGCCACGTACTGAGAGACGAGCGTCTCGACCTGCTGGCCCTGCCACTCAATGATCCTCGTCTCGGGCAGCAGCGTCACCTCGGTCCGGAAGGGCAGACCGTCGACCTGCCCGAGCAGGAGCACCGACTTTTGCTCCGAGACCGGAAACAGCGGGTTGCTCACCCGGGTCGGATCGGAGAACGTCGGTGCGGTGAGATCGACCCGCTCCGCATCGGGAGCGACGGCCAGATCTCCCACGGCCGGCTGGACGATGGTTTTCTCGGCGACTCTCGCCGGGGCGGTCGTCGTCTCCTGTCCGTCGGATGCCGAGGCCGACCCACTGTCGTTCTGACACCCGCTGACGGCGAGCGCAGCGGCCGAGAACAGGGCTGCCACGACAAGCGCGTGAGCGTTCTTCGGTCGGCCTAGACGGCTTGAGGCTTGGCGCTTTTGCAGGAGCATCTGGAGACCTCCTCGATCGTGTCCGAATGGGCAGTGCAGCCCACCGTAGGAACGCGAGATGAGCTGGCGGTGAGATCGAGGTGAGTGGACGATGAGAACCTGGCCGGCTTTCCTGGACGGTATTGGGGCCCCCTGGTCTAGGATCGCAATGCCCAGTCCGGACTCCGGAGGTGACCACATGCAAGTGCTTCGTCGTTTCGTGCTGCCGTTCAGCGCGGCAGTGCTGTTCCTGCTCCCGCCGAGCGCAGGTGCCCAGACCGTGATCTCGAGTGGGATGACACTGCTCAGCTCGAGCCCAACGCAAGCGCCCGTCCGGATGTCGGACCTGGCCTTCCTCGGAAACCGCGTATACGTCGGCACGTACAGCGGGTTCAAGATCTACGACTTCACGAACCCGGCGGCGCCTCAGCTCCTCACGAACTTCGTCTGTGCGGGCACGGCCGGCGGCGCGGGCCAGGGCGACCTCTCGGTCTGGCAGGCGGGCGGCCGGACGCTGCTCTTCCGCTCGGTCGACACGCCGCAGACGAAGGCCGAGTGTGACCGGACGCCGACGCCATCGGCGGCTCCCGGCTTCGAGGGCGTCGACATCTTCGACGTGACGAACCCGGCCGCACCCGTCTGGATCAAGGGGGTCGCGACCGACTGCGGCTCCCACACGCACACGCTCTTGCCGGACACGGCGAACAACCGCGTCCTGCTCTACGTCTCGTCCTACCCTGCCTCCGGGCTGAGCGCCACGCCCACGCCGTTCGGCAACACGTGCCAGCGGACCGGAGAGGGCCACGACAAGATCTCGATCATCGAGGTGCCTCTCCTCTCTCCGGCGACGGCACGCGTGATTGCCGAACCGAAGCTCAACCTCACGGGTGACTTCATCGGAACGGCCGGCTTCAAGGGCTGCCACGACATCACGGTCTTCATGGAGCTCCGCCTCGCGGCGGGCGCCTGCCTGACCGAGGGCGTCCTCATGGACATCTCCAACCCGGTCGCCCCGGTGATCTCGCAGCGGCTCGTCAATCCGGCCATCGACACGTGCGCCCGAGTGGCCGCGTCGCCGGGGAACCCGCTCTGCCTCTGGCACAGCGCGACGTTCACCTGGGACGGCCGCTACGTCGTCTTCGGCGACGAGTCCGGCGGCGGCGGCGGCTCCGAGTGCGCCGCGGACGATCCGGCCACGCGGGGGGCGTTCTGGATCCACCGGCTCTCCTCCCCGACCTCGCCGATCGGGTCCTTCAAGATCCCGCGGCCACAGACGGCTGTGAACGCCAACTACCAGAACTGCACGGCGCACATCATGAACTTCGTGCCCGTGAACGGACGCTACGTCCTCCCGACGTCCTGGTACTCCGGCGGAACGAGCGTGGTCGACTGGACGAACCTCGCCACGCCGAGGGAACTCGCCTACTTCGAGGTCGAGCCCGGCGCCCTCGGATCGGCGGACCCCGCCCAGACCAACACCTGGACGACGTACTGGTACAACGACCTGCTGTTCACGAACGACGGTGGTGCGACGCCGGCGGCCACGACCAACGGCGGCCAGCGCGGGATGGAGATCTTCCGGCTCGACCAGCCGTGGCGGACGAGCGCCTGGAACTTCACGCGCTTCAACCCGCAGACGCAGGAGAACCTGATGCGCTGCCGCGCGACTGCGCACGGCGCCCCGATTCGGGCTCGCCGGCCCGGAAGGGTGCACGTGCAGGTCCGCGTCCTCGGACAGGCAGTGGTCGGGACGACCGTGAACGTCCGGGCCTCGGGCGTGCGGCTCTCCAAGACGACGAACGCCGCCGGTGAGGCGATGTTCAGGGTGAACGCGGCGCGTCGCGGGACGCTCAGGGTGAACGTCCCCGCCGTGCCCAACATGATCGGCTGCCAGACGAGTCGGCAAGTCCGACCGGCGCTCACCGCCGGCGGCGGCGCAGGAGGCGGCGCAGGGCTCACGGGACGTCCGTCCTAGCGGCTCTCGAGCCGATCGCGAAACGAACGAGGGCGCCGGTCGGCGCCCTCGTTCTCGTTTCGGGAGACGCGCCGAGCTAGCCGACGCGCGAGCCCTGGTCAACCTCGCCGCGCCAGGCGCCGGACTCGGAGCCTTTCGACTCGATCAGCTTCTTGAAGCGCTCGAGGTCGCTCTTCACGCGCCGGTCGTCGGCACCGACCGCCGCGCCCGCGCTCTCGACAACACCCTCGGGCTCCCAGTCCATCTGAACCATGACCCGCGTCGTCGAGTCGTCGATCCTGTGGAAGGTCACGACGCCGGCGTTCGCCTTACCGTCGGTCGCCTTCCAGGCGACGCGCTCGTCCGGCCGCTGCTCGGCGACCTCCGCGTCCCACTCGTGACGCTTCCCGGCCACCTCGGCGACCCAGTGGAGATGCGTGTCGTCGACCTGCTTGACCGACTCGACACCCTCCATGAACTGCGGAAACTCCTCGAACTGCGTCCACTGGTTGTAGGCCGTGCTCACCGGCACGTTGACGTCGATCGACTGCTCAATAGTCTGCATTCGCTTCCTCCTTTTTTCCCTCATGTACGGTGTTCCCGTACCCTCGACAAAACTTAGGCAAACACAGGCATCACCCTCCTCGCCTGCCTGCCTTCGCATACCCACTCGGTCTCGTGGGCAAGCCCCTGGAAACGTCGAAGAACGGAGGCCTAGATGTGGAAGCTCCTTTTTCTCGCTCGCCGCGGCTGGAAGATGGTCCCCCGCGAACAGCGCCGCGCGCTCAGACGGAACGCCGTCCGCCAGGTCCGCACGCACGGGCCGGCTGTCGCGAAGGTGGTGCGCGGAGCGGTGAAACAGGCGCGCGCAGTGAAGAAGGCGCGCTAGGGCGCCGTGCGAGACAGCTTCACGCTCGGCCGCATCGCGGGCATCAAGGTCGGCGTCAACTGGAGCTGGCTCGTCGTCTTGGCTTTGATCGTCTGGACGCTCTACAGCGGGATCTTCCCCGACACCAACCCAGGGCTCTCGGACGAAACCTATGCCGCGATGGCCGTGGTCGCCGCGCTTCTCTTCTTCGTCTCGCTCCTCCTGCACGAGTACGGTCATGCGCTCGTCGCCCGGCGGGAGGGCATGGAGATCGACGGGATCACGCTCTGGCTCTTCGGCGGGGTTGCCCGGTTTCGCGGCTCGTTTCCAAGCGCCGGTGCCGAGTTCCGTATCGCCGTCGCCGGGCCGCTCGTCTCTCTCGTCATCGGCGTCGTCCTCGTTCTTTTCGCCTGGGTCAGCGGCCTGCCGGACGCGGTCGACGGCGTCGCCACCTACCTGGGGTGGGTGAACCTGGCGCTCCTCGTCTTCAACCTCCTCCCCGCGCTGCCGCTCGATGGTGGACGGATCCTCCGCTCGGCGCTCTGGGCGGGGCGCGGGAGCTTCGCGTGGGCGACGCGCGTCGCCGCCACCATCGGACGGTCGTTCGGCTACCTCTTCATCGCAGGCGGTCTCGCGCTCCTCATCTTCCAGGGTGAGTTCAGCGGCGCGTGGCTCGCGTTCATGGGTTGGTTCCTGCTCCAGGCCGCGACCGGGGAGGATCGCCACCTGCAAGCCCGGCGGGCGCTCGGCGGCCTGCGGGTCCGGGACGTCATGGTGCGGGAGCCGGTCACCGCGCGACCCGACGACACCCTGGGCGAGTTCATGGACAGCGTCGTCTGGAAGCAGCGCTACACGACCTATCCGGTGCTCGAGGACGGCCGCGCAGTCGGGCTCCTCCCCTTCCGCTCCGTGGCCGCCGTGCCGCGCCGAGAGTGGGACGAGCGGACGGTACGAGAGTGCATGCTCACCCGCGAGTCTGTCCCTGTCCAGCGCGCCGAGACCGAACTGATCGACGCGGCCGGCGAGCTCGCGGAAAGCGAGGTCAGGCGCGCCCTGGTCCTGGAAGACGGCGACCGCCTCGCAGGCCTGCTTTCGATCACGGACGTAGCCCGAGCTTTCGAGCTACGCGGCCCTAAGCGACCAGAGAAGTCCGCCGCCGCGCCCGACCTGAGCGGGCGCGGCTCACCAACTTAACTCGGGCGGCCTCCGCG
>JACCXC010000097.1 GCA_013697275.1 Actinomycetota bacterium | reverse complement strand
GTGTTGCGGCGGCCTTCCGCATTGTTTCGGTCAGGTCAGAGAAGACCTTGTCTTCGGGCACGGGGACTCGCTACCCGGCACGTACGATCGTCAATCGTGCCCGGAGCGAAGACGATCCGGATCGCGGCCGCCGGCGACATCCACTGCTCGGAGGCCGAACGGGCGCGGATCGAGCGTGCCTTTGCGGATCTCGACCAGGACGTCGACCTCGTCCTGCTCGCGGGCGACCTGACCACCCACGGCGAGCCCGAGCAGGCAGCCGTTCTCGCGGAAGCCGTCCAGGGCATCCGGCCGCCCGTGGTTGCGGTCCTCGGCAACCACGACTGGCATTCGAACCGCCAGGACGAGGTGGCCCGAATGCTCACCGAGGCAGGGGTAACGATGCTCGACCGCAGCTGGACCGACTTAGACGTGCGCGGTACGCGTGTGGGCGTCGTCGGTACGAAGGGGTTCGTCGGCGGCTTCCCCGACTCGCAGCTTCCCGACTTCGGGGAGCCGGAGCTCCGCCGCGTCTACGCCACGACGACCGAGGAGGTGCGGGCGCTCGACCGAGGCCTCGACGCGGTGAAGGAATGCCCGGTGCGGATCGTCCTTCTCCACTACGCCCCGACCCAGACGACGCTCGAGGGCGAGCCGAAGAGCATCTGGACATTCCTTGGCACCGACCGCATGGCGCCGCCGATCGAGGCCCACCAGCCCGACCTCGTGCTCCACGGGCATGGTCACGCGGGGACCTTCGCCGGCTCGATCGGGGACATTCCCGTTTTCAACGTGGCCGTCCCCGTGATCAAGCGGGACTTCTGGATCTTCGAGCTGAACGGGGAGACAGCCTCGTGAGCGCGCTTCCGCCCGAGACCACCTCTTACTGGATCGCCTCGACCCCGGACACCTCGTTCCCGGCGCTCGAGGGGGAGCACTCAGTTGACGTGGCCGTGGTCGGAGCGGGCATCGTCGGGATCACAGCAGCCATGCGCCTGAAGCGCGAAAGCAAGACGGTCGCCCTCATCGAGTCGAAGCGCTCACTGCACGGCGTCACCGGCTACACGACCGCAAAGCTGACGGCCGGGCACAACGTCATCTATACGCACCTGGAGCGCCACTTCGGTGCCGAGGGAGCCCGTCTCTACGCCGAGGCGAACCAGGCGGCCGTCGAGGAGGTCGTCAGGACGGCCGCCGAGCTTCGCATCGACGCTGATCTCGAGCGCACGCGCAACTACGTCTACTCCGAGTCGGCCGAGGACGTCGACCGGCTCCAGCAGGAGGCCGACGCCTGTCGCCGCGCGGGGCTACCCGCCTCGTTCACACGCGAGACCGAGCTGCCCTACCCGGTTGCAGGCGCCGTCGTCCTCGAGGAGCAGGCGCTCTTCCACCCGCGGAAGTACCTACTCCCCTTGCTCATGGCGGTGCCGGGTGACGGGAGCCACGTGTTCGAGGAGAGCCGCGTCACGCGTGTAGACGGGTACGGAGGCTGCCTCGTGAAAACCGAGCTAGGGAGCGTCCGGGCACGCGACGTGATCGTTGCCACGCACCTGCCGATCCTCGACCGGGGCTTCTTCTTCGCGAAGACGCACCCGCGGCGGTCCTACGTGGTCGCCGCGGTCGTCGAGGCGGATCGCGCCCCGACCGGGATGTACATCTCGACGGAGAGCCCGACTCGCTCGATCCGCTCGGGCCCCGCCGAGAGCGGGCGGTTGCTCCTCCTCGGCGGCGAAGGGCACAAGACGGGCCAGGAGCCCCGCACGGACGAGAGCTACGCACGGCTCGCCGACTGGGCCCGGGAGCGCTTCGGCGTCGAGTCGGTCGACTACCGCTGGTCGACCCAGGACAACTACTCGGTGGATCGCGTCCCGTACGTCGGCCGGATCCGCCGGGGCTCGGAGCACATCTACGCCGCAACCGGCTTCGGCGGCTGGGGGATGTCGAACGGCGTCGCATCCGGGCTCCTCCTCGCCGACCTCGTGCTCGGCCGCCCGAACCCATGGGCCGCGCTCTACGACGCGAACCGGCTGAAGCCTGTCGCGGCCGCCGTCGAGTTCACGAAGGAGAACTCGAATGTCGCCAAACGCTGGCTCGGCGACCGCGCGTCCGCAGCGCGGCGGCGGATCGTGTCCGACCTCTCGCCGGGCGAGGGTCGCGTGGCGCGGCTGAACGGCGAGCTCGTCGCCGTGTACCGCGGCGACGAGGGTGGCCTGCACGCAGTCTCCGCGGTCTGCACGCATCTGGCGTGCCTCGTCGCGTGGAACCCGGCCGAGCGGAGCTGGGACTGCCCGTGCCACGGCTCGCGCTTCGCGGCAGACGGGTGCGTCATGCAGGGGCCCGCGGTCAAGGACCTCGAGAGGCGCGACGATGTGATTTCCGGGCTGGACTAGTGCGCGGGTCCGCCGGAGGCGGCGGCGGGGTCGGGCCCTTCGCTCGCCTCCTCGGCGTATTCGGGACCACCGGGCATGCTTCCCGGCGCGAGCGAGTCGTCGGCCTCAGCCGCCCGCCGGCGCGAGTCTTCGTCGCGAAGCGGGGAGTCGCCCTCGAAACCCTGCCCGGGCTCGTCCGCCGGGAACTTGACGCCGGGGACGCCCGGATCCTGAGGAATGTCCTCGGAAGCCGTCTCGCCCAGCTCTTCGGGCCGTGTTTCCTTTTCGTCCATGAGTTGGGCCTTACCCCAACCGAACGGCGATCAATCGAAGCTGCGGCGGGCTTTGCCCGGCCCGGCTCGCTTCGGTCGCTCGGAGACCGCGAATCCGACGCGAATCGTCATGGTTCTCGCAGAGCGAGGGCCAGATTCGCGTCGGGAGTGGAGCCAGCCGGGCTCGAACCGGCGACCTCCACGCTGCCAGCGTGGCGCTCTCCCAGCTGAGCTATGGCCCCTCGCGGCTCATGGTAGCGCGGACGCCAGCGCGGGTAGAGTCGCGTCCGTGGAGGAGCGGGGTCCGGAGACACGTCGGCGCATGCGACTCTCGAGCCCGCCCGTCGCCTTCATCGGCGGCCTGCTCCTACTCGCGGCGCTGATCGCGGCGATCATCCTCGTGATCTACGCGATCGGCGGCTTCGGCGAGGGGTCTGAAGGCTCGCTCGGACGCTAGCCCGCGACCGCGGCCTCGACCTCGACGGAAGGCACGTCGCCCCAGAGCTCCTCGAGGCGGTAGTACGCGCGCGCCTCGGGCGTGAAGACGTGGAGGACGATGTCGAGGTAGTCGGCGAGGATCCAGGTCGCCTCGCGGACGCCGTCCACGTTGTGCGGGATGGTGCGCGACTCGGCTTTCAGCCGCCCGTGCACCTCGTCGAAGACCGCCTTCGCCTGCCGCGGGTTCTGGGCCGTGCAGACGACGAAGAAGTCCGTGTACGAGCACACGGGGCGCATGTCGAGGATCGTGATGTCCCTGGCCAGCTTCTCCTGGGCGAGGCCGGCGATGCGCTGGGCTTGCTCGAGCGGCGTCAGCTCGACGGTCTCTCCGTGTGCTTCCGGGCCATCCGCCAGAGGGTAGCCCCGGCCGGTGATAGCGGCAAGGCTAAGTCTCGCGGTAGAGGTCGAGCTCGGCGATCAGCGCCTCGACCGCGCCGGGCACAAGCCGGGCGATCGGCTCCCCCCCAGCGACTCGCGCACGGATGTCACGTGAGGAGATCGGGATCGGCTCGAGGTCGAAGAACGTCACACGGTCCGGCCTGCGGAGGCGCTTGAGCACTTCGTCCATGCGTTCGCGCTCGAACCCCGGCCTCGTCGCAACGGCAAGGCGCACATGGTCGAGGACTTCGTCCGGGTTTCGCCAGGTGGGGAAGTCGGCGAACTCGTCCGCTCCGACGATCCAGACGGATTCTCCCAGCTCCTCGTGAGCCCAGCGCGCCGTGTCGACGGTGTACGAGCGCCCGGCTCGGTCGAGCTCGTGACGGGAGAGCTCGACGTGCGGGAGCCCGCGGAAAGCGGCCTCGGCGAGGCGAAACCGGGTCTCGGCGTCGGTGTCGACCGGCTTGTGCGGTGGGGCGCAGACGACGACGACGACGAGGCGCGCGAGCGAGAGCTCCCGAAGCGCGGTGCGAGCGAGCTCGACGTGCCCCAGGTGCGGCGGGTCGAACGTACCGCCGAGCAGTCCGACGAGACCGTTCACTCCCGTGGAGCCTCGTGTGTGACCGCTTCCCCCGGGGGACCCCCCATTAGCGGCTCCCCCGCCTTCAGCGTATCCCCGAAAAGCGCGCGGGTGGCGCACCGCCTGTGCCGCGAGTGCAACGGGCTCGCGCTCATTCGAACGGGAACGTTCGGTCGCCGACCATGACCGGGTCACCCGGTCTAGCGCCCGCTGCTCGCAGGGCCTCGCGGAGGGCCTCGTCCGCGAGGGTTGCCTCCCCCGCTCCCGACACCCGGAAGGCGCCGTCCGCCCGGAAGATCCGCAAGCCCCGCCGCCGCGGCGGCTGCGGGTGGTAGACCAGGAAGTCCGCGAGCTCCTCCGGCCGTGCCGCCGGCACCGGCACCGCGTCCGGGACGGACTCGAAGAGCGTGCGCTTGAGGACGTCGATCCCCTCACCGGTCGCGGCTGAGACGGATACGACGCCGACGACCCGCGGATCGTCGGATCCGAACGTGGGCGGGCTGTCGACTAGGTCGAGCTTGTTCAGAACGATCACTTGGGGCCGCTCCGCGAGCCCAGCCCCGTAGGCAACAAGCTCACGGTCGATCGCGGTGAAGCGCGCGTGGGGCTCCTCGGTCGAGTCGATCACGTGCAGGAAGAGGCGCGCTCGCTCCAAGTGCGCGAGGAACTCGTCACCGAGGCCAACCCCCTCGCTCGCGCCTTCGAGGAGGCCGGGGACGTCCGCGACCGTCAGCTGCCGGCCGTCGGGCAGCTCAACGGTGCCGAGCACGGGCGCCACCGTTGTGAACGGGTACTCGGCGACCTTTGGCTTGGCGTTCGAGAGCCGCCGCAGGAGGGACGACTTGCCCGCGTTCGGAAAGCCGAGAAACGCGGCATCGGCCAGCAGCTTCAGCCGCAGATCGAGCTCGGCCGACTCACCGGGCTGCCCGACCTCGGCGACTCGGGGCGCCTGCTCGGTCGGCGTTACGAAGCGCCGGTTCCCGAGCCCGCCAAGGCCTCCGCGAGCAACGACCGCTCGGGCGCCGTCGTGCGCGAGGTCGACCAGCAGGCGTCCCTCGGAATCGAAGACCTGCGTTCCCGCCGGAACCTCGAGCTCGACGGACTCCCCCTCGGCCCCCCGGCGGTTCGAGCCTTCCCCGTGGCGCCCGCGACCGCCCTTGAAGCGCTGCGTGCGCGCGAAGTAGCCGAGGTCGCGCCGGTCGCGGTCGGTCACGAGGACGACGTCGCCCCCTTTGCCGCCGTCACCCCCATCCGGCCCACCCCTGGGGACATACTTCTCCCGCCGGAAGCTCAGCGAGCCGTCGCCGCCGCGACCGCCCTCGACGTAGATGCGGGCGCGGTCGTGGAACACGCGGGCCGCCGCCCAGGCGTATGGCTAGACGACCGAGACGACGCGGTTCGAGCCGGTCGTCTGGAAGTCGACGCGCCCGTCACGGATCGCGAAGATCGTGTGGTCGCGGCCGAGCCCGGCTCCGTCGCCCGCGCGGAAGCGCGTGCCGCGCTGGCGGACGACGATCATGCCGGCCTTGATCTCCTGGCCGGCGAAGATCTTGACGCCGAGCCGCTTGGATTCGGAGTCGCGGCCGTTCTTGGACGAGCCCAGACCCTTCTTGTGCGCCATTACTCGCTCTTCCCTTCCGATTCCGGCTTCTTGGTCGTCCGCTTGCGCGTGGCCGCGCCGATCGACTGGATCTCGATCTGCGAAAGCCGGCTGCGGTGCCCGTTGCGCTTGCGATAGCCCGTGCGTTGGCGGTGCTTGCCCACGATCACCTTCTTGCCCAGCACGTGCGCCGAAACGAGCGCGGTCACCTTCTGCTTAGCGGCGTCCGCGCCAAGCTTCGGGTCGCCGTCCCCGCCAACGAGGAGGACGTCTGGGGTGAAGGTCGCGCCCTCGTCGTGCGGCAGGCGGTCGACGAGCAGGCGCTGCCCTTCCGACACGCGGTACTGCTTGCCGCCGAGTGCGATGATCGCGTAAGTCATTGCTCAGACGTGACGAGCGGGCTCTCGCCCGCAGGCTCCAATCCTAGCGTCTCCTCTGGCGCGTCCTCCGCAGGCGGCTTCTTCCGCCGGTTGCGGCCCCCGCGGGAGCCGCGGCGAGTCTTCTTCTTCGGCTTCTCCTCCGCCGTAGCGTCGCCCGCGTCGGGCGTCTCGGTTCCCTCTTCGACCGGAGGGCCCTCCGCTGGCGGCGTCTCGTCCTCGACGGACGGCGCCTCGCCTTCGGCCGCGACCGGCGTCTCGCCCTCGGTCACGGCCGACGTCTTCTTCTTGCGGCCGCGGCCACCGCGGGAACCGCGCCGCGTCCGCTTCTTCGGCTTCTCCTCGGTTGACGTCTCCTCACGCTGCTCATCAGGCTGCGCCTCCTCGGGCTCGGGCTCGCCCTCGGCTTCGGGCTTCCCCGGAGTCTCGACGGGCTTCCTGAGCGCGCGCGAGCGGCGCTTCGTCTCGGCCACCGGCTCGTTTTCCTCGCCGATCTCTAGCTCGATGCCCGCCTCAACCGGCGCCTCTGCCGCCACGCCGTTCGCGAGCACGGCATACCCGACTGTCCGCGTAGCGCGCTGAATGCGCACTTTGACCGTCTCGCCCACCTTGCCCCGGGCGTCCGCAACCGAGACGACGTAGCCGTTCAGGCGACCAATCGCCGTCCCGTCGGCGTGGACGTGGGCGCCGTCGAGCCGAAGCTCGAGCTCATCGCCGGGAGAAACGGGCAGCGACTTCAACTCGAGCCGCGCGACGGGTCCGCGCGCGAGGACCTCGAAGTGGTCGGCGGGAACGTCGTCCCGCACCTCCACGAAAAAGCGCCGGCCGGTTTCCGCCTCGAGCGCGTCGAGCCTCGAGGCGCCGGGCCCGATCAGGCGCGGAGCTACCGGCGAGCCCACCTCGATCTTGAACGCCTGGCTCCGGGAGGCCAGAGCGAGCCGGCGAAGCTTGCGCTCGATGTCGATCGCGTTCGTCTCGTCGGAGACGACGATGCCGTCGCCTACGCAGGTAGGGCACTTGACGGTCAGGATCTCGCGCGGCCCATCAGTCACGTTCTGCCGCGTCATCTCCACGAGTCCGAGCGGGGAGATCTCGACGACGTAGGTCTTCGTCCGGTCGCGCTCGAGCTCGTTCTGGAGGGCCTCCTCGACGAGCTGGCGGTTCTTCGGATTCGCCATGTCGATGAAGTCGATGACGATGATCCCGCCGATGTCGCGAAGCCGGAGCTGGCGCACGACCTCCTCGACCGCCTCGAGGTTGTTCTTCGTGATCGTGTCTTCGAGCCGCGCTCCGCTCGTCTTCCCGCGCGCTCCGACGAAGCGGCCCGTGTTGACGTCGATGACCGTGAACGCCTCGGCGTAGTCGAAGATCAGGTAGCCGCCTGAGGGGAGATCGACCCGGCGGTTCAGGGTGGAGCGCACCGCCGCCTCCACTCCTTCCTTCTCCATCAGCCGTTCCTTGCCGGTGTAGAGCTCGACGCGCTCGACCAAGTCTTTGGACGTGCGCCGGAGGTAGCCGACTATCCGCCGGTAGGTCCGGTCATGGTCGACCACGACTCGCTCGAAGCCGCGGTTGAAGAGGTCGCGGACGATCCGGAGGGGAAGCTCCGACTCCTGGTAGATGAGGGCCGGCGCCTTCGTCCGGGCAGCGCGTCCCTGGATGGTCTCCCAGAGCTTCCGCAGGAGGGCGAGGTCGCCCTCGAGCTCCTCCCTCGACGCCCCCTCGGCGGCCGTGCGGACGATGATCCCGCCGTCGCCGATGTCGAGGTCCTTGGTGATCGCCTTCAGCCGGTCGCGCTCGGCGTCCTCGAGGCGGCGGGAGATGCCGACGCCCTCGCCGAACGGCGTGTAGACGAGGAAACGGCCCGGAAGCGAGACCTCGGTCGTGAGGCGCGCGCCCTTCGTGCCCATCGGGTCCTTGACCGCCTGGACGAGCACCTCCTGGCCGCGCTGGACGAGCTCCTGGATGCGGCGCCCGTGGCGCTTGCCCTCGAGCTCGGGGACGACGATCTCGTCCACGTAGAGGAAGCCGTTCTTGTCGAGGCCGATCTCGACGAAGGAGGCCTCCATTCCGGGGAGGACGTTGTCGACGACGCCCTTGTACACGT
>JACCXC010000163.1 GCA_013697275.1 Actinomycetota bacterium | reverse complement strand
TCATGGCGGCCGGCGTTCTCGGCCTGGCCGTCCCCGCAGGTGCCGGTGCCGTGACCGTCACACCGGTGATGAGCGGGCTCGACAACCCGCGGGGCCTCGCCTTCGGCCCGGACGGCGCGCTCTACGTCGCCGAATCGGGACGCGGCGGACCAGGTCCCTGCGTCGTCGTGATGGGGGCGCAGCAGTGCGCCGGCTTCACGGGGGCGGTTTCCAGGCTCGTGTCGCTCGGACAGCAGTCTCGGATCGCGACCGGCCTGCCCTTCGCCGTCGCCAACGGCACCGACGCGAGCGGGCCCTCGGACCTCACGTTCCGCGGTGGTCGCGCGTACGTGAGCCTCGGGCTCGGCACGTCGCCGGCGGCTCGCTCCCAGCTGGGGCCGTTCGGCTGCTTCTTCGGGCATCTGATCCGCCTCGGCCTCGACGGCAACAAGTCGGACGTCGCGGACGTCGCCGGCTACGAGGGCTCGGCGAACCCGGATGGGGGGGCCCGCTCGACTCGAACCCCTACGGCGTGCTCGCGCTCGCGAACTCGGTGCTCGTGGCCGACGCCGGCGGCAACGACCTCCTGCGCGTCGACTCGAGCGCCGCCGTCTCGACGCTCTGGAATCGAGGCGACGATCCAGCCGTCCTTACCCTGCTCAAAGACGATCGTGACCTTCAGCGACTCGCTCATCATCCGAACGGTAGCCGACTGGCATCCAAATGCTCCGTCCACTGAAGGCGTTGTGGGCACTTCTACCATCGGCGGCAGAGGTGTATGGCGTGACGTGGCGACCTCCGGCTTGGGAAGCAGGAACGACGCTGCCCACACGTACTCGGCTATGCCAGGAATAGCGAGCTGAGCCGTATTTGGGTCTCGCCCGAGTGGCGGGTCTTTCCCACTGATTCCCGCCGCACCGTTCCAAGACTGTTCCAGCGGATGGGCGTGGGGCGTTATGCAAGCGGCTTTCCGCCATGCAGAAATCCCGCTAGGGAAAGGCCTCTCCCACGATGGAGCCTCGCGATGGGCGGGGCCCGGTCGTGAAACCGGGCCCCAGTTCGCGTGCAGGAGCGGGAGCGGTGCCCGCCTTGCGGACCTACTCGCCGACGCGCGCGGCGTCGTGGTCCGGGAAGTCGACCTCCGCTCTCGCGGCGTTTGCCGAGCGAGTCGCCGCGGACGCAGCCGTCTGAGCGACGTCGACCTTCGTCCGGGAGAAGAACAGAACAGCGTGTGCCGTAGCGTCGGACATCTCGTCGAGCGCCTTCAGCGCGAGCCCCGGCGCCGTGGCGCCCGGACCGTCACCCGTCCCCGCGAACGTGTCGCAGGCGAGGTGGTAGCACGGGTCGTACTGCACCCCTGCGAGGCCGCCGTAGATCGCAGCCTGGGCCGCGGTCTTGGCGCCCTCGGCGCCGGTGAAGAGACCACCGGCTGGGATCCCTGCCGCGATGAACGGTCCGTAGTCGGAGCGGCCGCTGAACTGCGTCGGCTCGGACGCCAGGTTCTGGCTGTTGAAGTAGTCGATAAAGACGTCTTCGACAAACGCCGAGCCTGGCGGTCCGGCCGGTGAGGTCGCCGAGCCGTCTCCGTCGTAGACGAACCGGACGTAGTTCGGCGAGCCGATCATGTCGAAGTTGAGCATCAGCTCGATCCGGGCTAGCTCGTCCGGCGACAGCCCCGCGACGTACGCGCGGGAGCCGAGCAGGCCGAACTCCTCGGCACCGAACCACATGAAGCGGATCTTGTTGCGGGGCACGCGGCCCTGCGCGGCGTAGACCTCGGCGATCTCGAGCAGCGCGGCCGAACCGGAGCCGTTGTCGTTGATGCCGGGGCCGCGGGTCACGCTGTCGAGGTGCGCTCCTGCGACTACCACGCGATCCGGATCCCCGCCGGGAGTCTCGGCGATGATGTTGCGCGTCGTGCGCGTCTCGTTGACCCGGTCGACCCTGACCCGTGCGGTGATACCAGTCGGGCCGTTGAGGACGCCGTTGCGGAGCTCGTCACCCACGGCGAACGTCGTCCCGACGACCGGCGCAGTGTGGGCGACGGGCCCGCCCAGAGTGCCGTTGATGATTGCGGTACGACCGGCCTGGCCTTCGTTGAAGATGATCACGGCGACCGCGCCGGCCGCCGCCGCATTCTGCGCCTTGGCGCCGAACGTGCACGTTCCACGCTGGATGAGCGCAATGCTGCCCGCCGGGAAGCCGGCGAAGTCGGCGGTTTGGCACCCGCTGGTACTGCTGTTCGCAGGTCCGACCGGTAGAACGAGGTCGACCGCGGTCACCGAGGCGGTATGGTCGCCGTTCGGCGAGAACGTCATCGAGGCGAAGTCGACGCTGTCGACGTACGTCTTCGCGGGCGCGGTGACCCGCTGGAGCACCGGCGGCGTGCTGTCCGCGTTGAACACGAAGGTGAAGTAGTTAGACGAGACGTTGTATCCGGCGGTGGTCATCCGACCGACGACGTAGTTCGCGCTCGCCTCGTATCCCGCACTCCCGGCGACGCGATTTCCGCCGTTCGCATCCGCGTGAGCCTGGAAGGCCGCCTGGTGCTCGCGGATCCCCGCGGTCGTCACGGCCTTTCGGAACCCCTTCGACTCGGCGATGTCGTCGGCCATGGCGGCCGGGACAAGGGCAACGAGAAGTCCGATCCCGAGCGCCAGGACACCCAACCGCAAACCCCTGGACTGTCGTCGTGCCATTTGATTCTCCCTCCCGTAGACGAGGCCCGGATGGAAGCACGGTGACACAATCCCTCAAAACAGGCCCGAATGTCGCGGCACGATAGCGGAACTGCGCACAGGGCGCTCGGATCTCTCGGCAAGCTCGAGAGCGCCTCGAGCAGTGCGGTGCCCGGGTCCGTGGCACCAGCGGGAAAGTACTCGTCCGCCAAGGCGAGTGCCTCCCGCTAGGTTGGAGGGCTCGCCAGGTTTAGGTGATCTTCGAGAAAACCGGGGCACGGAGCCGGGCCGAGCTGGTCGGGAAGATCTTCTACGTGCCGCGGTTCCGGGAAATCAGGAACCGGCCGCCTCGTTCACTCGCGAGCGAGACGATCGATACTGCGAGGGCCTGACGGCCAGTTGGAGGAGGTGGATCCTCACCAGATGGCTAAGAAGCAGCACGAAGACGTGGTCAGGAAGCTGTACGAGGCGCGCAAGCGACGAGACTTCGCACGCGCCGCCGAGCTGCTCGCCGAGGAGGTTGTCTGGCACGAGCCAGGCGATTTCGACTACTCGGGGGATTACCGCGGCCGGCAGGCAACCGCTTCGTATCTCGCGAAGCTCGCCGAGGTGACTGAAGGAACCTTCCTGCTCGAGCCGCAGGAGATGATCTCGACCGAAGAGCACGTGGCGACAGTCGTTCGCTGGTCAGCCGGACGCGGCGGCTCACGCGCCGCCGGCAAGGAACTCGCCGTCTACCGCTTCGCGGATGGGAAGGTCGGCGAGGTCTGGTTCTTCACCGAGCACGATGATGACGAGGTGGCCGAGGTCTTCTCGTTCGGCCGGTAGGCGTCCGCCCGACACCTTCCTCCGCTGATGCGCGAGCGGTTCGCGCACGTCGCGTGATCGACTCGGCGGGGCTCGAACCGAAAAGAATTCGGTCGGCTCGTGTGGGGAAGTCTGTGGGGAAGTCCCACACCAAAACGGGCCGATTTTGGCGGTCTTGGCCGGATGACTGCCGCCAACGAGAAAGAGCCCAAAGCCGCCGTTTAGCAGGACTTTCGGCTCTTCTGCGAGGTGGGCGGTACTGGGCTCGAACCAGTGACCCCCAGCTTGTCGAGTGCGGGAGGATGTTCGCTCCTGTGCGCTCACGTTCGGTGAACCCGCAGCGCTGCACGGCTCGCGCCGCGTGACCGAACGTCCGA
>JACCXC010000156.1 GCA_013697275.1 Actinomycetota bacterium | reverse complement strand
GCCCGGGAGGCGGCGCAGCTCGTGGCGGAGGTGGTGCCTCAACCGTCCGCCGCCGCGCTCGCCTTCGTGCCCGGCGATCTCGAGCGGACGGGGTGGCGCGGTGTCAACACCGCCGAGGCTCTTGCGCACGAGCTGAGCGAAGCGTGGGAGGTCCCCTGTGAGAGCGTCCTCCGCCGGACCGGGCGCTCGCCACCCCAACGCGGGCTCCCGCGGGCGGCCCGGCGGGCCAACGTACGCCGCGCCTTCGAGGCGCAAGCAAGCGTCCCGCCGCGCGTCGTCCTCGTCGACGACGTCTACACGACAGGAGCGACTGTCGCGGCGGCGGCCACGGAGCTTCGACGCGCGGGCGCGCGATCGGTCGAGGTCGTCACGTTCGCCCGGGCAGTGCGCCGTGCGGGCTGATCGGCTCCGACAACGATGCGGTAGGCTCGGCTCCCGGTCTCGCAACCGACGAGGAGGCTTCCGTGAGGCTTCAGGTCAAAGGGAAGAACGTCGAGCTGAGCCCCGCCCTCAAGGAATACGCGCAGAAGAAGCTCGGGAAGCTCGAGAAGCATCTGAACGACTCCGCGCGAGTCGAGCTGGAGCTGGCCTCGGAGCGAAACCCATCGATCGGCCAGAGCGAGGTCGCCGAAGCGACCGTCTTCACGAAGGGGCCCGTACTTCGCGCGCGCGAGAGCTCGCACGACATGAAAGCGTCGATCGACCTTCTCGTGGACAAGCTAGAGCGTCAGGCACAACGGCTGCGCGAGAAGCGGCGTCGCGGCCACGGCCGCAACTACGAACACGGCGCGGAGACGGCGCCGGCAGGAGGCGAATCACCCGTGATCGTCAAGACCAAGCAGTTCGCGGTCAAGCCGATGGGCGCGGAGGAAGCCGTCCTCCAGCTCGAGCTGATCGGGCACGACTTCTTCGTCTTCCAGAACGCGGAGACGAACGACGTGAACGTGCTCTACCGCCGCCGCGACGGCAACTACGGCCTGATCGAGCCACAGGTCTCCTGAGAGACCCGCTCCGCGACCTCCTTACCTTCCGCCGCTGGCCGGCCGGGGTCACGGGCATCCCGCGGCTGCGGGAGTGGGATGCCGTCGTTCTCGTCGACCTACCCGAGCTCGAGCGGAGCGCGCTGCGAGATTTCGAGCTGATCGCCTCGGTGGGCGGCTCGCTCGAGGTCCGGGCCGGCGAGAGCGTCCCCCGGCGGACGCTCGAGCGCGTCGCGGCCGAGCTCGACGCACAGGTCGACCGGCCCTACGACGCGCTCGTCGTCCGCAAGGGCCCGCTCACGTGGTCGGCGGGGGCCCGTTCTGTGCGTCTCGGCGACGCAGTGACGCTCCCCGCCGGCTTCCCGGCTACCTCGCTCGAGGTCATCCGGCCGCCCGGCGGGCCGGTGGAAGCGAGAGCGGACGGGGCTCCGATCGACGATGCGTTGGCACCTCTCTATGTCGAGGCGCTTGCCGAGCTCGAGCGCCGCGGGCGGGAGCGATTCGAGTCCTTCGTCGTTCGTGCCGATAAGCTCGCTGGGGGAAGCTGGCAGCTCTCGATCGACCCCCTTTGATCGCTACCCTGACCTGACCGTGTCGAACTACGGAGCCCTCGAACGCGTCCTTCGCATGGGCGAAGGCCGCCGCCTCAAGCGCCTTGCTGACCAGGCCGCCTACGTCAGCACGCTTGAGCCCGACTTCGAGCGCCTCTCGGACGCGGAGCTCGCCGGGAAGACCGCCGAGTTCAAGGAGCGGCTGGACAACGAGGAGCCGTTGGAGAACCTCCTCTTCGAGGCCTATGCCGCCGTTCGCGAGGCCGGCCGCCGGGCGCTCGGCATGCGCCACTTCGACGTGCAGATCATGGGTGCGGTCGTCCTCCACGAGGGCGACATCGCCGAGATGAAGACCGGCGAGGGGAAGACGCTCGTCGCGACCATGCCGCTCTACTTGAACGCACTTACCGGGCAAAACGTGCATCTCGTGACCGTCAACGACTACCTCGCCAAGCGCGACACCGAATGGATGAGCCCGGTCTACGAGGCGCTCGGCATGCGGGCCTCCTACATCCGGAACATGATGCCGTTCGCCGAACGGAAGCAGGCCTACGAGGCAGACATCACGTATGGGACGAACTCCGAGTTCGGGTTCGACTACCTGCGCGACAACATGGCGACCTCGCTCGACAACACCGTCCAGCGCGGAGGGCACGTCTACGCGATCGTGGACGAGGTCGACTCGATCCTGATCGACGAGGCCCGGACGCCGCTCATCATCTCCGGCGAGCCCGAGACCGCGGCCAAGACCTATTACGACTTCGCGCGCATCGTCAAGACCCTGACGGGCGTCCCGGTGCTACCCGGCGCGAAGGGCGAGGAAGCGTACGAAGGCGCCGACTACACCTTCGACGAGAAGTTCAAGACGATCTCCCCGCTCGAGGCCGCGATCGAGAAGGTGGAGCAGGCGGTCGGGGTCGAGAACCTCTACGACCCGCGAAACACGCAGCTCGTGAACCACCTGATCCAGGCGCTCAAGGCCGAGTCGCTCTACCACCGTGACGACGACTATGTCGTCATGGACGGCGAGGTGAAGATCGTCGACGAGTTCACGGGACGGATCATGGAGGGCCGCCGCTGGTCGGAGGGCCTCCACCAGGCGGTCGAGGCGAAGGAGCGCGTGCCGATCAAGGAGGAGCACGTCACCCTGGCGACGATCACGCTGCAGAACTACTTCCGCCTCTACGACAAGCTCGCGGGGATGACCGGCACGGCCAAGACGGAAGAGAAGGAGTTCTCGGAGATCTACGACCTCTCCGTCGTCGAGATCCCGACCAACGAGCCGATGGTTCGCGCGGACGAGAACGACTTCATCTACAAGAACAAAGACGCCAAGTTCCACGCCGTCATGGCCGATATCGAGGAACGCCACGGTGAGGGTCAGCCCGTCCTCGTCGGCACGATCTCCGTGGAGGTCTCGGAGCATCTCGCTGAGCTCCTGACGCGCAAGGGCATCCCCCACAACGTCCTGAACGCGAAGCAGCACGAGCGCGAGGCGGAGATCATCAAGGACGCCGGCGCGCCGGGCGCGGTCACGATCGCGACGAACATGGCCGGCCGCGGTGTGGACATCAAGCTCGGCGAGGGTGTTCTGGAGCTCGGCGGGCTCTACGTCCTCGGCACCGAGCGCCATGAGTCGCGCCGGATCGACAACCAGCTTCGCGGCCGCTCAGGCCGCCAGGGCGACCCGGGCGAATCACGCTTCTATCTCTCAGCCGAGGACGAGCTCGTGCGCCTCTTCGCTGGCGATCGGATCCAGCGGATCATCGAGCGCTTCAAGCTCCCCGACGACGAGCCGATGGAGGCCTCGATCCTCTCGAAGCAGATCGAGAACGCGCAGAAGAAGGTCGAGGAGCAGAACTTCGTCGCGCGAAAGAACGTCCTCAAGTACGACGACGTCATGAGCATGCAGCGCATGACGATCTACAAGCAGCGCCGCGGCGTGCTCGAGGGCCAGGACCTCTCGGAGGACATCTTCGTCTGGATCGACGAGGTCGTCGAGAGCATGGTCTTCCAGCACACCGAGCCCGAGTACGAGGAGGAGTGGGATCTCGGAGCCCTCTTGACGGACATGGCGTCGCTCTACCCGACGAGTGTCGAGCTGGGGGAGCTCCGGGCGCAGACGACGTGGTCGCGCGAGGAGCTCGTCGAGGAGTTCCAGGACGACGCGCGCGACGCCTACGCCCACAAGGAGGAGGAGCTCGGGCCGGAGCTCATGCGCGAGATCGAGCGCTACCTGGTCCTCCAGGTCGTAGACGCCCGCTGGCGCGAGCACTTGGACGCGATGGAGTACCTGCGCGAGGGAATCCACCTCCGCGCCATGGCCCAGAAGGATCCGCTCTCCGAGTACAGGGCCGAGGGTCACACTCTCTTCCAAGAGCTGACCGCGACGATTCGCGAGGAGGTGCTGCGCTTCCTCTTCCACATCGAGATCGAGCGCGAGGAGGCCGAGCAGCTCACCCCGGCGGCCGCCAACGGCGGGCGCGACGCCAACCTGGTCTACGAGCACGAGTCGCTCGCGGGCGCCGATGCGATCCACGCCGCCGGCGCCGGAGCGGGCGCCGACACCGGGACCGCAGGAGCCTTGACGGGCGTCGCAGCGGGAACCGCTGTCGCGACCCAGCGCTTCGCCTCCGAGGAGGAGAAGATCGGCCGCAATGACCCGTGCTGGTGCGGATCGGGCAAGAAGTACAAGAAGTGCCACGGCGCTTGACCGACGCGAATCCGGCCGCCGCTTGAACCGCCGCGAGTCCGCCGGGCGCTGCGCGGCCGCCATGACGACTCGCGTCGAACTCGCTCCCGCCTAGCGTGCTGAGCCGCGCCGGGCAAAGCCGACACGGCGGCGTCGGCCGACGGGAGGGGCGAGGACTCCGGCACAAGGGAAGATGAGGCCGTGGAGCTTGCCGACTTCGTCCTTGCGCACCTGCCGAATCCGCCCGCGCGGATCCTCGAGATCGGCTGCGGCCGGGGCGAGCTGGCCCGCAGAATTGCGGCCGCAGGGTACGACATGCTCGCGATCGATCCCGAAGCGCCTGAGGGGTCGATCTTCCGGCGCGTGACGCTCGAGGAGCTCGACGAGCCAGGCCTGCTCGACGCCGTCGTCGCGAGCCGTTCGCTGCATCACGTCGTGGACCTTGCGGCTGCGCTCGACAAGATCGCCGGATTGCTCGGGCCAGGCGGGGTGCTCGTCCTCGACGAATTCGCCCACGACCGGCTCGACGATGCGACAGCCGACTGGTACTGGGGTCAGCTCCGAGCTTTGGCCGCCGCGCGGGGGACGACCGCACCGCCTTCTCTCGACCAGGTCATCTCCGAGTGGGCGACCGACCACGAGGGGCTGCACGGGTACGGAACGATGCGCGGCGAGCTCGACGCCCGCTTCCAGCAAGTCGATTTCTCGTGGGAGCCGTACCTCTACCGCGAGCTCGACGGGGTTGCGGCCGAGGCGCTCGAGCGGATGCTGATCGAGACTGGCGCGATCCAGGCAACCGGCTACCGCTACGCGGCCGAGAACCGCTGATTCGGCCCATAGCTCGACACATTTTCGTTTCGGAAGTGCGCACCACCGGCGACGATTTAGGCGCTACGCTCAAGCCAGGGGGCGAGGGGCCGAAGGCCCCGGGGGATCGTCTCACGTGCGCGAGGCGGGTGCCTCCTTCCCGATGGAGATTTCGGCTGCGCCCGCCGAGGCCGTGTGCGTCTACGGTGAGCAGGTCCTCCCGAGCCTCCGCCATGGTCTGAGACGGCTCCGTGGATCTGTCGGCCGAAGTCAGGACGTGCGCTACGTCCGATCTACCTGGACGCTTAACTCGACGAAGAGCTGTACGTCAGCGTTGCCGAGTCCCGCTCGTCCACGTGAGGCAGCGTCTCAAGCAGAAGGGGCGTCGTCTAGCCCGGCTCGGACATTCGACGGGAGAGGCGGCGCTCGGCCTCGCCCGCCTCGAGGCCGTCCACCTCCACGACCTTGCGGCGCGAGGCACCGCCCGCGACGACGGTGACGTCTCTCCGCGGCACGCCGAGGATCTCGGCGAGGAGCGCGGCGAGCTCGGCGTTCGCGCGCCCGCGCTCGGGCGGCGCGGCGACCCGCACCTTCCAGGCATCGCCGAGCCTGCCCACCACCTCGGTTCGTCCTGCACCGGGCGACACGACGACGGAGAACCGCGCCATGGCTACCATCCTGCCGTGGCCGAGCGCGCCGCCGTCGAGCGAGACCTGGAAGAGATCGGGACCCAGCTGGCCTGGGTCCGTGATTACCTTTGACCCCGCTGCGCTCCGGGCCCGCGCGGCCGAGCTCGAGGACGAGCTGGGGCGTCCCGGCTTCTGGGACGACCAGGCGCGCGCGGCCAAGGTCTCGGCCGAGCACGCCCGCCTGACCCGCCGCCTCGAGCGCTATGACCGCCTGACGGGCGAAGCGCGCGACCTCGGGGAGCTCGTCGGAATGGCCGCCGAGGACGGAGAGCTGGAGGAGGTCGACGCGGGCGTCCAGGCGTTGCGGTCAGAGCTGGGGCGGCTGCAGGAGGACGCCCTCTTCTCGGGCGAGTACGACGCGGGCAACGCTGTGGTCTCGATCCACGCCGGCACCGGCGGCACCGACGCGCAGGACTGGGCCGAGATCCTGCTGCGCATGTACCTGCGCTGGGCGGCGGACCGCGGCTTCCAGACGGAGGAGATCGAGGCCTCGCCAGGTGAGGAGGCAGGGCTGAAGTCGGCCACGTTCACGGTTCAGGGCGAGAATGCCTACGGGATCCTCAAGGCCGAGCGAGGCGTCCACCGGCTCGTCCGCCTGAGCCCGTTCGACCAGGCTCATCGCCGGCACACGAGCTTCGCGCAAGTGATCGCGAGCCCGCTCGTCTCGGACGACGTCGACATCGAAGTCGACGAGGGCGACCTGCGGATCGACACCTACCGCGCGAGCGGTGCGGGGGGCCAGCACGTGAACAAGACGGACTCCGCGGTGCGCATCACCCACCTCCCGACCGGGATCGTCGTCCAGTGCCAGAACGAGCGCTCGCAGCTCTCGAACCGACAGACCGCCATGCGGATCCTGAAGAGCAGGCTCGCCGAGCACGAGCTCGAGCGCCGCGAGGTCGAGCTCGCGAGGGAGCGTGGGGAGGTGGCCGACACGGGTTTCGGGAGCCAGATCCGCAGCTACGTTCTCCACCCGTACCAGCTGGTCAAGGATCACCGGACCGGCGTCGAGGAAGGCAACGCCCAGGCCGTCCTCGACGGGCGCCTGGACGAGTTCATCCGCGGATACCTGCTGGCCAAAGCCGCAGGAAACACGGCCTAGCTAGAAGACCTCGAGAGTGTCAGCTAGACTCGGCACCTCGCACGAACCACGACCGGTGCGGCCACTCAGCGGCCGTCGACCTTCCCGGTGACGGACACGAGCGTAGAGACACCCGTCCTGACGGCGCCCGAGCACGGGGAGAACGGCGCGCGCGGCACCGGCACGCCGATGATCGTGTTCGAGGCCGTGACGAAGATCTACGATCCGAACATCGTCGCTCTCCGAGACGTCTCGCTCACGATCGACAAGGGCGAGTTCGTCTTCCTCGTCGGCCCGTCGGGCTCGGGGAAGTCGACCATGATGCGCCTGCTTCTCAAGGAGCTCGAGCCGACGAGCGGCCGCATCATCATCGGCGGCCGTGAGCTGAACCGGCTCAAGCGCTCGAAGGTCCCGATGCTGCGCCGCAACATGGGCTGCGTCTTCCAGGACTTCAAGCTCCTTTCGAACCGGACGGCCTTCGAGAACGTCGCCTACGCGCTCAAGGTGCAGGGCGACTCGCGCAGCGCGATCCGCACGAAGGTTCCGGAGGTGCTCGGCCTCGTCGGTCTAGGGTCGAAGATGAGCCAGATGCCGGACGAGCTCTCGGGCGGCGAGCAGCAGCGCGTCTCGATCGCGCGGGCGTTCGTGAACCACCCGCCGCTCCTGATCTGCGACGAGCCGACAGGGAACCTCGACCCCGACACGTCCGTCGGGATCATGCAGCTCCTCTACCGGATCAACCGCACGGGGACGACCGTCGTCATGGCGACGCACGACCGGGAGATGGTCGACAAGATGCGCCGCCGGGTGATCGCGCTCGACGACGGGGTCGTCATGCGCGACGAGCGCCGGGGAAGCTATGTGGCCTAGAGCCCGCCTCTTTCTCCAGGAGGCGCTTTCCTCCGTCAGCTCGAACCTCTCGACCACGATCGCGGCCACGATGACCGTGCTGATCGGGATGTTCCTCCTCGGGCTCTTCATCGCGCTCGGCACGTGGGTGCTCTCGTGGACCAACGACGTCAAGCGCCAGCTCGTCGTCAACGTCTACTTCTGCACGGACGTCACCTGCGAGAATGAGGTGTCGAGGGGCCAGATCGAGGACATCCGCTCGAAGCTCGTCTCGCTCCCCCAGGTCAAGGACGTGCAGTTCATCTCCTCCGAGGAAGCGCTCGAGATCCAGCGCAAGCGGACGCCGGCGCTCGTCGACAACCTGGCCTCGAACCCGCTTCCGGCTTCCTACAAGGTGACCCCGCACAAGGGCGAGGACGTTTCGAAGATCGCCGCCCAGCTGGAGCCCGTGCCCCCCGGAGTGGAGAAGGTGAACTACGGCAAGAAAGAAGCCGACCGCGTCCTCCAAGTGGCGAAGATCATCGGTGGGATCGTGTTGACCGGGAGCTTGCTCCTGATCGCGGCGTCGATCCTCCTCATCTCCAACACCATCCGCCTCTCGATCTTCGCCCGGCGGCGAGAGGTCGAGGTGATGAAGCTCGTCGGAGCGACGAACTGGTTCGTGCGCGGCCCGTTCATGCTCGAAGGAATCATCACGGGCCTGATCGGCTCGATCCTGGCCGTGATCCTGCTGATCGTGGCCAAGGAGGTCGCCCTCTCGAAGATCGTCGAACGGGATTGGCTCTCGAACGACGACGTGAGCGCTCTCTCGTTTCCCCTGATCGCGCTGACCCTCGTCCTCACGAGCCTCCTCGTGGGCGCAGCGGGCTCGGGCATCACCCTTCGGCGCTTCCTACGCATCTAGGGGATCACCGGGCGGGGGACGTGCGGCTCCGGCCCCCTGCCGACCTATACTTCGTGAGCGGCTCGATGAAACGACTGGGTGGATTCGCAGGGGTGCTCCTCCTGTTCGCGGGCGCATTCGCGTTCGGGCTTGGCCTCACCCGCGCTCAGGAGGTGGCCGCTCCGCTCGGGCCCCGCGACGCCCCCGTCGAGGTGATCGACCAGGTGCGCGCCGAGCTTGTGGCGGAGTACTACCGCACAATCCCCGCATTCGTCCTCGGACGCCCCTCCGTCGACGCCATTCTCAGCGGGCTGCGCGATCCCTACACCGACTACCTCTCGCCGGGCGAGTACGCGGCCCTGCGCGACCGGACCTCCCGCGGCTACGGAGGTGTAGGGCTCACCGTCCGGCCGACCAGACGAGGCCTGATCGTCAGGGCGGCACTTCAAGGCCCCGCCCGCGCGGCGGGGATCCGCCGGGGTGACCGGATCGTGTCGATCGACGGACGGCGTGTTCGCCGCCTCCCCTTCGACCGCTCGCTCGAGCTGATCAAGGGCCGGGAGGGGACGAGCGTCCGGCTGACCGTCCGTCGTCCGCGTGAAGGCACGCTGAGCGTGATCGTCAGCCGGACGGAGATCCAGCTTCCGGCCGTGCGTGCCCGCATGATCGAGGCAGGCGGGCGCAAGCTGGCACACGTCCGCGTCGTTTCCTTCCGCGCGAACGCCGCCGAGGCGGTCGAGCGCGGGGCGGCTCGGCTACTGCGCCGCGGCGCTCAGGGCGTCTTGCTCGACCTGCGGGACAATCCAGGCGGGCTCCTCTCCCAGGCCGTCAGGACGGTTTCGCTCTTCGTCGATGCAGGCGTCGTCTGCATCACCGAAGGCGTCAACCGCGGCCGCCATACCTACGAGGTGAACGGCAAGGCGTCGCTCGATGGCGTCCCGCTCGTCGTGCTCGTGGACAGCGGGAGCGCGAGCGCGGCGGAGGTCGTCGCTGCAGCGATCGACGACCACGGGCGCGCGCCGATCGTCGGGCAGCGCACGTATGGGAAGGCGACGGTGCAGTCCGTCCGCGAGCTCTCGAACGGGGCGGCCCTCAAGCTGACCACGGCAGTCTTCCTGACCCCGACCGGCGAGAACCTGACGGCCCGCGGCCTGCGGCCCGACGTCTACGCCTTCGACGATGCCTCGACGCCGCGCGACGAGCCGCTGGGACGCGCTTCGGCGGCACTTCTGAAGCAGCTCGCGCGGTAGGTTCGGTTGTCACTCGCGGTCTGCGAGCTCGCCCGTCGGGGAAAGCTTCTCGTCGGCGAGCCGTTCTTCGAGGGCGGCACCCCCCTCGTCGTCGACCGCAAGGGCTCCGGGGAAGCCGCGATCGGTGATCTGGTCGTCCTCCGGCTCGGCCGTGGCCGGGCCCGAATCGAGCACGTTCTCGGGAAGCCGGCGGCGATCGAGACCGTCCTCAACGGTCTCCTCTGGCATCTCGGCGTTCGCCGCCGGCACGCGCCGCTCCCGCCGGAGCCGGGGGACGATGTCGATGCCGGGCGTGTCGACCTTCGTCACCTGCTGGCCTTCACGATCGACCCGGACGAGGCGAAGGACTTCGACGACGCCCTGAGCGTCGAGCCCGAGGGCGATGGCCTGCGGGCGTGGGTGCACATCGCCGATGTCTCGGCCTACGTCCCGCCCGGATCACCGCTCGACCGCGACGCCGCCGAGCGCGCGTTCTCCGTTTACGTCCCCGGCCAGGTCGAGCCGATGCTGCCGGAGCCCCTCTCGGCTGACCTCTGCAGCCTGCGCCCACATGTCGACCGGCGCTGCGTGACCGTTGAGATCCCGTTCGACCCCGCGCTCGAGCCCGGCGAGGCCGTCGTCTACCGGAGCCTGATCCGGAGTCGCGAACGCCTCACGTACGGCCATGCCGAGCGCGTGCTGGCGGGCCGTGAGAAGGAGCGGCCCGAGATCGCCGACGCCCTTCGGCGATGCGAGCGGCTGACGGCGGAGCTCCGCCGTCGTCGCTACCGCCGAGGCGCGCTCCGGATCGAGAAGGGCGAGACGTCGTTTGCCTTCGACGGCACCGGCGGCGTCGAACGTGCCTGGATCGAGGCCGAGCCGCTCGCGCACATGCTCGTCGAGGAGCTGATGATCCTGGCGAACGAGGTAGTCGGAGCGTTTCTGGCCGGCCACCGGCGCGAGGCGCTCTTCCGAGTGCACGAGCGCCCTGACCCGCAAGCGGTGGAGCTCCTTCTCGCCAAGCTCGCCGACCTCGAGGTACCGACACCCTCAGCTCCCGAGCACCTGACGCCGTCCGACGCGGGGCGCCTCGCCGCTCGGATCTCGGCTCGGATCGCCGAGTACGCGGCGCAGGCGGGACGCGGGGAGGACGCGTTCCCAACGCTTGTCCTCCGGGCGCTCAAGCAGGCGCGCTACGACCCGCGAAACCTCGGCCACTCCGGGCTCTCGAGCCGCGCCTACTGCCACTTCACTTCGCCCATCCGCCGCTATCCCGACCTCGTGTGCCACCGCGCTCTCCTCGCCGAGCTGGGGCTAGCCGAGCACTCGCCTCCCGACGTCGCCGAGCTTGCCGAATGGACCTCCGTCCGGGAGCGGGAGGCCGCCCAGGTCGAGTACCGGGCGGATGCGCTCTGCCTCGCCTGGTATCTCGAGCGGCGTCTTTTCGACGAGGGGTGGGAGGCCGAGTTCTCCGGCGAGGTGATCGGAGCGATCGGCTCGGGGATCTTCGTCCGGTTCGACGGGGTCTTCGAGGGCTACGTGCCCGCGCGCCACCTCCCGGGCGAGTACTTCGAGCTGAACCCGCTCGCGACGGCGATGGTCGGCCGCCGTACCGGCCGGCGCTTCCGGCTCGGCGATCCGGTCTCGGTCTGCGTCGAGGCGATCGACCGCACCGAGGGCAAGGTCGAGCTTCGACTGGCGGAGGCGCGGGAAGGCTCCTCGAGAGGCCGACGTTCACCCCAGAGGAGCCGATGAAGCTCGAGGGAATCCACCACGTCACGTGCGTAACGGCCGACGCCCCGCGGAACGTCGAGTTCTACGCCGGGCTTCTCGGCCTGCGGATGGTCAAGAAGACCGTCAACCAGGACGACCCGACCGTCTACCACCTCTTCTATGCGGACGAGCACGGGAGCGCCGGCTCCGACATCACGTTCTTCGAGTACCCGGGCGTCCCGCGCGGGCGGGCCGGGGCCGGGATGGTGCACCGCATCACGTGGCGCGTCGGTTCCGAGGACGCGCTGGGCTTCTGGGAGGAGCGCCTCGGCGCCGCGGGTGTCGGGGCCGAGCGGGACGACGGCCGCCTTCGCTTTCAGGACCCCGAGGGGCTCGACCTCGAGCTTGCACAGGTGGAGACCGATGAGAAGCCGCTCCTCGCCTTACATCCCGACGTTCCCTCCGAGGTGGCCCTGCAGGGCTTCGACGGGGTCCGCGTCTACTCGCGGCAACCAGACGCGAGCCGGCAGTTCCTCGACGCGACGCTTGGGTTCACGGCTGTCTCCGCGCCGCTCGAGTGGGAAGCGCGTGGCCATGAGCGGAGCGGGGCCTACGCCTACGACGAGGCGCCCCCCGAGCGTGGCCGCGGCGGAGCCGGGACCGTGCACCACGTCGCCTGGTCAGCCCGGATGGACGAGCACGAGGCGTGGCGCGAACGGGTCGCGCGGGGCGGCGGCGCGCCGACCCCGGTGATCGACCGCTTCTACTTCCGTTCCATCTACTTCCGTGAACCGAGTGGCGTCCTCTTCGAGATCGCCACCCTCGGACCGGGCTTCGCCACGGACGAGAGCCCCGAGCGCCTCGGCGAGCGGCTCTCGCTCCCCCCGGGCTTCGAGGCGCTGCGCGAGAAGGTGGAACCGCTGCTCACGCCGCTTCCGAACCCGCGCGAGCGGGCGGGCGCGCAAGGCCCCTGAGCCGAACACCGCTCATCTACGACGCCGAGTGCGGCTTCTGCTGCGTCGCCACGGCGCTTGTCCTCTCATGGGACCGCGGAAGCCGTCTGCGGCCGGTTGCGCTGCAGGAACCGGAGGCGGCTGAGCTCCTGCACGCGTTGCCGGAGGAGCGCCGTCAGGCCTCGTGGCACCTGGTCGAGGAGGACGGCACGGTGCGCTCGGCGGGCGCCGGGTTCGCGCCGCTTTTCCGTCGACTGCCCGGAGGCAGGCCGGCCGCCGCGGCCGCCGATCGCTTCCCCGAGGCCGCCGAGCGTGCATACAGCGTCGTCGCGGGCCGGCGCTCCGCGTTCGGCCGGGTTCTGCCCAGCGCGCTGAAACGCCGCGCCGACGATCTGATCCGCCGCCGGGCGTAGGGCAGCTCGTCCCTACAATCGGCCCGTGGCCAGGCCAACCGGGACGAAGCTGATCGCGGACAACCGCCGTGCGAGGCACGACTACCACCTGTCCGACCGGATCGAGGCCGGCATCGCGCTGACGGGGACGGAACTGAAGTCGCTGCGGCAGGGCCAGCTCACGCTTGGCCGGGCGTTCGGGGACGTGCGCGGCAACGAGGTCTACCTGGTCGGCGCGCACATCCCCGCATACGCGCAGGGCAACCTCGCGAACCACGATCCGGACCGCGATCGCAAGCTTCTCCTCCATCGCAAGGAGATCGACTCGCTGACGGGCAAGGTGCGCGAGCGCGGGCTGACCCTCATCCCCACGCGGGTCTACTTCAAGGACGGCCGGGTGAAGGTCGAGCTCGCTGTGGCCAAGGGGAAGGAGACGCGCGACAAGCGGCGCGACCTCGCCGACCGGGACGCGAAGCGCCAGATGGAGCGAGCGCTCAAGGATCGCTCGCGCTAGCCGAGGCCCAGCTCGCGGAGGAACCCGCCGCCCCCGATCGTTCTCTCCGCGTGCTCGCCCGCGCGGCGGCGGAGCTCGCGGTCGGACGTGACGAGCCAGTAAGGGGTGCCGGCAACATGGAGCTCGGTCGCGCGGCGTGCTATCCAATCGTCGGCGCTCTCGCGCCCGGTGCCGATCGCGTCCTCAGGCGCACGGCCGTCGAAGACGACCTCCGCTTCCGTCTCGTGTTCGGTCGCCCATGCGCGGCACCGCCTCACCAACTCCTCGTCCGAGACGTTCGGCCAGCGCGAGCGCTGGACGTTCCGGCCGTCCACGAGTACGAGCTTCGGCGTCATCGCGGCTACAATGTGCCTGCAAAGAACATACGGGGGCGATCAGGTTTCGACGTGGTCGGTACTCCGGCAGAGCTGCAAGCCGAGGTCCCCGGTCGGCCTCGTTAATCAACCGGGAACATGTAAGTGCGGATCGTGAACTCGCACTCGCTGCCTAACTGAGTTAGGCCAGCGCGTCGCACCGGCCTCGGCCCGTGGGTCGGATACGCGGCGTCAGAAACGGGCTTACCGCCGAGGGAGAGCCACTCGCCCGAGGTGGGACACCGAAGGAGGGCTAGCCCGTCGATTGGCCGCCTGCGAGCCGGCCGGCGGGCGAATCTGAATCGCAGGAGAAGCTTGTGGAGGCTCTGACCGGTGCGTCCGCGGACGCGGGTTCGATTCCCGCCGCCTCCATCAACCGACGCGAATCCCGCCCTCGCTCCGCGAGGCCATGCGATTCGCGTCGGATCTCTTTTTCCGAGTTGCATAGTGAGCCGCGCCGGGGAAAGCCGCGCGGCGGCAGCTGCTTGATTGCTCGCATCAGACAGCGGCGATTCGGCGCTTCGCGCGGGAGGCGCTGGTCTGCCGTCTCTGTGCCGAGAGCTCCGCTTTTCGCAGGCGAATGTGGTTCGGCGTCACCTCGACCTCTTCGTCGTCACGGATTAGCTCGAGTGCCTGCTCGAGTGAGAGCGGGCGAGGTGGCACCAGGCGCACGAGCTCGTCGGCGGTCGACGAGCGGATGTTCGTCAGCTTCTTTTCCTTGGTCGGGTTGACGTCGAGATCTTCGGCGCGCGCGTTCTCTCCGACGATCATGCCTTCGTAGACCTCGAGACCGGGGCCGATGAACAGCTGGCCACGCTCTTGGAGGTTCAGCAACGCGAACGTCGTCGCGGCCCCGCGACGATCGGCAACCAGGCTGCCGGTCGGACGCGGGCGCAGCTCGCCGTGCCAGGGCTCGTAGCCGTCGAAGATGTGGTGGAGGATTCCGGTGCCACGCGTCTCGGTCAGGAACTCCGTCCGGAAGCCGATCAGCCCGCGCGCCGGCACGCGGTAGTCCATCCGCGCCCAGCCGGTGCCGTGGTTGACCATCTGCTCGAGGCGGCCTTTGCGCAGAGCGAGCAGCTGCGTGACCACGCCGACGTACTCCTCCGGGACGTCGATGGCGAGCCGTTCCACCGGCTCGTGCACCCTCCCGTCGACCTCGCGCGTGACCACCTGCGGCTTGCCGACCGTCAGCTCGAAGCCCTCGCGCCGCATCAGTTCGACGAGCACGGCAAGCTGCAGCTCACCACGGCCCTGCACCTCCCAGACATCGGGCCGCTCGGTCGGACGCACTCGCAGCGACACGTTGCCGACAAGCTCTTGGTCGAGTCGGCCCTTGATCGCCGTGGCCGTCAACTTGTCGCCCTCGCGGCCGGCGAGGGGAGACGTGTTGATGCCGATCGTCAGCGCGAGGCTCGGCTCGTCGATGCCGATCACAGGGAGCGGCCGTGGATCCTCCGGGTCGGCCAGCGTCTCGCCGATCGTCACGTCCCCGATGCCGGCGACCGCGATCAACTCGCCGGGTCCGGCTTCGGCGGCCTCGACCCGGTCGAGCGCCTCGGTCACGAAGAGCTCGGTCACCTTCGCCCGCTCGACCTCGCCGCCGGCGCGACACCACGCCACCTGCTGACCCTTGCGGATCGTTCCGTGGTGAACACGACAGAGGGCGAGTCGGCCGACGTACGGCGATGCGTCTAGGTTCGTCACGTGCGCCTGCAGCGGATGGTCATCCTCGTACTCGGGGGCTGGTATCCGCTCGAGCAGCGTTTGAAAAAGCGGTTCGAGGTCGGTCGCAAGCCCGTCAGGCGCGAGGCCGGCATGCCCGGCGCGCGCATTGCAGTAGACGATCGGGAACTCGATCTGGTCCTCGCCTGCGTCGAGGTCGAGGAAGAGCTCGTACACCTCGTCGACGACCTCGGCGATCCGCGCGTCGGGGCGGTCGACTTTGTTGACGACGAGGATCACCGGCAGCCTCGCTTCGAGAGCCTTGCGCAGCACGAACCGCGTCTGCGGCAGCGGGCCCTCACTTGCGTCCACCAGCAAGAGGACGCCGTCGACCATGGCTAGGCCCCGCTCGACCTCGCCGCCGAAGTCCGCGTGACCGGGCGTGTCGACGATGTTGATCTTGACGCCTCCGTGCCTGACAGCCGTGTTCCTTGCCAGGATCGTGATGCCCTTCTCGCGCTCGAGGTCCATCGAGTCGAGCACGCGCTCGGCGACCTCCTGGTTCTCTCGGAACGAGCCCGACTGCCAGAGCATCGCGTCGACGAGCGTCGTCTTGCCGTGATCGACGTGCGCGACGATCGCGATGTTGCGAATGTCGACGCGGTTAGCCATCGGTCGAGGTACTCGACCTCACGCGCCACCCGGGAGGTCCCTCGGCGAGCCGACGGCGCCGTTCGATCCAAGGTGCGCCCATCATCCGACGCGAATCCGACGGTAAAGGGACAGCGCAGCGGCCAACCGTCGTCTAGCTATTCGGAAAGCCAGCCGTCGCGGTATCGCGTTGGCTCCGGCTGCGGATAGCTGGCGTACGCGACCTCTGCGTCACTCGTTTCCTCCTCGACGCCTACCCCGTGCCGTAGCGCGACCTCGTCGACCGTGTAGGCGCCCCATTCCGGAGTGGCCATGTGCTCGCGCGCGCCGATCGCGAGGACGGTGCAGGGGCCGTCTCCGGCTCCGACGATCATGTGCTTAGTCTCGGGGGGACAGTGCACGAAGTCCCACTGCCCTAACGTCCGTTCCTCGCCCTCGACGAGCAGGAGTGCCTCGCCGGAGAGCACGAGGAAGTCCTCCTGGTCAGCTTCCCAGTGGTACATCCCGATCGGCTCCCCCGGCCCGAGGACGAACAGGCCGATCCCCACCTGCGGGAAGTACGTCTCGGCCTCGAAGTCAGTGAAACCCGTGAACGGCAGGCTGTCCCCTCGCCCCTCGCGGTGCCGCCAGCGCGCCTCACGCGCGTTCAGGACGAACCAGCCCTCGCCGACGGGCGCGAGCCCGGACCCGGTCTGCTCGAGCGGCGCCTCTGGAACCATGGCGGGATGATAAGAATGCTGCGGACCCGCCGCCGAAACCGAGTGAAAGGAGACGGCCATGCCGTACGAGGAGCTGAAGCAGCGTCAGAGCGTGATGTGGGGCAAGGGGAACTACCAGCGGATCACCGAGACGATCGCGGACATCCACGAGCTCGTGGTCGAGCGGTTGGCGCCGGAGTCGGGCGAGCGCTGGCTCGACCTTGCGTGTGGCACGGGCGCCGCAGCCGAGCGTGCTGCTGCCGCCGGCGCGCGCGTGACCGGGCTCGACCTCGCGCCTGGTCTGATAGAGACCGCGAAGGAGCGCGCGGCAGAGCTGGGGCTCGAGATCGAGTACCTGGTCGGCGACGCCGAGCAGCTGGCGCTCGACGACGCGAGCTTCGACAAGGTCTCGTCGACCTGCGGGATCATGTTCGCCCCCGATCACGAGGCTGCGGCGGGCGAGCTCGCGCGCGTCACCGCGCCTGGAGGTCGGATCGCGCTCGCCAACTGGACGCCCACGGGCGGCATGGCGAAGGTGTTCAAGCTGATGGCGCCGTACCAGCCGGCTCCGCCGCCGAGCAGTCCGTTCGACTGGGGCGACGAGCAGCGGGTGCGCGAGCTTCTCGGCGACTCGTTCGACCTCACGATCGAGGAGCACGTTTCGACGCTGCGCGTCCCCTCGGGGGAGGCGTACTGGGAGCTCTTCTCGACGAGCTACGGGCCCACGAAGGTGTTGGCCGACTCACTCGGCGAGCGCCGCGAGGAGCTCCATCGCGACTGGGTCGAGTTCTTCGAGACGAACTACCGGGAAAACGACGAGATCGCGCACACGCGCGAGTACCTGCTCGTGTACGGGAAACGCCGCTGACGCCGTCTGCTCCGCCATCATCGGGCCGGCCGGCCGCTGCCACGAAGCGCATAAGCTCGGCTCAATGGTCGCTGATGCCGTCGGTGCTCCGAGTCCCCTGGTGGAGCCGCCGCCGGCGTTGACGCCCGTCGATGCGGCGGAGCTCGCGGCGCGCGTCTTTGCCGTCGAAGGCCCCGCCGCGCCGCTCGACAGCGAGCGCGATGCGAACTTTCGGATCGACTCCGGCGGCCGGTCGTTCGTGCTCAAGGTCTACAACTCCGCTGAGCTCGAGGATGTGGTCGAGATGCAAACGCGGGCGATGCTGCACGTCGCCGCGACCGACCCCGAGTTGCCCGTTCCTCGGCTCACCCGCACGCGCGAGGATGCGCTTCACGGTGTCGTCGAGATCGATGGGCGCCAGCATGCCGTCCACCTGATCGACTTCCTTCCCGGGGAGTGCGCCGAGCCCGACTCGTTCGAGCCCGAGGCTCTTCGCGTCTTCGGAGCTACGGTCGCCCGCGTGAGCAAGGCCCTGCGCGGCTTCTTCCACCCGGCGGCCGAGCGGACGCTGCTCTGGGACATGAAGCAGGCCGCCGGGCTGCGCCCCTTTCTCGACGACGTCGAGGATTCGGCCCGCTCCGATCTAGCCCGTCGCGCCCTCGACCGGGTCGAGGAACGGCTCCTTCCCGCCTTGCCCCGGCTTCGAGCCCAAGTGATCCACAACGACCTCACGTACGACAACGTCCTGGTCGGCGGCGACGGCAACGTGACCGCGATCGTCGATTTCGGGGACACGACCCACGGGCCGGTTCTCTGCGACGCTGCTGTCGCGCTTGCTTCCTTCTGCCTCGAGCCGCATCTCTTCGAGCGAGTGGAGGCGTTCGCCCGTGGCTACGGCGAGATCACCCCGCTCGAGGAGGAAGAGGTCGAGCTGCTGGCGGACGCCGTGTCTGCGCGCCTGCTCGCCAGCGCCCTGATCGCGGCCTCGCGCGTGCGGCAGTTCCCAGAGAATGCCGAGTACATCAACTCGTTCGTGCCGCGGACCTGGCAGGTGCTCGAGCTCTTCGACGACCTCGGCCCGGAGGAGGTCCGCCGGCGCTTCCGGACTGCCGCCGCGCCCGCCCTCGCATGGCCGCCCCAGGCCAGGCCGCGCTCGCACCCGCGGGTTGAGGAGCTCCTCGAGCGCCGCCGCCGGCTCTTCGGCCCGGCGATGATGCCTCTGAGCTACGAACGGCCGCTCCACTTCGTCCGCGGCGAGGGCGTCTGGCTCTTCGGCGCGGACGGGAGGCGCTACCTCGACGCCTACAACAACGTCGCGGCCGTCGGCCACTGTCACCCACGCGTGGTTGCAGCCCTCGCCACCCAGGCGCGGTTCTTGAACACCAACACGCGCTACCTCCACGAGACGGCGCTCGAGCTCGCCGAGCGGCTGATCGCGACGATGCCTGCGGGCCTCGACACCTGCCTCTTCGTCAACTCGGGGAGCGAGGCGAACGACCTCGCGTGGCGCTTCGCCACGACCGTCACCGGCGGAAGTGGGGCGATCGTGACCGCCTGGGCCTACCACGGAGTCACGGCGGTGCAGACCGATCTCTCGCCGTCCGAATGGGTGGCCGAGCACCGGCCGGACTACGTCGAGACGATCGAGCCGCCCGGTGGGCAGACCGAGGTTGCGTCCTCGGTCGCTGTCGCGGTGGGAGCGCTGGACGCTCGCGGTCACCGTCCCGCCGCGCTTTTCCTCGACAGCGCCCACACGAGCAGCGGGATCTTCGCGGACGCGCCGGACTATCTGGCCGGAGCCGTCTCGGCCGCGCGCACGGCGGGTGCGTTCTTCGTCGCCGACGAGGTTCAGGCGGGCTTCGGGCGTCTCGGCTCGCACATGTGGAGCTTCGAGACGGGGGACGTCGAGCCCGACTTCGTCACGCTCGGCAAGCCCATGGGGAACGGGCACCCGATCGCCGCGCTCGTCACCCGCGCGGACATCGCAGAGGAGTTCGCGCGCCGCGCCCCGCCCTTCTTCAGCACGTTCGGCGGTAACCCCGTCGCCTGCGCGGCGGCGCTCGCCGTCCTCGATGTGATCGCCGAGGAGCGGCTGCTCGAGAATGTCACCCAGGTGGGCCGGCACTTGCGCGCCGAACTGGACGAGCTCGCGGTCCGTCACCGTGTCATCCGAGACGTACGCGGATGCGGGCTCCTCGTCGGAGTCGAGCTCACGTCGGCGGACGCGGCGCGCGATGTCGCCAACGTCCTGCGCGACCGAGGCGTGCTCATCGGGCTGACCGGCCGGGGCGGGAGCGTCCTCAAGATCCGTCCACCGATGGTCTTCCGGCGCGAGCACGCAGATCTGCTCCTCGAGGCCCTTGACGAGGCCCTCGGAAAGGCCCGGTGACGTCGCTTCCGCTCGCAGGGGGATGCCTGTGCGGCCGCGTCCGGTTCGAGGTGACGGCGCCCCCTGTCTCCGCCGGCTATTGCCACTGCACGCGTTGCCAGCGGCGGACGGGAACGGCGGCCTCGGTCTCCGCGACGATCGAGCCGGGGTCGCTCCGCCTCCTTTCCGGCGAGGAGCTTCTGCGCGCCTACGAGCCTGAGGACGGGTCCGCCAAGATCTACTGCTCGGCGTGCGGGTCTGCGCTGTGGAGCCAGCACCCGGGCGATCCGGACGTGAAGGGTGTCCGTCTCGGCGCCTTCGACGCGGACCCGGGCATCCGGCCGAGCTACCGCCAGTACGTCGCGTACGCGGCAGCCTGGGAGCCGATCCCGGACGACGGCCTTCCCCGGCACCCGGAACGGCGCTAGCTACACGAGGTCGCGGCGCTGCAGGAGCGTCGCGGCGCCGGCGAAGACGAGCCCGAGCCAGCCGAGCAGGACGAGCAGCGCTACCGCCGGGGAGAGGATGTCGGTGTCGTCGCCGAATGCCTCGAGCTCCAGGACGCCGTTCGGAGCCCCCGAGGTCGGGCCGAACTGACCGATGTGCGGCGCGACGGCGAGGAGGGTCGGCTCGATCGCGAACGTGAGGAGCAGGAGCCCGACGATGGCCGCGATCTGGCTGCGGACGAGACCGCCGATGCAGACGCCGAAGGCGCCCAAGAACGCAGAGACGACGAGGTTGCGCCAGAGACCGTCGGTCAGGTCTGCGATCCCGAGCGTCGGGAGGTCGCGGACGGAGAGGATCGTGGTCCCCACGGCCATGATCGCCAGCGTGACGAGCAGTGAGATCACGGCGCCGGCGACGGCATACGCGATCGTCTTGGCAGCGAGGAGGCGCAGGCGGTTCGGGGCGGCGAGGACGGTGCTGGTGATCGTTCGGTGGCGCCACTCCCCGGCCATTCCGGTGACGCCGAGGAGGAGGATGAAGAGCCCCGTGAAGTCGCCGGTGAAGAGCTCGCGGACGTCTTGCTCGACCCAGTCGTCCTGCAAGAGGGCGATCAGCGTGATCAGGAGGAGGGAGAGGCCGAGCGCCGCAGCGGTCAGTGCGATGAACGTCCGGGTCGTCCGCAGCTTCAGGAGCTCGGCCCGCAGGAGCGCACTCACGTCGTCTCCTCGGTGAGCGCAAAGAACGCCGCTTCGAGCGAGCGCATGCGCGGGGCGAGCCCGAGGACGGCCACCTGCTCCTCTGCGGCGATCTCGCCCACCTGCTCGGGGGTCGCGCCGGGAACGAGCAACACGTCGCCGTCGCGCTCCACGCGGAGGCCCCGGCTCTCGAGGGCGTGCGCCAGCTTCTCCGGATCCCGCGACCGGACCTCTGTCGCGGGGCCGTCGTCTCCGCCGAGAACCTCAGCGAGCGTCCCCCGGCCGCGGAGCTCACCCTTTGCGATGATCACCACGTCGTCGACGGACTGCGCGACCTCGGCGAGCAAGTGGCTCGAGACGAGAACGGCGCGGCCCTGGGCCGCCTGCTCGCGCAGGATGCCGCGCATCCAGCTGATCCCGGGCGGGTCGAGCCCGTTGGTCGGCTCGTCGAGGACGAGCACCCCGGGGTCGCCGAGCAACGCGGCGGCGATCGCGAGGCGCTGGCGCATGCCCATCGAGTAGCCCTTGACGCGCCGATCGGCGGCGTCGTTCAGACCGACGGCGTCGAGCACCTCGTCGACGCGTGAAACGGGATGCTCGCCGGCGGCCGCGAGAACGCGCAGATGATTCCGCCCGGTGCGGCCCGGATGGAACGAGGCGTCCTCGAGCACGGCGCCGACCTGGCTGCTCGGGTGCTCGAGCTCGTCGTAGCGCTGACCGCCGAACGTGGCTGTTCCGCTGGTGGGGCGCACGAGCCCGAGCAGCGCGCGCAGAGTGGTGCTCTTACCGGCCCCGTTCGGCCCCAGGAAGCCGGTCACGCGCCCGGCCTCGACGTCGAAGCTCAAATCCTTGACCGCCTCGACCTTCCCGAACCGCTTGTGGAGAGCCCGGATCTCGACGGCCGCCACGAGGCGGCATCATGGCAGATAGGCAGGCGATGTTAGGGAATGGACTGTGGGGGAAGGTCGTTTGAACGAGTCGGAGGCCCAGCCTCACCGTCTGGCTGGCTGCGCGCCGTCGGATTCTTCGAAAGGAGCTCCACATCACCACGATCTTGCAGTTGCCTGAAATCACCGAGCTGCTCGAGGAATGCGAGGAGCACGGCTTCGTCGACACACGCGCGCTCGAGTCGCTGGCGGAGACGAACGATCTCGACGAGGACGCGCTCGTTGAACTGACCGCAGCCCTCGAGGAGCGCGGGGTCGAAATTAGAGCCGAGCCGGACCAGCAGGTGCTCGAGGCCGGCCCCGTGCGCGGCTCGGCCGATTCGCTCCAACTCTTCCTGCATGAGATCGGGCGCTATCCGCTGCTCGGCGCGGCGGAGGAGGTCACGCTCGCGAAGCGCATCGAACGCGGCGATGCGGCGGCGAAGGAGCGCATGATCAACTCGAACCTGCGCCTCGTGATCTCGATTGCCAAGCGCTACCGCGGGAACGGGGTGCCGTTCCTCGACCTGATCCAAGACGGCACGATCGGCCTGACCCGCGCGGTCGAGAAGTTCGACTGGCGCAAGGGCTTCAAGTTCTCGACCTACGCGACGTGGTGGATCCGCCAGGCGGTTCAACGCTCGATCTCCGCGCAGTCGCGGACGATCCGGGTCCCGACGCACGTCCACGAGCGGCGCCAGACGATCGGTCGTGCGGCGCGGAAGCTCGAGGTCGAGCTCGGCCGCCCTCCGACGCATGAGGAGCTCGCCGCGGCGACCGGCCTTTCGCTCAAGCACGTCGACGAGGCGCAGGGAGTCCCGGAAGCGCGAGTCTCCTTGAACCAGAAGGTCGGGACCGACTCGGACAGCGAGTACGGCGATCTCTTCGCCGACGAGGCGGCCGACGATCCCGGGGATCTGGCCGAGGAGGCCCTGCGCCGTCAGGCGGTGCGGCTCGCTCTGCTCGACCTCCCCGACCGGGAGCGGCGGATCGTCGAGCTCAGGTTCGGGCTGGACGGCGAGCCGCAGCCCCTCGAGACGATCGGCGCCGAGCTGGGCCTGACGCGTGAGCGGATTCGCCAGCTCGAGATCAAGGCGCTGGCCAAGCTCGCGACGTCGCTCGGCCACGACGCCGAGCTCGCACTCGCTGCTTAGCGGCCGCATCCGGTCGGCGCGCCGGCGCGAATAGGCAGCGTGAAGCGATTGCCGCCCGCCGGGCGGGGAAGATGAAAAACGTGGCCTGGGCGTCCCCACGCGTCGCCGGGGCTGTCGAGCAGCTCGACGCGCCGGGGGCCGATCCGCGCCTAGTCGCCGGCGCGCTCGACGACCTCGGGCGGATCAATCGCCTCTTTCTCGGCACGAACCTGACCGTGGCAGCCGTCCGCGAGCTGATCGGGAGCGTGTCCGCGGGTGGGGCGGTCACCTTCCTCGACGCCGGCTGTGGCCGCGGAGACATGGCAGTCGCGCTTGCCCGTTGGGCCCGCGCACGCGGGCTCGACGCTCGCGTTCTCGCCGTCGATGCGAGCGCGGCTATCGCCGGGCTCGCGCGGGAACGCTTCGGCGAGGAGATCGAGGTGCGCGTGGACGACCTACTTGCTCTCGACCTCCCCGATCAGAGCGTCGACGTCGCCGCGTGCTCGCTCGTTCTTCATCACTTCGAGCCCGAGGAAGCGCTTCGCGCGCTGCGAGAGCTAGGGCGTGTGGCGCGGAAGGGCGTCGTCGTCAACGACCTCGTTCGCGGGCCGCTCGGGCTCCTCGGAGCGCACGCAGTTGCGCGGCTCATGACACGGAACCCGATCACGCGCCACGACGCCGTCCTGTCGGTCCGGCGCGCGTACACGCGGCGGGAGCTCCTCGACCTCGTCGACGCCGCAGGTCTGCGGCCGCGGAACGTTCGCGGCGTGCTCGGCTACAGAGTCGCGATCGCGGCGGAGGCTGTGTGACCGACGCCGAGGTGATCGTCGTCGGTGGCGGGCCGGCCGGCGCGGCCACGGCCGCTCGGCTCTCAGGCGCCGGCTTCGACGTGCTCGTCCTCGACCGGGCCGCATTTCCCCGCGAGAAGGCGTGCGCCGAGTTTCTCTCCCCGGGCGCGGTCGACGGGCTTGCGCAACTCGGGATGCTCGACCTCGTGGGCGCGCATGGCGCGTGGCAGCTCGGGATGAGAATCGTCAGCGAGCGCTCTGCGTTCACAGTTCGCTACCGCGACGGGCAGCGCGGCCTCGGCATCCCGCGGCCGACCCTCGACGCACTCCTCCTCGACCGCGCTCGTAAGGCCGGCGCCCGCGTGCATGAGCGCACAGGGGTCGTCGGCGCGCTCGTCGAGCGAGGCTTCGTGAGCGGAGTCCGTCTGCGCAACGGGCGGACCCTGCGGGCGCGCTTCGTCGTCGCCGCCGACGGACTTCGCTCCCCGGTCGCGCGCTCGCTCGG
>JACCXC010000033.1 GCA_013697275.1 Actinomycetota bacterium | reverse complement strand
CGGTCTCGCAGCGGACGCCTTGCGGCACGTACTGCGCCCCCGTGAAGACATCGCCGCACGCGGTGAAGGAAAGGTTCTTGTAGACGAGCACCTTCACATTCGGATTCGCGGCCTTGAGCGCCCGAGCGATGTCGGCGCGCCACGACTGGAGGATGACGAACTCGTGCAAGCGTGCCGTGCGGGCGACGTCGGTAAACGCTGCATCGTTTCCGATCGCGACGCGCGCGAAGGAGGCCGGTCCGGCTTGGGCGACGGTCGGGGCAACGAGGCTGAGTGCGGCGGCGAGCGCCGCCAGTGTCTGTTTGGGCATCGGGCGGGCGAAGCGGTCTCGAGGCGGCCCTTCCTCGGCCGTCTCGGGTTGTGGGGTTCACGTCGGAGAGCCGGTCCCGCCGCGGTTCACTCCTTCGAGGCATCAAGGGGGAAAATCCCCCTTCTGGGGAACACCGACCCATCGCCTGCTCCTGCGCCGCCTCGCGCGAAGGCGAGGAAAGCTGGGCTTCGCCGCGTACTGCTTTACTTCCAGACGGCCCGGGCCGATGTCACCCGGCAAGGGGGAACTTGGAGCTCCGCGAACTCATCGATGTCCTGTGGCGCCGCAAGCTGATCGTGCTTGCGGTGGCGCTGCTCGTTGTCGGCGCCGCGATCGGGGCGCTGCGTCTGGTCACGCCCATCTACGAGTCGACGGCGACGCTCGTCCTCCGGCCGGAGGGCGACGACGACGACTTCAGCTTCTTCTACGCCCTCGATGCGATCATTCCCATCTACTCGAACGCCGCGACGAACAGGACGACACACGCCCTGGCGAGCGAGAAGCTCGGCCGCCCGGTCGGCACGATCAGCGTGCAGACCTTCAAGGACACGCCGATCATCACGATCCGGGCGCGCGATCCGGATCCCGAGCACGCCCGCGACTCGGCGCGGGTAGTCAGCGAGACGCTGATCGAGCGCGTCGAACAGGGGGGAATCGGCGTCCCCTCCCTCGAGGTGCTGCTGCTCGACCAACCTCAAGCGGCGAGCGAGCCCGTGTTTCCCCGCTACTCGCTCTCGATCGCCGTCGCCGTGCTCCTCGGAACCGCCCTCGGCATGGGCGCCGCGCTGGTGCGCGAGAACCTGACGAACAAGGTCGAGACCTCCGACGACCTCGCGAATCTCGCCGGAGTCCCCTGCTACGCCGAGATCCCGGCCGAGCCCGCGGTGCGCAGGTTGAAGAAGCCCGAGGTGCTGACCACCGACGCCTCGTACCGGCCCGTGTACGAATCTCTGCGCGACCTGCGCACGAACCTCCGCTTCTCGAACGGGGACCTGAAGTCGATCCTCGTCACGAGCCCCGAGGGAAGGCACGGCAAGACGACCGTCTCGTTCGGTCTCGCCGTCTCGCTTGCGCGCGCGGGCTCGCGCACGCTGCTAGTCGACGGTGACCTCCGCCGCGGCAGGATCGCCGAGCTCCTCGGAGTCGAGCGCGAGCCGGGCCTGATCGATGTTCTCCAGGGCGCCCCGCTCGAGGAGGCCGTCAAGCCGACCTCGCTCGAGATGCTCGACCTTCTCACCGGCGGTAAGCGAATGGACGATCCGGGAGAGCTCCTACAAACGGAGTTCCCGAGCGTGCTCCGGCGGATGGAGGAGCTCTATGAGGTGATCGTGATCGACTCGACGCCGCTCATCCCGGTGAACGACGCCAGGATCATTGCGAGTTTCGCCGAGTCGACCGTGATCGTGGCGAGCGCGGAGTCCGTGACGCGCCGCCAGGTTCGCAAGGCGATCGAACGGCTGAATTTGATCTCCGTCGCCCCGACGGCCGTGGTCCTCAACAACTCGAAGTTCCGCCCCAAGGGCTACTACACCTAGAGCTGATGCTCGAGCCTCTGGCGGCGACGCAGGGCCCGGCGAGGTGGTAGGCCGGCCGTGAGCACCTGGCCCCTGCGCCTGGGAGAGCCCGGACGCGGCCGCGCCGTGGGCCTCGCCGCCGGCCTCGCGCTCGCGCTCCTCCTCGTCGCGACGCCGATTGGGCTCGTCGCCGCGGTCGACCCCTCCAGGGTCGTGCTAGCCGTCGTCGTGGCCCTCGTCGTCGCCGTCTGCGCGCTTCGCGTTGACGTCGCGCTTCTGCTTCTGGTCGCCGCCACACCGCTCGAGGCGGCCGTCTCGATCAGCGCCAACCCGCTCATCACGGTGACCAAGGTGACCGGCGCGCTCTGCTTCGCGAGCTTCGCCATCTACGCCGTCATCTCCCACCGCAAGCTCCGCTTCGACCGCACGCACGTGATCGTCTTCCTGATCCTCGCCCTCGCACTCCTCTCGACCCTGCAGGCGAGGGAGTTCGAGCCCGCGCTCAGCACCACCGTCCGCTATGCGAGCTTCGTCGCCCTCTACGTCGTGGTCAGCCAGCTGATCGGCGACTACACGCTCCAACGCCGGCTCGCCTGGGTTCTCTCCATCTCCTCGGCGATCGCGGGAGTGATCGCGATGCGGGCCTTTCTGGACGAGGCGTCATACCAGGCCACCCTGCCGTACGGCGACCCGAACGATCTCGCGTTCACGCTCGCGACGACGCTGCCGCTCACGATCTGGCTGATGAGGGAGCGGTGGATCCTCCGGCCGGTCGTCGCTGCGCTGATCGGGGTCATCGCCCTCTCGATCCTCCTGACGTACTCCCGCGGAGCCCTCGTCGGGCTCGCGGCGGCGACGCTCTTCCTGCTCGCGACAGAGCGCCGGCGCGTCCAGATCGTGCTGGTCGGCGGGCTCGTCACGCTCGTGGCGACGATGGCGTTTCTGCAGACGAACGCAGAGCGCGTGGAGGAGGGCATCCAGGCGAAGTCCAAGGTCGCGTCCTACAACGTGGAGACGCGCCTCGAGGCGTGGGACGCGGCGGTCGAGCTCGCCTCGGAGCGCCCGTTCCTCGGGGTCGGGCCAGGGAACTTCCGAGCGCACTACGGCGAGGTGGCAGGGATCCCGCCCGGTGCCGAGGCGCTCGGCGTCGTCCACAACGCGTACCTGGACGTGGCGGCCGAGCTCGGCATCCCCGCGCTCGTCCTCTTCCTCGCCTACCTCGTCCAGGTGTTCATCCGGATGACCCTCGCCCGCCGCTGGGAGAACGGCCTGCCCGGGTTCGCGTCTGCCGTCCGGCTCTCCTTCGTCGTCGCGATCTTCTCTGCCATGACGCTCTCCGAGCAGTACTACGCGCCCTTCTGGCTGCTCGGCGCGCTGGGCACGGCGCTCTGGGCCGAGGGCAAGGTCGGGGGCGAGCGGCCGCTCACGCCGCTCCTGGTGCGCGGCCCGCGCCTCGGCGATGCGGGTGAGGGGACCCCGCCGCAGCCGGGAGCCGCGGACGACACGGACTATGATCTCGACATGCGCGAGCGCCTGGTCGAGCAGCGCGAGCGCCGGGTCGCGGCCCAGGTGCGGGCCCTGCGGGAGGAGCAGCAGATCCTCGACAGCCGTTCCGAGGAGCTCGCCGCCCGGGAGGCCGAGGTCGTGCGGAAGGAGCTCGAGGCGAGCGGCGGCCCCGCCCGGCGAGGCTGGGCCCTCCGCGAGCTCGAGCGGCTCGTCGCCGAGCGTGCCGGCGAGCATCCCGACCGCGTCGCGGAATGGCGCCGCCTCCTCGGCTACCTACGCACCGCCGCGGACTCCGACGGCTTCCTTCCGGCCGCGTACAACGCCTTCGTGCGCGAGGCCTTCGGAGATCTCGTCGAGGGCGACGGCCGCTGAGCGACGCGCTCGCTCGGGACGCCGGGCGGTGAAAGTCGTCTACGTCTCCACTCTCTCGAGGGGCGGGCCCGTGTCCCACCTGCTCCTGCTCGCGCCTGCCGTCGCCCGTGCGGGCGCCGACGTTCGAGTCGTCTGCGGCGACTCGGCCGTGGCCGCGGCCTTCGCGGCGCTCGGTCTCGAGACCCACGTCACGCCCGCCCGGCACAAGCTGGACGTTGCCGCCCTGCGGCGCTTCTGGCCGGCCCTGCGCGCTGCGGACATCGTGCACACCCACGACCGGAGGGCAGGGCTCCTGGCCCGGACGACGGGGCGGGCGCGCGGCGCGTCGGTCGTGCACACCTACCACGGGCTACCCGAGGAGATCGCGGTCAAGCTCGGCCGCCCGGGGCTCCGCTCGGCGCCGGGGACGTCCCGGGCGCGACGGCTCTGGCTCCTGCACGGCTACCTGCGGATCGAGGCCGCCCTCGCGAGGCTCGGCGCCGTAGTCTGTCCCTCGCGCGCAATGGCGGCCTTCCTCGCGCGTCACGGAATTCCGGCGGGGCGGATCCACGTCCTCCCGAACGCAATCGACCAGCGCCGCGCCGATCCGGGGCCCGCGCGGACGCCGCTCGTGGTGGGCACCGCCGCGAACCTCGAGTACTGGAAGGGCCTCGACACGCTCCTCGCGGCGCTCGGGCGTGCCGGGCGCCCGATGCGCCTGGAGGTGTACGGCGACGGCTCGAGCCGCGCCGAGCTCGAGCGGCAGGCGCGCGAGCTCGGCCTCGACGCCCGTTTTCACGGCGCGGTCGACGACGTGCGCGACCGCCTGGAGGATCTGGACGTCTTCGTCTTGCCCTCGCGCGCGGAGAACTTCCCCATCTCGCTCCTCGAGGCGCTGGCAGCCGCCCTGCCGGTCGTCGCGACGCGGGTCGGCGGCATTCCGGAGATGGTGGAGGACGGCCGGACCGGGCTGCTCGTCGAGCCGGACGATTCGGCGGCCCTCGCCTCCGCGCTCGACCGGCTGGCCACCAACGAGGAGGAGCGGCGCCGCCTCGGCTGCGCAGGGGCCGAGCGGGCCCGGACCGTGTACGACGCCGACGAGGCAGGACGGCGGATGCTCACGCTGTACGAGGGTCTGTGCGCATCCTCCAGGTGATCCAGGAGCTCGAGATCGGAGGCGCCGAGGGAACGGTTCTCTCGCTCGTCCGCCGCGCGCGCGCTCAAGGGCACGACGTCGCGGTCGCCGCGGCGAGCGGCCGGCTCGCAAGCGAGCTCGATGCGCCGCTCTTCCCCCTGCCGCTCCTGCGCCGCCGGCCGTGGCGGATCCCGCGGGCGGCCTGGAGTCTCGACCGGAGCGTGGGCCGCTGGCGGCCCACGATCGTCCACTGCCATAACCCGGGCATGGCGATCGCTGCCTCCCTCGCCGTGAGGAGGAGGCGGCGTGTCGGAGCGCTCGTGACCGTGCACGGCGTCCCGGAGGAGGACTACCCGGC
>JACCXC010000013.1 GCA_013697275.1 Actinomycetota bacterium | reverse complement strand
GCCGAGGGCGGGATGCCAGTCCCTCCGAGCGAAGTTGTTGCATGTCGAGCGGGCCACCACGCGGCGATGGGAAGACGAGCCTCGTATCCAGCCGGCGAGGGAGCGCGTCGAGGGCGGTGGTTGCGCGACTAGTGAGAGGCACCCGGCGGCGGCTCCTTTCCGTCTTCGGCTCCTTGACTCGCCCACCCGCAACCACGCGGCGGACGTAGACGACCCCGGCGTCTCGGTCGATGTCCCGCTGCTCGAGCGCGGCCAGCTCTCCGGGCCGTAGACCAGTCTCGGAAGCGAACACGATCATCGGCCCGTACAGAGGCCCGAGCTCAACCGTGATTCGGTCGATCTCCACACGCGTGAACGGCTCGATCTCCGGGCGACGGGCGACCCGCCGCTTCCCGGTGCGGCGAGTCGGACGGGGTTCTCGGGGATCAGCTTCCAGGCGACGGCGCGCTCGAGCACCTGAGATAAGGCGCCCAGGATCTTGGGTCGGTGGCCGTGGGGGAGCATCGCCTGCCAGGCGGCGATGTCCGCGACGCTTCGGCCGAGATCGTCGAGCGAGCGATCGCCGAACTCGGCCAGCGGGCGGACAAGCCGCTCGCGAAGCGTCCGGATCGTGCGCGGATCCACCTCGGCGGCGTGGGCGGCGAGGAAGCGGTCCACGAACTCGGTGAGGGTCAGATCAGGTCGAGTCCCGAGCCCAAGGGGGGGGCGACCTCTTGGCGGAAGTAGGCAATCGCAGCGGTCTTCGACCCGAAGCCGCTCCGGAAGCGGCGTCGGCCGTTCTCCTCATACCAGCGCACACCCCATCCGGTCCTCGTGCGGTAGGCGGAGCCTCGTTGTTCGGCGGGCATTCGGATCTCCTTCAGTCGACGGGATGAAGAGGCCGGTTCGGAGTATCGGACTCCGGCGACGGCTTGCGAGCCAGTGGTCGATCTCGGCTTGGTCGAAGCGGACGACGTTGGACGAGAGCGCGAATCCGGGGATCTCACCGGCACGCCAGCGGCGCAGGACGCTCGCCGAGCTGAGGCCGAGGTACTCGCCGAGCTCGCGGGCGGTGAGGAGGCGGGCGTTCAAGCGCCGAACCTCTCGCGGAGTTCGCTGAGCGGCGCCGTTCCGAGGTCGAGCTGCCTAGCCGGACCGCTCCTCGAAGATCGACGCCGTGGTCGCGCTCGCGATGGCGGTCGAGCGGCAGGCGTTCAAGCCCGAGCCGCTGGAGCTACTCGCGTGGCTGTAGTCGCGACTTACGTATCAGACACGCTCGACGACTTCGCCGACCTCGATGCTATTGATCGTGACCGCGTCGCCCGCCGGCGGATTCGTCCTCAGCATCTCTGCGGCGGCGTTTGCCGCCTCTTCGGACTCGAAGGTGAGCATCGACGTGCCCGTCTTCTCGTCAAGCCGTACCCACTGCGCGGCGACGAAGCCGGGCGCCTGGGAGATGCTTGGTATGCCCTTCTCCCGTAGGTACTGCCTCCCCCGCTCGAAGTCATTGATCGTGCTCCTAGCGACGACTGCGTGCATGGGTACCTCCTTCTTACGACGCCGTTCGGCTGACCCTACTCCGATCGGAACCTCTCCGTGAACCGGCCGTGTCTCGACTGCGGCGAGCTCACGCGCTCCGGCAGCCGTTGCTCGCGCTGCGAGGCCAAGCGCGATGCACGACGCGGCACGACGACCGAGCGCGGCTACGGGTCAGACCATCAGAAGCGAGCGAAGGCGACGATTCGGTCGCAGCCCTGGTGCTCGATCTGCGGCCACCCCGGCTCACCCTCGAACCCGCTCACCGCCGACCACGTCGTGCCCGTCTCGCGTGGGGGCCGAGGTGGTCCGCTCCGCGTCGCCTGCCGCTCGTGCAACTCCCGACGCGGCAACGCAACGATCTTGTAGCTAGCGGCTACTGCTGCTTCGCGTATGCCGGTGATATCCCGAAGTCGACCACGACGACTGGCTCGTCGCCGATGACCCATGCGTCGTGCCCTGGTTCGATGCGAGCGATGTCGCCGGGGCCGGCCTCGCCCTCAGTTCCGTCGTTCATGGCGACGCCCATCCGACCCGACAACATGTACATGAAATGCGGAGACTGGCAGCTCTCCGTCTGGGCGAGCGGTTTGACGTGCTCCGACCAGCGCCACCCCGGCTCGAACGTCCCCCGCATAACCGCGCCGCCGCCGATGTTGACGACATCGGCCTGCCCTTTGTCCACGAACGGCCTCGTCTCGTCGGGCGAATCCAGACTTTTGACCTCGAGCCCTGCCATGTCACTCCTCTCAGGCGACAACTCTGAAGATCGTCTTATCTCGCACTTAACGCGGGTGGTCAAGCTGCTCGCGTTTCTTGAGGCTATTTCCCTGACCCTTTCCCAGGGCGCGGCGCAAAAATGCCGCCTCGCAGGTTTTCAGTCGGTGATCTGCGACCAGGCGGAAATCGACGGCCAGAAGTGGTAGCGGTCAGCGCGCAAGTGCGGGTTGAGCGCTGCCTGCTCGTCAGTCAAGCCGAAGCGCCGAAGCTCTTCTATGAGCTCATCGCGAGTCAACACGATCGGCTCGCCGAGCGCGCCTGACCGGACCTGGCGTCGTTCGGCCTCGTGCTTGCCGGCCGACGTGAGCGTGATGACGGTCACCCCTGTCTCTGGGTCGTTCCCGAACCACGCGTTCGATCTGGTGATCCACCCGTCGCGCTCCATCTCGTCGAGGACTCCGTCGACCTCCGCCACCGCTACGTCGAGAGGGTTCGCGTGACCTCCCTCGGCCCGATTCGTAGGCGAGCTGGGCTATCCCGTCTCGCCGTGTCTGGAACTTCGCCGTTCGATGGAACTACGACGCCGCGGCGGCCGCCAGGAGCATCACGAGCGCGGCGACGACGAGGACCGGCACAAGGAGCGCTGCGACGAGCGTCGCGAGGAGGAACGGCACGTTCAGGAGCGGAACGAGCGGCGCGTGTGGCGCGAGCAGGTCTGGGGCCGAGCGCACGAGCGTTGCGAGCCGCCAGGTGCTCCCCGGTAGGCGCCGCCAGGCCGGCCGCTCGCGGGCTTGCGCGTCTTGCGCGATCGCGCGGAGCTCATCGGCGTGGTCGCGCATCGTGCCCGGGTAGCTGCGCAGCTTGTCGGGCAGCTCGACCACCTCGCCGAGGACGAACGAGAATGCGAGCAGGAGAGCCGGCGGAAGGGCGAGCAGGACGAAGAGAAGGGCGAGGCCGGCCCATTCCCCGACGTCGCTGGGGGTCCAGCGGACGAGGACGATGATCACGATCGCCGCTGCTGCCGCGAGCCCGACGAGCCCCAGCGTGCGCACCCCGCGGCTCACCGCGACTGCGAGCGGGAGGATCCGGCCGAGGAGGCCGACCGTGTCACGCCTCATCGGCGACTCCCGGTGCGGCGGGCGCTCGCTACCACGTCGCACAGCCGCCGCTCGGTGTCCAGCTCGGCCTCCACCGGGGCGACGACGAGCTCAAGGCCGACTTCCTCGACCCGGGCTCGGAGCGAGCGGGCGGCCGCGCGGGCACGCCGTCGTGCGCCGGCCCCGTTCGCCAGGCGCGCGAGGAATGCGAGGACGATCCCGGCGAGCGCGCCGCCGGCGAAGAGCCAGGTCGGGATCGGGACGTCGTAGACCTCCGGGAGCGGTACGACCTCGTCCACGCGGAGGTAGCCGAGCACCGCGAGGACGAGCAGCCAGAGGCCGCCAGCCAGGACTGCGAGCGCGAGCGCCTTCTGCAGAAGGGACGCGACGCTCCACCAGCGCGGCCGCGAGACGTGGAGGTCGGCACCCGAGACCGCCCGGTCGAGCCGGTCCGCGACCTCGCCCTCGCGCGCGGTGGCCGCGTCGCGGAAAAGCCTGGGCCACGGCTCCTGAAGGCCCTCGGCGGCGCGGTCGGCGAGCCGACGGGAGGCGGTCGCAACTTGGGCGGTCTGGACGTCGGTTGGCGGCGGGAGCGACGTGCGCACCGCCGGACGGGGCGCCTCGGGCAGGCGGAGGCGCCGTAACGGGTCGGGACGCAGGCGGCGCACCCAGCGGACGAACGGCCAGCCGGTCTCCAGAGCGCCGCGCCGCCGGTGCGCTGCCTCGACTGCGCGCAGGACGGCAGGGACTCCGGCGGCCTCCTCGAGCGCGGCGACGAGGCGGCG
>JACCXC010000003.1 GCA_013697275.1 Actinomycetota bacterium | reverse complement strand
GCGCTCGGGCCAGTGGAACGCGAGGTGGCCCGGCGAATGGCCGGGTGCGTGCATGACGCGGAGCGGGCCGATCTCGTCGTCCTCGCCCACCGCCTGATCGACGGGGCACGGCTCGTGGCGCGGCCGGTTCAGGCGCAGGCCGATCTGGAACGGCAGGAGGCGAAGCGACTGCCGCGGCAGGAGCGTGACGGACTGGGCGCGCCTGTCGCCGGTCACGATGTCGGCTTCCCATTCGTGTGTGTGCACCGTCGCGCCGCTCGCGCGTTTCAATGCGGCAGCTCCACCCAGGTGCGAGCGGTGTCCGTGCGTGATGATGATGTGGCGCAGATCCGCCGCTCGCCGGCCGATCGAGCGAAGACCCTCGAGGACGCCTCGCCCGTCCGGCTCGAAGAGCGTGTCGACGAGCGTGAGCTCGTGCCCGTCGTCGAGGAGGAACGCGCGCACGTGCCCGCCCTTCGTCGAGCCGAGGCTCCAGACGCCTTCTGCGAGCTCCTTCACGTTACGGCGTTCCAGGGCGCGAAGGCGTTCTCGACTCCGCGGAGCCCCGGCTCGAGCTCCGGGTAGTGGCGCAGGAGGACGTCCTTCATCGTCGTCTCCTTGACCCAGCGAAAGCCGGCCGGGCTGTACACCCCAGGCCGGTAGTCGCTGGTGAAGAAGCGGTCGCTCTTCAGGCGGCGGGAAGCCATGAGCACGAAGACACGGAAGGCCGTGTCGCTGAAGCCGAACCCGGCCGGGAGCGGCTCGGCGTACAGGCCGACCATGAGGTCGACGCGATCGACATGGCCGTACACGCGCTCGAGCTCCTCGGCCCATTCGGCATTGTCGGTCAGCTCGGCGAACGAGCTGACGCGGCCGCGATGGAAGAGTTCGCGGAAGTCGTTGTAACGGGGCACGCCGCGCTCGCGGACGCGGAGCACGTCGATCGCGGCGAGATCCAGTTGCGTGCCGTCGGGGCGCCGGAGCTCCTGCAGGAAGCGCGGGTAGTTGTGCAGCTTGATCGCGCCCGGATGGGAGCGGCCGAAGGAGTAGAGGGCGGTGGCCACGCCGAGCTCCTCCAGCCGCGGACGGGTGTCGAGCGCGCCGATCTCCCGGAAGGTGCGCTCCTGGAGCACGCGGTCGTCCTCGAGCGAGCGGAAGGTGAAGTTGTCCGGGAGGAGCGGGTGCATGCGGTAGACCGCGACGAACTCCTCGGTGAGCGAGTACGGGGCGGCATGGTGGCTCGTCTGCGAGCCGGGGATCCCGCCCAGCACCTCACTCCCCGCCTTGCGGGCCAGCCGCCCCGCGAAGCCCCGGCCGGCGAGGCCCCACCAGTTCGCGTTCATCGCGAGCCTCGTCGTCGGGTGGGCGATGATCGCCGGCGTCCACTCGACGGTGTGGATCTTCGCCATGAGCGCGGCGTTGACGAGACGCGCGCGGTCATAGAGCTCCTCGTCCGGCCAGTCGGGGTGGTCGGCCCGGATGGCGTCGCAGATCGCGTTGTGCTCGAGCGTGAAGAGCGTGTGCAGGATCCCGAGGCCGAGCCAGAAGTTTCCCGCCACTCCCTTCAGGTCGACATGCCGCTCGAGGTCGGCGGGGAGCAGGCCCCCCTCGATGCGCAGCTTGCCGTGCTTCCCCGAGCGGAGCGCGTCCGCGAACCCCTGCTCTGACCCGTAGATCTGCGAGCCGTCCCACCAGTGGCTGTCGGCCGTGACGAAGGTCGGCGGCGTGGAGGGATCGTCGTCGGAGGTCGGGTCGCGCCGCGTGCGCGGGATCAGCATGGGCCGGTCCGGCCACGGGTCGCTCTCGTCGAGCTGAACCTCCCACGGGTTCTCCTCGGCGTTCTTGCCGTGGCTGAACCAGTCGTGCACCTCGAACTGGAGCCAAGCACCCGCGAGCAGGTTCAACGTCGTCGCCGGGATGAACTCGTGTCTCGTGAGGAGCTCGCGGCTGACGACGCGCGGGTTCGGCTCGAGCAGGCCGGGCAGCTCCTCGGGGAAGCTGCGGTCGAGCGGGATGTTGCGTCCGAAGCGCGCGCCGACCGAGCCCATCCGCGGTGAGGAAAGGTCGTTGTAGCTCCCGTCGAGCGTGCGGGCGCGGAGGGCGCGGGGCGGGGCCCCGTTCGCGGACGGACCGGAGGTCACGGTCTCCGTGTCGTAGAGGTTCTGACGGCGCAGGCGCGTCCGGATCCCGACGAGTGCCAGGATGCCGAGCGAGCGGGGCAGGCGCTCCCAGCCGAAGCGGCGATCGAGGGCCGAGGCGGTGCGCACGAGGAGCGGCGAGAGGATCGACATTGCCCGATCCTCCGTCCCTCGCAGGAGTCTGTCAATTGTCAGGACGGTGCGGCCGCTAGCGTCCGCACCGTGACGAGCTACACGGTGCTCTGCGGCGGCCTCGGGGGGTCTCGCTTCGTCGACGCGCTCGCGCGCGCGGCAGGGCCGGGCGCGGTGACGGCCGTCGGGAACGTGGGGGACGACCTCGAGGTGCTCGGGCTGCACGTCTCGCCCGATCTCGACACCGTGCTCTACACCTTGGCGGGCCTCCTGGACGAGGAGCGCGGTTGGGGGGTTCGCGACGAGACCTATGGCGCCCTCCGAATGGCCGAGGCACTCGGTGCCGAGACGTGGTTTACGCTCGGCGATCGCGACATCGGGCTCCAGCTCGCCCGGGCTCGCCTTCTGCGGGACGGCCGGCCGCTCGGCGAGACCTTCGTCGCCCTGGCCGGCGCGCTCGGCGTCGGGGTGCGCCTGCTGCCGGCCTCCGACGACCCGGTTCGGACGGTGCTCGAAACCGATGTGGGCGAGCTCGACTTCCAGACCTGGTTCGTCCGGCGCCGCCACTCCGACACGGTGCGCGGCGTGAGCTACCGAGGAGCCGAGTCCTCCCGCCCGGGGCCCGGAGTCGTGGAGGCGATCGAGCGAGCGGAGGTCGTCTTTCTCGCACCGTCCAATCCGTTCGTCTCGATCGGGCCGATCCTGGCCGTTCCGGGGATCCGCGAGGCGCTCGTCGCGCGTGGGGCTGGCGTCGTCGCCGTTTCGCCGCTCGTCGGCGGGCGTGCGCTCCGGGGACCGCTGGTCGCCATGCTCAAGTCGCTCGGCCATGAGCCGACCGTCGTCGGGGTCGCGCGCTTCTACCAGGGTTTGGTGGACACGGTCGTCCTCGATCCCGCGGATGAGCCCCTGGCGCCGGAGATCGAGGCGCTCGGGCTGCGGACGATCGTCACACCCGTCGTTATGGTTTCGCCCGACGTGCGAGGCGAGGTGGGGCGGGCCGTCCTGGAGTCCCTGTGACGATCGGCGTCGTCGGGGGTACCGGCGGCTTCGGGCACGGGCTCGCCGAACGCCTGCGCCGGCTCGGCGAGGACGTGCTCGTCGGCTCTCGCAACCCGCGGGACGACATCGTCTCGAACGAAGAGGCGACGCGGCGGTCGACTCTCATCTTCCTCTCGGTTCCACCCGGGGCCGTGGAGGCGACGGCCCGCGAGCTCGCGGGCGACCTCGCGGGAAAGATCGTCGTGAGCGTCGCTAGCCCGATCGTCTTTCGCGACGGGCGGCCGAGCGCGGAGCCGGGCGACCGCTCCCTCGCCGAGATCGCTGCCGAGGCCGCGCCGGAGGCGCGCATGGTGGCGGGCTTCCACACCGTGGCAGCCAAGGCACTCGCGAGCGAGGGCCCGATCGACGAGGACGTGCTCATCTGCGGAAACGACGCCGAGGCCAAGGCGGTCGTGGCTGCCCTCGGCGAGCGGATCGTGACCGGCAAGGCGATCGACACCGGCCGGCTCGAAACGGCTCGCTGGCTCGAGACACTGACGGCGCTCCTCCTGAACATCAACCGGAACTACAAGTCCGAGACCGGCGTCCGCATCACCGGCCTATGAAACTCCAGCGCTGAGCCGTTGGGGCCGTGCTGAATCGGCGCTGGAAACAGGCTGACGGGTGCGGAAAACCGCACCGACAGACGCCAGCCAGCCCGGCGGTACAAGCGGCCGCGCCGAGCGATCCTTCTCCCAGCAGGCACCCCAGGAGGAGATGACATGGCAACGATGACCGACACCACGAAGGCCCTCCGGTTTCTCGACGGCTACGCGTCGATCCTGATCGGTAAGGCAAGCGGCGGCGCCTCGGTCATCGAGCTCGTCATGCCGCAGGGCTCCGAGTCGCCCGTGCACGCGCACGACGAGGACGAGACGGTCGTCCTGCTCGAGGGCGAGGTCGCCTTTCGCATCGACGGCGCGATCGTCCGCCCTGACGAGCGCGGCAAGATCGTGCTCCCGCAGGGCGTCCCCCACGGCTACCGCGTCGAGTCCGCGGACGCCCGCTGGCTCTCGATCACTGCCGGGCGCTACGAAGGCTTCGTCCGCTCGGTCGCGCGTCCCCTCACGAGCCCGCCCCGCCCGCTCGACCTCGCCCAGGCCGTTGCGCTCACCGTCGCCGCGACGGAGCACGGGATCGAGCTTCTGAGTCCCGCCCCCGCCGCGGCGCCCGCTCCGCGCACGCCCTCTCTAATGGAGCGGCTGCACGGCGCCCTGGCACCTGCGCACCACTGGTCTCCGGTCGCCGCGTGACGCAGACCGGC
>JACCXC010000214.1 GCA_013697275.1 Actinomycetota bacterium | reverse complement strand
GCGACCCCGAGGTCGGCCAGGTCGCGAAGCGGCGCGCGAAACCCGGTCGCCGCGATGACGACGTCCGCCTCGACGACCAGCTCGCCGGGGCGGGTCGTGCCGCTCGCGCGAATGCGGAACCCGTCGCCGTACCGCTCGATCCGCTCGATCGCCGCATCGAGCGCAAGCGTCCCCCCGCCGATCTGGTGGTGCTCGAGCGGCTGCATGTAGCGGACCCGCACGGTCGACAGGGAGACGACGCTCGTGTCGACCGGGCGCGGTGAGATGAGCACGATTCGGCGCGCCCAGGGCTCGAGCCCGTCGGCCAGCTCGAAGGCCGAGTTTCGCTTACCGATCACGACGACGTCCAGCTTCGCGTAGCGCTCCTTCGCGCGATCCACGTCTGCGTAGTGCGGCACGTCCTCCACACCTGGGATGGCCGACTTCCACGGCTCGGTCACGCCCAGGGCGAACACGGCGGCCCTGCAGCGGTACTCGCCGTCGGAGGTCGTGAGGACGAGCGAGCCGTCGTCCTCGCGCCTCGTGCTCTCCCACGAGCAGCCGTAGCGGACCGCGACACCCGCACGCTCGGCGTAGGCGGCCATGCCCGCCTCCATCTCCGCGCGGGTCGGGACGATGTACGTACGGTCGCCGCCGAGCATCACCTCGGCGACGCAGGCCCGTGCCCCGGGCTCGTCGGCCAAGAGGCTGTTCTGGTCGTGAAGCTCGTACTCCGCAGTCCCACGGGCCGCAACGGCCTCGGTCTCCGACCAGGAGAGGAGTCGCTCGAAGATCGGCCAGCGGCGGAACATCCCGCCCGGTCGATCGTCTTGGGAGAGGACTGCGTGCTCGACCCCGAGCCGCGAGAGCGAGTAGCTCGTCTGGAGGCCGCCTGGCCCGCTGCCGACGACGACGACCGGGTACTCGCCAGGCGGGAAAGGTCGGTCGGCTATCCCTTCCACTGGAGCGTCTCGCTCAGGCGCAGCGCCTCGGCCCTCAGCATGTTCACCGCGACGGGCGGGTTCGCGAGCAGGAATTCCTCGACCTTCGGCTCGGGGATGACCAGGCAGCGAAGCGCGGTCGAGGCAACGACGTCCGCGGTCGGCGCGTCCCCGAGCAGGCTGGAGACCTCGCCGAAGAACTCTCCTCGCCCGAGCCGCGCGATCTCGCTGTCGTTCAAGACGACCGTCGCGACGCCGTCGAGGATGACGTAGAGCCCCGCCCCCGTGAGGCCCTTGCGGAGGATCCGTTGACCCTCCGGGAACATCTCTTCGTCGTAGGCGTGCGTGATCGCCTCGAGCTGCGGGCGCGAGAGGCCGGCGAAGAGCGCGAGGCGCGCCAGGCTCTCGATCTCGGTGCCGTTCACGTTTCCAGGTCCCTGGCGGCGAAGTAGATCGCCTCGGAGAAAGTCGGGAACGGCTGGATCGTGTCGCGCAGGGTCTCCACGGGCACCTCGGCGCGCACCGCGAGCGTGAGCTGGCCGAGCCACTCGCCCGCCTCCGGGCCCACCGCGACGGCCCCGACGAGCACGCCTCGCTCCCTGTCGGCGAAGAGCTTCACGAACCCGGGTCGCTTCGGCTTCGCGTACGTGGACGCGCGCGAGACGCTCTCGATCGACCAGGTCGAGGTGACGGCATCGTCCCCCTTCGTATCGCCGACCATGGCGATCTGCGGGTCGGTGAAGATGACCGCGGGGATCGCCCGGTAGTCCGCGCGCGACTCGGTCCCCGCGACGTTGGCCGCCGCGATCCGCGCCTGGTACTTCCCGACGTGGGTGAAGAGGGCCACCCCCGTCACGTCTCCCGCGGCCCAGACGTGCTCCGCGGCGCGCAGGCGGTCGTCGACCTCGAGCCCCTTCTTCCCGATCGTCATGGGCAACCGTTCGAAGCCGAAGCCCTCGACGTTCGGCCGCCGACCGGTCGCGACGAGGAGGTGGGTGCCCTCGATCTCGACCGCTTCGCTCGCCTCGCATCGCAGGCGGAAGCGGCCGCCCGAGCGCTCGACCGAGGTCGGCCGCGTTTCGACGCGGACGTCGACGCCGTCCTCTGCGAGCGTGCGCGCGAGGAGCTCGCCCGCCTCCCGGTCGATCCGGTCGAGGAGGTACGGGCCAGACTGGATGAGCGTGACACGCGACCCGATCCGTGCGTAGAACTGCGCGAGCTCGCAGCCGACCGCCCCGCCGCCGACGATCACGAGCTCGGGCGGTACCTCGCTCGCAGTCGTCGCCTCCCGGCTCGTCCAGGCGCCGACGTCCGAGAGGCCCTCGATCGGAGGCATCGCGGGCACCGACCCGGTCGCGACCATCAGCTCGTCGTACGGCAGCTCGCGCCCGCCGACCCGGACGAGGCCCGGCTCCGTGACCTCCGCCTCGCCCCGCACGACCTCGACCCCGAGGCCGTCGACCCACGTCTCCTGGCTCGAGTCGTCCTGCTTGGCAACCTCGTCGCGCCAGGCGAAGACCTTGGCCGTGTCGATCGCGACGCCGTCCCCGAGGCCGGGCGTGAGGCGCGTCCGGTAGGCGAGCTCAAGTGGGCGAAGCAGCGTCTTCGACGGGATGCAAGCCCAGTAGGAGCACTCGCCGCCGAGGAGCTCGCGCTCGACGAGCGTGATCTCGGCGTCGCCGTCCAAGCGGCGAAGCGCCGCGACGAATGCCTCGCCGGCGACCCCCGCTCCGAGAACGACGACTCGCACTAGTGCGGGAAGGTCAGGGAGGCCACGGCGTCTCTCATCAGGTCGATCAACGGATCCGCTGCGACCAGGCTTCCCACGGTCACGATCAGCGCGAGGAAGACCGTGGTCGCGAGCGGCAAGTCGCGCGGCGGCGAGCCTCCGGCGGGGGCGACGCGCGCCTCGGCCGGGCGCATGTACATCGCCGCGATCACGCCGAGGTAGTAGTAGATCGAGATCACCGTCCCGAGAACGCCAACGATCACGAGCCAGGTCCAGCCGCGTTCGTACGCGGCGGCGAAGGCGTAGAACTTCCCGAGGAAGAGCCCGGCGGGCGGCAGGCCGATGAAGCCGAACATGAAGACGGCCATCGTGACCCCGTAGAACGGCCGTTCCCAGCCGAAGCCGCCGAGATTCTCCAGCGTGACCGGGCGGCGCAGCTCCCGCTCCCGTGCCGCGACGATCGCGAACGAGCCGACGCTCATCGCCGCGTAGGAAACCAGGTAGAAGAGCAGGGCGCGCCCACCGAGCTCGTTCCCGGCCGCGATCGGCATGAGCAGGAAGCCGGCGTGGGAGACGCTCGAATAGGCGAGCAGACGCTTCACGTCCGTCTGGACGAGTGCGGCCAGGTTTCCCCAGACGAGCGAGACGCAGGCGATGCCCGCGAGGCCCCAGGTCCAGAGCTCCTCCTCGCCGGGGAACGCGGTGGTCAGCACCCGCATTGTCAGGACGAGCGCGGCGACCTTCGTCGCGGCGGCCATGAAGGCGGTGATCGAGGTCGGCGCGCCCTGGTAGACGTCGGGCGTCCACATGTGAAACGGCGCGGCCGACATCTTGAACGCAAGGCCGACGAGGATGAGCGCGAGGCCTGCGACGAGGAAGAGGCGCTCCGCGTCGCCCGAGGCCTCTGCGATCGCGCGGAACTCGAGCGCGCCCGTCGCGCCGTAGACGAAGGCACTTCCGAAGAGCAGGATCGCCGAGCCGAAGCTCCCGACGATCAGATACTTGAGGCCGGCCTCGAGCGAGGAGAGCCGGTGAACCGAGATCGCCGTGAGGATGTAGAGCGCGATCGAGAACCACTCGAGTCCCAGGAAGAGGGCCATCAGATTGTCGGCCTGCACGAAGAACGCCATTCCTCCGACGGCGGCCAGGAGGAGGGCGTAGAGCTCCACGATCCGCTCGTGCTCGTCGGCCGGGGCTTCGGTGCCGTCGTCGTCGACCGGCGCGCGCCGCTCCCAGTACGAGACGCCGACGGCGAGAAGGCCCGCGCCGCAAACGAGGATCTGCGCCATCTCGGCCAGCCGGTCGCGCCAGATCGACTCGCGCAGGGTGAGCGACGCCGTCTCGTCCTGCGCGAAGAGGATTCCGGCGGCGATCGCCGCGCACAGGAGCCCCAGAGCAGTGAAGGTGGCGCTGAAGCCCCGCCGTGCGCCGCGTGGGAGGAAGACCCCCACGAGGAGGACGAAAGCCGACGTCCCCATGAGGACGAGCACGGGAGCCAGGGCGGCCCAGTCGATGTCGGGGGTGCGGAAGTCCATCAGCGCGCGGAGAGAACGGCGGTGAAGGCGTGGTCGGTGATCCCAGCCGGCCAGAAGGAGAGCGCGACGAGCGCGACCACGAGCGCCCCGATGATCGCGACCTCGGCTGGACGCAGGTCGAGCGCCTGCGGATGCACCGCGCTGCCGACGTCCTCGTGCAGGACGGCCGAGATGAGGCGGAGCGTGTACATCGCCGCGAGTACGATCGCGAGCGCCCCGACGACCGCGTAGCCCCAGCCGCGGTCGAAGACGCCGTTCAGGATCAGGAACTCGGCGGCGAACGCGGAGGAGAGCGGCACCGCGAGCGCGATCACGCCGGTGGCGAGCAGGAGCGAGGCAAGGAGCGGCCGGCCGCGGGCCATTCCACCGAGCAGCTCGAGGCGCGCGGTCGACGTGCGCCGCTCGATCGCCCCAGCGAGGAGGAAGAGCGCGGCCGAAACGAGCCCGTGATTGATCATCTGGAGCAGCGCCCCGTCGAGCCCTGACGCGTTGTTGGCGAAGATCCCGAGCACGATCAGGCACATCTGCGCGAGGCTCGAGTACGCGATCACGCCGCGGACGTCATGAGCGCGGAAGGCCAGGAGCGAGCCGTACACGAGCCCGACGGACGCGAGGATGAGGATGACGGTCCGGAAGTCGACGACGGGCTCCGGGAAGGAGGGCAGCACGATCCGGATCAGGCCGTAGGCCGCCGTCTTCGAGACGACACCGGAGAGGAGCGCAGCCACCTCCGTGGGCGCTTCCCGGTAGGCATCCGGAAGCCAGCCGTGGAAGGGCCAGAGCGGCGCCTTGACGGCGAAGGCGGCCACGAAGCCGAGGAAGATCCAGGGGTTGTCGTTCGCCTGGAGGCGGGTCAGGTCGAACGTCTCGTTGGCGAGCCCGAGCGCAATCACGGCGACGAGCATGAGGAGCGAGCCCGCCATCGTGTAGATGATGAACTTGACCGTCGCGACGGCCCGGCGCGTTCCGCCCCAGACGCCGATCAGGACGTAGAGCGGGATCAGCATCGCCTCGAAGAAGAGGTAGAAGAGCAGGAGATCCTGCGCGGAGAAGACGCCGATCGTGGCTCCGGTGAGGAAGAGCAGGAGCCCGAAATACGCGCGGGGCCGTTCCCGCCCCGCCCACATCCCGTAGGCGATCGCGGCTACTCCGACGAAGGCGGTCAGGCCGACGAGCCAGAGCGAGAAGTCGAAGAGGCCGACCTTGTAGGAGGCGTCCAGGTCGGCGAACCAGGTCACGTCCGCGCCCTGCTGCAGCGTGCCCGAGCCGAAGTCGAACCCCCGGACCGCGACGATCCAGAGGAAGAGCTCAGCGAGCGCGACGAGGAGGGCAAGCCCGCCGGCCGCGCGGGACGTCGGCCAGGGGAGAAGCCAGACGAGGAGCGCGCCAGCGATCGGGAGGAGGATGAGCGCGGTCGTCATCAGGAGGCGATCAGGAAGACGACGAGGAGGACTGCCGCGCCGGCGGCGACCGCGAAGGCGTAGGACCTCACGACCCCGTTCTGTGCGGTCCCGAGCCGGCGGCCGCCGCCGCGGACGGACGCGCCGAGGTCGCCGAGTGTCGTGAGGAAGACCGGGCGCTCGACGAAGCGATGGAGGAAGGACGCCCCGCGCGAGGCCGGCTCGTAGAAGTAGACGTCATACGCCTCGTCGACGAAGAACCTGTTCTCAAGGAGCTGCGCCGCCCACGGCGCGGTGCGACGCGCCCGCTCCGGAGCCCGGCTCGGGCGCCGGTAGAGGATCCACGCGACTGCGATCCCTGCGAGCGAGAGCCCGAGGGCGGCGAGCGCCGAGAGGATCGCGGTCGCCCCGCTCGCCTCCTCGATCGATTCGGCAACCGGGTGGATCCAGTCGTCGACGGCGTGCCAGACGCCGGGGATCTGGAGGAGCCCGCCGACCACGGCGAGCACCGCGAGGACGGCCACCGGCCAGGCCATCGCGAGTGGCCCCTCGAAGCGCTCCTTGTGCAGGTGCTCGCGCACGAAGCCGGAGGCCTGCCGGCCGAAGACGATGAAGAGCATCCGGAACGTGTAGAGCGCCGTCAGGAAGGCGCCCGCCGCGCCGAGCCCCCAGAGGACCCAGCCGAGCTTCCCCGCGTTCGCGGCGCTCGCGAGGACGGCATCCTTGGAGAAGAAGCCGGCGAACGGCGGGATCGCGGCGAGCGCGAGCGCGCCGATCAGCATGAAGCGGAACGTCCAGGGCAGCTCGCGCCCGAGACCGCCCATCTTGCGGATGTCCTGCTCGCCGGCGAGCGCGTGGATCACGATCCCGGCCGCCATGAAGAGGAGCGCCTTGAAGAAGGCGTGCGTCATCAGATGGAAGAGCCCGGCCCCGTAGGCGCCCAGGCCGGCCCCCACGAACATGTAGCCGATCTGGCTCATCGTCGAGTACGCGATCACGCGCTTGATGTCCGTCTGGACGAGCGCGATCAGGCCGGCGACGACGATCGTGACCCCACCGAGGATCGCGGCGAGGTGCTGGATGTCGACCGCGAGCTCGAAGAGCGGGTTCGTGCGGGCGATCAGGTAGACGCCGGCGGTCACCATCGTGGCGGCGTGGATCAGCGCGCTGACCGGGGTCGGCCCTTCCATCGCGTCGGGCAGCCAGGTGTGAAGGGGGATCTGCGCCGACTTCGCGACCGCGCCGCCGAGGAGGCCGAGCGCGACGAGGGTCGCGAGCGTCGAGCCCTCGCCGAGCGCCTCCGGGGCACGCTCGAACACGGGCGCGAAGGAGAGCGTCCCCGTCTCCGCGATCAGGATGAAGAGCGCGAGTGCGAAGGTCGCGTCGCCGAAGGCGTTCATGATGAACGCCTTCTTGCCGGCCCGAACGGCCGAGCCCCGCTGGTGCCAGAAGTTGATCAGAAGGTAGGAGGAGAGGCCGACCATGCCCCAGCCGGCCAGGAGCAGGAGCAGGTTCCCGGCCTGGACGAGCAGGAGCATCGAGAAGACGAAGAGCGCCTTGTAGGCGTGGTAGCGGCGCTCCTCCACGTCCCCGTGCATGTAGCCGACGGCGTAGGAGAGGATCAGGAAGCCGACCCCCGAGACGACGAGCATCATGAAGACCGAGAGCGGGTCGATCGCGATCTCGAATCCGAAGCGCAAGTCTCCCGCCGAGAGCCACGTCCAGAGCGTCGAGGACTCGCTCCGCTCCTCCGCGTCCCGGCCGAGGAGCGCGAAGAAAACGACAAGCGTGGCGACGAACGAGACGAGCGTCGCGCCGGCGGCGAGGAAGCCCGCCCCGCGCCTCGTGATCCGCTCGCCGGCGAGCGCGATCAGGACGACCGCGACGGCCGGCGAGACGAGCGCGGTCCAGGCGGCACCGGTCACGCGGGCACCTGAGCGCGCGCCTGGGCGGCGGCTGCGATCCCGGACATCAGCCGGAACGCCACCTCCGGGATCTTTCCGTCGGTGTCGATCGTGGGGTCGTACGCGGTCACAGCCGCGGCGCGAATCCGGAAGCGCTCGCCGATCGCGGCGATCGCGCGGGCGACCTGCTCCCCGGTGAGGCCGCCCTCGGCCGCGTACTCGTTGACCCGGCCCACCGAGGGATCGAGGACGTCGAGGTCGAGATGGAGGTAGACGTCCGAGGCGCGCTCGCGCAGGCCGTCGAGGGCAGCCTGGAGCTGGTCGTCCACGCGCTCGGGCGCGACGACGG
>JACCXC010000210.1 GCA_013697275.1 Actinomycetota bacterium | reverse complement strand
TTCCAGTGCCAGTACTTGAAGAGGACGAACCCCAACAAGCTCCGGTGGACGCGGGCGACCCGCGCCGTGCGGCAGTAGTACGGCTGCGCGCACTCCTCCTCCGACGCAGCCGCGAGCCGCATGCTCCTTGCGGCGAGGGTGGTCGACGAAGTGCTGCCCCCTCCGCCGCAGTAGCTTGAGGAGCCCTCGGCGAACGTCTCGGATGACGCCAGCTCGTCGGCTGTCGGACTGCCGTCCTCCGCCGGAGCCGGGCCCGCAAACCCACCAACGAGCGCCGCCGCCAGCAGCACTGTGATCATGATGCGATGTGTCATGGCGTTTCATCTCACCTCCTCTTGACCGTGGCGATCGCGGGCCTCGGTTCCGATTTGACGATACGCCGCGGTCCCGCGAAAAACAGCGTCCATTTGAGACAGGTCTGTGACTGAGGCGTGCCGAAAGGCCGCGTCCCTCGACGGCTATCCGCCGAGGCCTTCGAGCGTTGTCCCGACGAGCCGGGGAAGCGTGTCCGGGTCGTAACCCCCCTCGAGGACGAGCGCAACGCGATCGCAGAGGACGGACGCACGGCGAGCCAGGTCGCGAAAGCCCGCCTCGGTCACCTGCATCCCACCGAGCGGGTCGCCGGCGGCCGCGTCGAACCCCGCCGAGACGAGCAGGAGGTCGGGCGCGAAGGCCGCGATCGCCGGCTCGACGACCGCCTCCATCGCCTTCGCGTAGTCGGCATCACCTGCCCCGGCCGAGAGCGTCACGTTGACCGTCGTTTCGTTCCCTTCGCCGGGGCCGCCCGAGCCTGGGTAGAACGGCCAGCGGTGGAGGGAGACGAAGAGGACGGAAGGGTCGTCCCAGAAGATCTCTTGGGTGCCGTTCCCATGATGGACGTCCCAGTCGAGGATCGCGACCCGACCGAGACCGAGCGAGCGCTGCGCGACCCGCGCGGCGACGGCGACGTTGTCGATGAGGCAGAAGCCCATCGCCCGCCCGGGAAGCGCGTGGTGGCCGGGCGGGCGAACGAGCGCGAAGCCCCCTAGCTCCACCGCCTGAATCGTCGCTCCGGCCGCGAGCAGCGCGGCGTCGAGGCTCGTCGGAGTGAAGACCGTGTCGGCATCGAGCAGGACGGTCTCGGCCCGTTCGGTGAGCGCCTCGAGCCGGTCGAGGTAGGCCGGATCGTGGCAGCTTGCTACCTCATCCCTCGTCGCTGCTCGAGCCTCGGTGAACGCCGGAAAGGCCGCGTGGAGCGCCCGAAGCCGCTCTGCCCGCTCGGGATGGTCGCCGGTCGGGTGGAGCTCGAGAAAGGCCGGGTGGCTGACGAGAGGCACGCCCACGCGCGCCGTCTAGCTACGTGCCTCGAGCCGCCCTGCGAGGTTCCCGAGTCCCCACGTCTGTGCAAGCTCGGCCGCTCGTGACCAGTTCGGCTGGGCATCCGGAAGCTCCGGCACCGGCGCGTGGTACTGGAGGCGGGTCAGGCGGACGTAGAGCCGCAGGTCTTCCGCCTGCTCGTTGAAGACCCCGGCTTCGATCGCTCCGTCGACCGTCTCGTGCTCTTTCAGGATCATCGCCGCGCGCGACGGGCCGATCCCGCGCGCGCCCGGAATCTTGTCCGACGGGTCGCCGCGGAGGGCCACGAACTCGGGCACCTGCTCGGGGTCGACGCCGTAGATCTCGCGCACCTGGTCGGGCCCGATCCGCTCGAGGTCGGAGACGCCCCGCCTCGGCTTCAGGATCGTCGTCTTCGGCGAGGCGAGCTGGAACATGTCGCGGTCGCTGGTCAGAACGAGCACCGTGCCGCCCGCGTCCTCCTCCATTCGCACGGCTGCTGCGACGAAGTCGTCGGCTTCGAAGCCCGCGCGCTTGGCCCAGGGGAACCCGAAGGCCTCGACCCACTCGGGGAGGAGGTCGAGCTGCGAGGTCAGCTCGGGCGGAAAGTCGCGGCCCCCTTGGTATCCGGGCAGGAGCTCATGGCGGTAGGTCGGCTCCCCGATCGAGTCGAACCCGACGAAGACCGTCCGCGGCTCCTCGCTCTCCCAGACGGACAGGAGCATGTTGGCGAAGCCGACGAGCATGTTCGACTGGCGGTCGTTCGCGCCCCGGATGGACGAGGGCAGCGCGTGAAAGGCGCGGTGGGCGAGCGAGTCGCCGTCGACGGCGAGGAGCGGGGGCACAGCCGAGAAGTATCGCCGTCGCATGAGGGCTTGTCCTCGCGACCGGAGCTCGTATCGTCAGCCACCCGGGGAGTCGAATGGTGGGTAGCGGCCTAGAGCGTCGCCTCCAAACGGGCGATCTCCTCCATCAGCCGCTCTGTCGCCTCATCGGCCTGTCTCCGCCGCGTCCCGTTCGGCGGCATCTCGATCGGCGCGCCATAGGAGACGCGGACCGATGGCAACCGCCGAAGCTGGTCGGTTCCGACGACGGCGGCCGGGACGAGCGGCACCTCCGCTGCGAGCGCAATCCGCGCGGCTCCCGAGTGAGGCGCGGCTCGATGCTTCTTCCGCAGGCCCTTGGTCCGTCGCGTCCCCTCGGGGAACATCGCCACGACCCCGCCTTCCCGCGCCAGGCGGACAGCGGTCTTGAAGGCCTCCGAGTCGCGCTCGCCGCGCCGGACGGGAAACGACCCGCCCTTGTTGAGGAACCAGCGCAGCACCGGGTTCTTGTAGAGCTCGGCCTTCGCCATGTAGTGGATCTGGCGTGGATAGAGCGGGTAGCCGACGGCCCAGGGGTCGAGGTTCGAGACGTGATTCGACGCAATGACGAACCCGCCCTCGCGCGGCACGTTCTCGAGTCCCGTCGTGCGCAGGCGCAGGAGCCCGCGCACGAGTGGAGTGCTGAGCCGGACGATCAGCGTGAAGAACGGGCTCGCGCGCCGGAAGGCGGCCATGCGGGCCAGTATCGCCGTTCGGACCCTGGGCTACCCTGTCCTCAGTGGCAAAGACACTCGTCATGGCCGAGAAGCCGTCCGTCGGTCGCGACCTCGCGGCTGCGCTGCCGGGCGCCTTCCAGAAGCACGACGCCTACCTCGAGTCCGAGGACTACGTCGTCACGTGGGCGGTCGGCCACCTCGTCGGCCTGGCAAACCCGGAGGCTTACGATGAGAAGCTGAAGAAGTGGCGCTTCGCCGACCTGCCGATCGTCCCCGAGAAGTTCAAGCTCGTCCCGAACGACGACAAGTCGAAGAAGCAGCTCAAGGCCGTCCACCAGCTGCTGAAGCGCGACGACGTAGAGCTGATCGTCAACGCCTGCGACGCGGGGCGCGAGGGAGAGCTCATCTTCGCCTACGTCCTCGATACCTCCGGCGTTCGCAAGCCCGTCAAGCGGCTCTGGCTGAACTCGATGACGAAGAAGGCGATCGAGGAGGCCTTCGGCCAGCTCCGGGACGGCGACGAGATGAAGCTGCTCGAGGCCTCGGCGCGCTCGCGCTCGGAGGCGGACTGGCTCGTGGGGATGAACGCCACGCGAGCCGCCTCGATCCGCCTGCGCTCGGCGTTCACCGGAGCGGTCTCCCTCGGGCGCGTCCAGACGCCGACCCTCGCCCTGGTCGCGCGTCGTGAGAAGGAGATCCGCGCGTTCGTCCCGGACCCGTACTGGCTCGTCGAGGCGCTCTTCGCGGCGAGCGGCGAGCGGACGTACCGCGCCCGCTACTTGGGCGGCAAGCGGATTCCCGAGCCGGACGCGGCGGCGATCGTCGCCGCCTGCACGGACACGCCCGGCGAGATCACCGACCTGGAGAAGAAGGAGGAGCGCGAGCAGGCGCCGCTCCTCTACGACCTGACCTCGCTCCAGCGCCACGGGAACACGCTGCACGGATTCTCGGCGCGCCGGACGCTCGCGGCCGCGCAGCGCCTCTACGAGGAGCACAAGGCGATCACGTATCCGCGCACGAACTCCCGCTTTCTGACGAGCGAGCTGATCGGCGAGATCAAGCCGACCGCGAGCATGGTCGGCAAGAACCGTGAGTACACCGCCGCGGCGAACTATGTCGTCGGCCTGGACAGGCTTCCGCTCGGCCGCGTGGTCAACGACAAGAAGGTCGAAGACCACCACGCGATCATCCCGACGCGCGCCGAGCACAACCTGGCGAAGCTCGACGATGACGAGCGCCGGGTTTACGACCTGGTAGTCAAGCGCTTCCTCGCGATCTTTCACCCCGAGGCGGTCTACGAGCGCACGCGCGTCGAGACGACGGTCGCCGAGCACATCTTCCGCACGAGCGGCCGCGTCCTCCTGCAGGCCGGCTGGAAGGGCGTGTACGGCGAAGAGGTCCGCGGACCCGAGAGCGCCGACGACGACTCGGGAGGCGACCAGCTCCTTCCCGCTCTCGAGCAGGGCGAGGCGGTCGAGACACGCGAGGTCGACTCGGTCCGCAAGGAGACGCAGCCGCCTCGCCGCTTCACCGAGGCTTCGCTTCTCGGAGCGATGGAGACCGCCGGCAAGGACATTCAGGAGGCCGAGCTCCGCGAGGCCATGAAGGACTCGGGAATCGGGACGCCTGCAACGCGCGCGTCCATCATCGAGCGCCTGATCGACGTCGGCTACATCGAGCGCGAGGGCCGCGCTCTGCACGCGACGGACAAGGGGATCAGCGTGATCGACCTGCTCGGCCAGCACCCGCTCACGTCGGCGGAGCTGACCGGCGAGTGGGAGCACCGCCTGGGTCTCATTGCGGAAGGCCAGGACGACCGCCGCGCGTTCATGTCCGACATCGAGCGCTTCACCCGCGAGACGGTCGAGGAGCTCGACAAGCTGAAGGGCATCAAGATCGAGCGCGCGAACCTGGGGCCATGCCCGGTCTGCGGACGGCCCGTGATCGAGAATCGCAAAGGCTTTTCCTGCTGGTCGAAGGACGATCCGGGGTGCGGCTTCGTCATCTGGAAGGAGAAGGCGGGGAAGACGCTCCAGCCCCAGATTGCCAGGGAGCTGATGGAGAAGGGCCGTACCGAGAAGCCGATCACCGGCTTCAAGGGCCGCTCGGGCCGGACGTTCCGCGCCAAGCTCAAGCTCGTTCAGAACGACGACGGCAAATGGCGCGTGGACTTCGACGAGGAGTGGGCGCAGCAGCCGCTCGAGCCCGCGGGCGGAGAGAGCGCCGAGGGCGCGTCGGACGCGCCCTCGGGCGAGAACGGGCGCCGCTCAGACCGTTCTCGCCGCGCAAAAGCCGCCGCGCAGGAGTAACTTCCGGCTCCGGCGGTACGTTAAACCAGGGTTAAGCAGAGCGTGATTTCCTGGCCCAGCCAGGGAATCGTTCATACGCTGCGAACGTTTACCTCGCTGGATATGTCTTAACCCGAACACGGTTCTTGTGCGAAAGGAAAGTAGAGACACCTTGAGTCACCACACTTCCCAGGAGCTGCTCGAGACCACGCAGGTGCGCTCGCTCGTCGAGAACGCCGAGGAGCGTGGCTACATCGAGCCTGCCGAGCTGGAGGCCTTCGCCCTCGAGCTCGACCTCGGCGACGAGGAGATTGCCGAGCTCAAGCTGGAGCTCGAGGCGCGCGGTCACGAGATCGGCCAGCCGCCCGAGGAGCCGGAGGAGGCTCCGGCCCCGGTCGAGACGGTTGCAATCGGCGCGGGCGACAGCCTGCAGCTCTTCCTCGCGGACGTCGGCCGCCACAAGCTGCTGACGGCGTCGGAGGAGGTCATGCTCGCCAAGGCGATCGAGAAGGGCGACCTGCTCGCCAAGCGGCGCATGATCGAGTCAAACCTTCGCCTGGTCGTCTCGATCGCCAAGGGCTACCGCGGCCTCGGCGTTCCGTTTCTCGACCTAATCCAGGAAGGGACCCTCGGCCTGAACCGCGCCGTCGAGAAGTTCGACTGGCGCCGCGGGTTCAAGTTCTCGACCTACGCGACCTGGTGGATCCGCCAGTCCGTCCAGCGCGCCGTTGCAAACAACGCGCGGACGATCCGCGTGCCCGTTCACGTCGTCGAGCGCCAGCAGAAGCTCGGCCGCGCCGCCCGCCGGCTCGAGGTCGAGCTCGGGCGGGAGGCGACCAAGGAGGAGCTCGCAGAGGCGACCGGCCTGCCGCTCCAGCACGTCGACGAGGCACTCGGGGCCGCTCAGGCTTCCGTCTCGCTGAATCAGAACGTCGGCGCGGACGACGAAGGCGAGCTCGGCGACCTCTTCGCCGCCCGTGAGGCCGCTGATCCGTTCGACGAGGCGGAGGAGTCGCTGCGCAGGCAAGGCGTCCGCCGCGCGCTCGACGCGCTGCCCGAGCGGGAGCGCCGGATCCTCGAGCTTCGGTTCGGCTTCGAAGGCGAGCCGTGGACGCTCGAGGCGATCGGGCTCGAGCTCGGCCTCACGCGGGAGCGCGTGCGCCAGCTCGAAGCACAGGCCCTGGCCCGCCTCGCGGCGATCCGGGACCTCGCTTCGGTCGCGGCCTAGCGAACCGATTCATCCTTGAGGATTGGGCAGGGCCCAGTCCCGCGACCTGAGGGGAACGCCTAGAGCGACCGCTCGGGGCGGTCCGGGCCTTGCTCGTTCGGCAAGACCTCGATCTCTTCCTCCGACTCCGGCAGCTCGCCCGCGGCTGCCGCAGCCTTCGCCTCCGCTGCCGCCAGCTTCTTCTCTCGCTTCAGCTCGCGCTTCTCCTGAACCTTCCGCTCGCGAGTGAGCTTGGCCATCGTGGTCTGTCGCTTGGAGCTCGCCATGGGCCCCTTTCGTGAGGAGATCGGACGTTTTCGCTCCCCCTACGGTACGTCAAGGAGCGGAAGTGGTCTCACCATGCCGTTTGGCCGCGTGCCTTTTGGGGTGAGCCGCTCCTCCCCCGTTCTAGGGTATTTCGCGGTTCTGGGCTGCCGATGGTGTTTGTGCGATGGACGCTGCCGAGCGCAAAGACATCCTCAACCGGTACCTCGTGCACTCACGCCAGTTCGACGAGGTGGCGGCGCGCCGCGAGAACAACGGCCAGAGTGCCGTGGTCATCCCGCTCACGCCTCCGCTTCGCGAGCTCGAGCAAGAGCCCACGATGCGTGAGATCGAGGTGCTGCAACTGATTCAGAGGGTCTCGTGAACCGCGAGATCGGTCAGCGGCTCTTCCTCTCGGAGGAGACGGTCAAGTCCCACGTCCGCCACCTCCTCGCCAAGCTGCAGGCTCGCAGCAGGGCCCACGCGGTAGCCGTGGGCATGCGCCGCGGCCTAGTCGCCTAGAAATCTAGGCAAACCTACCGAGCGCTGCGCAAGTTATCCACAAACTGTGGAATCCCTCTCCGCAGGGATGTCAACAGTTGTTGAAACTCGCAGACTTTGCTCTCTACCAGCTCTTGCCGGCGCGAACGCCGAGCGAGAGCACGACGAGATCGACCAAACGAGCCATTAAAACGATCCTCCCTCGAAGATGACGGCAGCGACAACGGTATACCCCCATAATGATCTCTCGCGTCAAGGGCCGAGACGAGCGCCGCCGCAAACGACAAGTTTACCTCTTCCAAATGCTCGTTCGCGTGCCGGAGGTCGCGGGCTAGGGTGCGCTGCTCCTCATACAACACCAGGAGTTCGCTGGGCAGCAAGCGCCGGGAAGAAAAAGAGAACGACTGTCCAAGGCGACACTTCGCGATACGCGTACGCGACGCCGGCCACGACCGGCGTGTAGAGCGGAATAGTGCTGAGGAGCAGCCGACTCATGGCGGCGATCGTCTCATGAGGCCTGTTCACGGTTGCGCGCCAACATCAACAGTCAGTTTGACGCGAAGGTAGTCACCGCCTTCTTGGCGCTTCTGTCAAATGCCTCCCTGACGTACCTCACTGGAGCTCGCGCGGACTTTGCGATCGAGGCCCAAAAGGCTGTCTCCGGCACCGAGAGCCTGTTCACCGCAGCTGCGTGATGATCACTCTGGCCATCTGAGTGTTGCTGCCTCGAGCCGACTAGCGACCCCAAGCTTCTTTACGACATTTCGCACATGGACTTTCGCCGTGCTCTGGCTTATAAAGAGGCGGGCGGCTATTTCGCTATTAGAGGCGCCTTCGCGAACCAGTGCAAAAACCTCCTCTTCGCGAGGCGTCATTCGCGTACCCTGGCCTCCTGCGTCAGCAAGCGACAGACCCATTGCCTTGGCAAGGTTGAGATCATTCGCGCGAGTCATGACAGGACCGATTACTTTCAGTGCCTCGACATCGCGTGCGATCAGCGGGAGGAGCTTGGGCCAGCACCTATACGCGTAGACGAATGGATCGAGACAGCCAGCGTTGGCCGATTCTTGTAAGAGCTCCGCACCTTCGCAAGCTATTTCGGACTCGCTTATTTCATCCGACGCGGCTCTGAGCACGACCGAGACCCACCGGCTTGCGAATACGACGATCGTCGCTCTCGACGTATTCGTTGCCTCTTCGAGGAGCGAGCGCGCGCGCTCCCAATTGCCCACGCCAACTTCGGAGAGCGCCATGTAACTGTATCTCTCGCCCAGCACGGAACGGTGGCCATGTGGAAACGGGAAACCTCCTCCGGAGGTCAATCCGTGGCCAGCGGTTATCGCCAGCTTTGTGCAGAGGTTGGCGAAGTCTGTCTGAAGGAACGGATCTTCGGCCCATGCCGGGCTCCTGCTCATCTGTCCGAGAGTGGCTCGTGCCCGGCTTAGCTGTCTCATACCAATCTCGGATGCACCCCTGATCGCCAAGAAGAAAGGGGTCGCGAACGAGAGTCGCAGCTTCTCGCAGTACTGAAGGGCCTCATTCGCGATCGTCCGGGCCTGGAGGTACTCGGCGCCAAGGAGGCTCAACCACCCAGTTGAGGACAGCGCATTCGTTCGTATCATGGGGTCCTGGGAGTGGCGAGAAAGAAAGTAGGTCTGGTTAATTCCAGGCATCACTGCCGCGAAAGAGCCCGTGAGAGCAGCAACTGTTTCGCGACCGACGGCAAGAAGCAGCCTGGCGTCGACGTCATCCGTCGATTGCTTCTCCAGCTCCTCCAAATAGGTCTCCGCCTCGGGAAGCTCGAGCACGCCAGCCGTAATTAGCGCTCCCCAGCACGCATCTCTTCGCTCTTCACGTGTCGTCGCTGCGTCCCGCGCCTTCGCGTAGTATTGAAGGGCCTTCGCTTCATCGGCAGTAAGATGAGCGGCCCGACCTGCGGTTAGCCAGGCGGTCGCGCGTTGAGTAGTAGAAGTGAGGAGCACCTCCTCTGCGAGACCGAGTGCATGGGAGAATTCGCCTCGGCGTAGTGCGATCTCTGCTCGAACGAGGCGAATGGGGGCCGTCGCGCGATAGGGCAACGGTAGTGATCGCAGCCACTTCTCTATGGTTTCGACACGGCCTAGGGCAACGAGCTGAGGTGCGGCTTGGTGGATTATCGCGCTTATCGCTCCGGGTGATCGTGCGCGACTCGCAAGCTCGTACGCTTCGTCCCAGTCCTCAGCAGTCATCGCCCGTTCGATAGCTAGTTGATAGAGCTGAGCGGCTTCGGCGGGCTGCTCGAGCTCTAATTTGCTGCGTAGAAACTCCTGGAGAAGCGGGTGCAAGCGTAGACTCTCCCCAAACCGCTGAACCAGGCCTTGCTGATCCAGTGCGCGTAGAATGCGCTTCGCCTGTGGCGGCGTGAAGGCGGTACCCGCATATGCCACATCTAGGCGCGTCGGCACAGAGGCTCTCAGCAGGAAAGTCTGAACGTCTAGCGGGAGGTGCTTCACGACCTCTTCGGCAAGGTAGCGATACAGCGTCTCCGACATGAACGAGTCCGGTAGGTCGATTGCAGCTGTGGTCCCTGCAAGGCCGATGAGGGCCGGCCATCCGTTCGCCCGGTCGATAACTTCTTGAGCTCGCCTCGGTTCAAAATCCACGAGAACTGCGGCTGCTTCGCTGCTAGTCATCGCAAGCTGGCTTCGCGAAAGTTCTAGGATCTCCCCGGAGGCTATTCGACGTGCGCTGGCCCACTCAGGTCGCTGACGGGTAGTGATGAAGACGTTGAGGGAAGATCGCGTGATGAGCTCGTCCGTAAACTCTTCCGCCGCCTCGGACTCGACCAGGTTCTGATAATCATCAATGACCAGCCAGGCTGCTGTTGGCCAGTCGGCGAGATCTTCTGCCAGAAGTTGCGCCAGGGCTCGTGTCTCCGCTGGCTCTTCCCGCACCCCCAAGCGTGCCCGAAGTCCGTCGCCTACCGCGATCAGATGTGATGCCGCGTGGGCTAGTCCGAGCGAGAAAGCGGCTACGTCCGCTGATGCGACCGTGGCTCGATGCCAAGCTTGATCGCGACCTTGCAACCATTCGGCCGCCAGCGTTGTCTTGCCGTACCCGGCCGGCGCATTCAGGATAATTGCCCTTGCGCCGACCTGGTCAAGCATCTGTGTCAGACGCGCGCGTGGTACATGGCGCCGGAAGAGGCGCGGCGGCGAAACGCCGAGTGTGTTGATCATGGAGGAGCAACCGACAATATCGTGGCTCCGAGTGCCTCACCAGGTCTTTTTGGGATTCCGCGCCCGCCGCTAGGCGGCGGGCGCGGTGCCGTCATCCCCTCGCCGCGGGCTAGGTTGGCCGGGCGGGCGCTTCGCGCTCGCCGACCGCCCGGGAGAGGCTTTCTGGCTCGTGCGGGTCTTCGCCGGTCGCGTCGCGGAAGGCTGCCGGGATTTGTCGCCGGCGGGGCACCCGCAGCTTGATGCGGAGCGTGTCGGAATGGGCCTTCGCAGTACGGGGCGAGATGCCGAGCCGGTCCGCGATCTCGGCGTTCGAGCACCCTTTGGCGATCAGGTGAACGACTTGCCGCTGGCGGACGGTGAACCGCTCTTGCTGAACCGTGACCATGGCGGCCATCTTCTGGGCTGCCGGCCGGTCCCGCTATTGGCCCGTAGGCGTATCTTGCGGGTCTAAACCCTAGGCCTCTCGCATGAAGCCCTTGCGAGCAGCCGAGACCAGCCCGACGGCCTCCGGGAACAAGACCCGCATCGCGTCTCGCAGCGCGAGCGCCTGCTCGTCGGGCGTGCCCTGGACGTCCATCCGCTTGAGCGCTGCGCCCGTCAGCTCGACCGCCGTGTTCAGCGTCAGCGTGGCGAACTGCTCGCGCTGTGACTCCTGCACCGCTTCGGTCTGACGCTCGGCGAACTCGCGCAGGCCGCGCATCAGATCCTCCGGGTCACCTCCGAGCGGGAAGCCGAATCCACCTTCCATCGTGACTCCTTCCTCGCGCCCTAGCCGAGCGCGGTCTTGTAAGACTGTTCCACCTCGGCCGTGAGCTCCTCCGCGGCGCCCATGCCGACCTTCATCGCTTCGGCGAACGGCGAGCCGTGGCCGCCTAGCGCCTGCTCGAGTCTCGCTGCTGCGAGGCCGATCGCGTCGAGGTAGGCGAGCGTTGCGACGCGGGGCGCCTCTTGGATCGTCCCCTGGAGCTCGGCGGCCGCTACCTCAGCGTCCTCGATCCCCTCTGGATCCTCCGTCAGGCGGATCTCGACCAGGCGAGCCCGGAGCTCGCCGAGGTCGCCGCCGCCCGCGTTCTCCTCCGCGAGCTCGCACAGGGCAGCGACCGAGACCACGTCTCGCACGCGCTGGCGCTCGGCCACGGGCCCGCCCGTTTCGTCCAGGGCGAGCCAGCGGCGCTCCTCGCCCCGTGCGTAGGCGCAGAGGTACACGCGCCCACCCGGAGCGGGCTCCGTCGGAATCACGCCCACGAGCTCCTCGCCCCCGTCCGCGAACCGAAGCGCGGCCTCGCGGGCTCGCGCGATCTCGTCCGCGAGCGGCACATCGCGAACGATAGCCTCGGGCCCGTCATGGCTTTCGCGCTTCCCGTCGAGGTGCCGGCGCACGTCGACCGGCCGGCGCTCGTGGCCCCCGCGCCGCGGGAGATCTCCTTTGGTCAGGTCGCCGGCACGGTCGGGAGAGGAACCGACACCGTGGCGGTCCTCGTAAACGGCAGACCCGCCGCGCAGGCCCGCGTGCAGGGGAGACGCTTCTCGCTCCACGTGAAGCTTCCCGCCGCCGACGCGCAGGTTCGAGTCGTGGCGCGAGACGCGCTCGGGAACCGCGCCGTGACCGCGATCGGGCCTGTCTTCGGCCTCTCGCGCCGCGCGGCCGGGGCGTCCGGCCGCCCGCACGCGGATGGAGCGCTGGCGCGCCGGATCGACGCGCTCGTGGACGACTTTCCGGGGATCTCGGCCGTGTACGTCCAGGATCTCCGCACGGGGGCGGGTGCCGCGTGGAACGCGACCGCGCGCTTCCCGGCCGCCTCGACGGTGAAGCTCGCGATCGCCGTCGAAGTGCTGCGGCGCCTGAAGGAGCGGCCGTCGCCGACGTCCGACCTCGACCGTCTCCTCGAGCTCATGCTCGTGCACTCCGACAACGCGGCTGCGAACGAGTTGCTCCGCTGGCTCGGGGGAAGCGACGAGGGCGGCGCCGGGCTCGTCAACGAGACTCTGGGGGCCCTCGGTCTCGGGGATTCGCACCTCTACGGCGGCTTCCTGACCGGCGCTGATGGAGCGCCGATTCCGCTCAGGACCGAAGACCAGCCGAGCTTCGAGGGCAAGTACACGACCGCGCACGACCTCGCCGAGCTCCACCGCTTCGTGCACCTCGCCGCCGGAGGCGGCGGGCCGTTGATCGAGGGCGTGAGCGGGTCGTTCACGCCTGACGATGCTCGGTTCCTGCTCTGGATCCTTGCCCACTCGGCCGATCGCGGGAAGCTCGACCGTTACGTCTCGAAGGTCGCGGTGGTCCCGCACAAGGCCGGCTGGGTCTCGGACGCGCGACACGACGCGGGTCTCGTGTACTGGCGCGGCGGAGTCTTCGTCGTCGCCGTCATGACGTACACGGGCGGGGGCGCGGGCGACTCCTCGGACGAGCTCGCCGGGCGGGTCGCGCAGGCCGCGCTCGAGCGCTTCCGTCAGCGTGCGGGCGCAGACGAAGCGCCCGCGGCGTAGCCTCGACGCCCGAGCCGACGCCGTACAGTTCATCCCGTGGAATACGTGTTCTATGGTGCCTTCGCGGTCGGGCTCGCCGGGCTCGGGCTCTCGTTCCTCCTCGCTTGCTTGCGGCGCATCTCGACTCGGGCGCTCCTGCTTCTGACAGGGCTTCTCGCGCTCGGGGCCGCCGCGGCGGGGGTTGCGCTTGGCATCAACCTGGTTGACCGGTTCACGAAGACGGAGCCGATCGTCCTCGCGCTCGGCGGGCTCGGAGCGGCCGCAGTCGCGGAGCTCGGCCTCGTGGCGCTGGTGCGCGGGCTCGGGCGCCTGGAGGACGAGGAGCGCCTCGTCGCCGCGGGTGAGGAGCGAATCTCGGCCATGCTCGACGCGCATGCAGGGGAGAGGACTCGTGACCTCGAGCAGACTCTCTCCCGCGAGCGAGCGAACGCCAGCCACCTCCTCGGGCAGCAGGAGCGGAAGCTGACGACCGAGCGGCGCGACCTGATCGCGCGCCAGGCCGATCGTGCGCGGGCCGAGCTCTCGCAGTCGATCGAGCAGGTCCAGGAGCGGCTCGAGCAGCGGCTGGCTGCCTGGGCTGCCGACCTCGACCGGGGGCAACGCGCGCTCGAGGCGCGGCTGAACCAGCTCGCGCAGCGCCAGGGCGAGGCAATCAAGTCGTACGAGGCTCGGCTCGCCGCGGACTCGGATTACCTGCGGACGATGAACGAGGAGCAGCAGGCCGCTCTCGCGCGTCTGCGAACGGAGCTCCAGCAGGTCGGCCGCGAGGTGCTGGAGGAGGGGCGATCTGAGATGGAGATCCACACGGACGAGCGCCGGCGCGCGCTCCAGGAGCTCGCGACTCGGCTGCGCGACCACGAACGGGTCGTCCGTGAGTCCGTGGACCGGGAGGAGGCAGAGTCGCTCACCCGCGTGGCCGCGATCTTCGCCGACGTCGAACGCCGCCAACGCGAGAACCTCGAGCGCGCGCTCGACCGCGCGGCGGGACGGCTCGCCGACGAGGCGGAGCGACGGTTCGACTCCCAGATCAAGCAGTCGCGGGAGAAGTCGGCGCAGCGTCTCTCCCACGAGCTGGACAAGGCAATGGAGCAGTTCGCCCGGCGGGCGGAGAAGGAGGTCGCCGACCGGATCACCGAGGTCGCACAGGGAACGGCTGGGAAGCTCGAGCGGCGAATCGGCGAGATCACGCGCGCCGCCGAGGTGCAGCACGAGGTCTCGGCGGAGCGTCTTCGCATGGTTACCGACCGCCTGAACGAAGCGCTGGTCGATGCCGAGCGGCGCATCGAGGCGTTCGAGCTCCAGATCGAGACCGAGGTGACTGCCAAGCTCGAGGCGCTGGGGCGCACGATTCGCGCCGCAGACGTCTAGAACAGCGGGGCTTGACGAAGCAGCGAGACCAGTCGGCCGCGCGGAACTCGCTACACACGTGTTTTCGAGCCCGAAGCGCCATTGAGGTGGTTGTTCAGGGGCCGCCGCATACCTCTCGTCGCGAGGAAGCGCTGATGGTCGCGAACGCGTTCGTAGGCGACTGATCGCAGCCGGTCTGCGGGCTGGGCCCCGCCCCGACGTCGAGCGACGTACGTCGAATCCTCTGACGGTTCTGAACAACTTTCCCGGGCAGGGATCGTCGGAACGAGAACGAACAGGCCAGGCGTGGAGGAGCTTGAGCTCATGGAGGACGTCACGACCGTCGAAATCGAGCGCGACGAGCGCGCGAAGGTCGAGAGCTGGCGGTTACACGTCCTGATCGAAGCCGGCTACCCGCTGCCGCTCGCCGAGCGGATCGCCCAGTCGGGCGCTGACCTGCACGAGGCGGTCACGCTGGTCGTCAACTACAGTTGCCGCCCCGAGCTCGCGGCCGAGATCCTGCTCTAGCCGCTCACCGACGCTTCAGAGCGGAACCGGCCCGTTGACGGGCTCGATCGTGACGTCGGGATGCTCCGCCTTCCAGGCCTTGAGGTCCAGCAACGTCCGCGCGCGCCCGGCAACCTCGCTCACGGCGTCGATGGGCACGACCTCGACCACGCCTGGCTCCGCTTCGACGGCAAGGTAGTCCCGCCGCCTGAAAAAGCGGACGAGATCCTTCACCGCTTCCGCATCGCTGAGTCGGAATCGCATTGGCGCAGCCGGCCGCGCCGTCGTAGCGCGCCGGTCCTCTAGTTGGACGCTGGACGCGGCCGAACCTTGCGGTCCGGAGAGTGCGCTGGCCGCGGCTAGATTGAGCCTCGTGAAGCAAGAGCCGCTCGTCTACGGCGACCGGAAGGTGTATCCGGTTTCGTCGTTCAACCGCGGGGTCGCCTCCTGGATCGAGCGCCTGCCGACCGTCTGGGTCGAGGGCGAGGTGACCGAGCTTCGCCGCCAAGCGGGGTGGCAGAGCGTCTTCTTCACGCTCAAGGATCCGAGCGACGGCTCGTGTCTGCCCGTGTCGATGCCGCGAGGCGGCTTCGACGCACTTCGGCTCGACCTCGTGGACGGCATGACCGTCCACGTCTTCGGGCGGCCCGAGCTCTTCGCCGCGCGCGGGACGTTCCGCCTGAGGGCGCTCTCGCTCGAGCCGCTCGGTCTCGGTGCCCTGCTGGCAGGGATCGAGCGCCTCAAGCGCACACTTGCCGCGGAGGGGCTCTTCGATTCAGGGCGCAAGCGTCGGCTCCCGCTCTTTCCGCGCCGGGTCGCGCTCGTAACAGGCAACGAGGCTGCGGCCAAGCGCGATTTCGTCACCGCGGTACAGGCCCGCTTTCCGGCCGCTCGGATCGTCGTAGCCGAGACGCTCGTCCAGGGGCCTCGTGCCGCGCCCGCCCTCGCCGCCACGCTGCGCGCGGTTGCAGAGCAGCCCGAGGTCGACGTGATCGTCCTCGCGCGCGGAGGCGGGAGCTTCGAGGATCTGCTTCCCTTCAGCGATGAGCGCGTCGTCCGGGCGGTGGCCGGCTCGCCGGTGCCCATCGTCTCGGCTGTCGGGCACGAGCAGGACACCCCCCTCTGCGATCTTGCGGCCGACGCGCGGGCCTCGACTCCCACGGCCGCGGCACGCCTGGTCGTTCCCGACGAGCAGGAGCTGCGCGCCCGCCTCGGGTCGCTCCGGGAGGCTCTCGAGCGCGAGTCTCGCCGTACGTATGTGCGTGCGCGCGAGCGCCTGGAGGCGGACGCCCTGCGGCTCGCCCGCGCACCGGGAGCGCTCGTTGAACGGAAGCGAGCAGCCGTCGAGGCGCTGGCGGGGCGGCTCTCCGCATTGTCTCCGGAGGCAACATTGGCTCGAGGGTACGCCATCGTCCGGACCGAGGAGGGGATCGTCCGCCGGGCGGCCGCGCTCAGCCCGGGGACGCGCGTCGATGTCGCCGTAGCCGAGGGCGGGTTCGCGGCTCGCGTGGAGAAGACGCGCTGAGCGAGCGCGAGCTGACCTTCGAGGAGGCGCGGACCGAGCTCGAGCGAATCGTCGCCCAGCTCGAGAGCGGCCAGGCGACGCTCGAGGATGCGCTCGCGCTCTGGCGGCGCGGCGAGGAGCTCCTCCGGATCTGTACCGGACAGCTCGACGCAGCGCAGGGCGCGATCGAGGAGCTCGGCCGTCCGCCCGACCCCGATCGTCCGTGATCGGCTGGCTCTACGACCTACTCTCGCGGAGGGCCGAGCACGGCGAGCTGGGCGAGCGACGCGGAGCGCTCGTCGCCGGCCTCGAAGGAGACATCCTCGAGGTCGGCGCCGGAACGGGGGCGAACCTCCGCCACTACAAGCGCGCGGCCCGGGTGGTCGCTCTCGAGCCCGACGCGAGCATGGCGCGACGTCTCCCACCGAAGGTGGCCGAGGCCGCCGTGCCCGTCGAAGTTCTTCGGGGCTCGCTCGACGCGCTGCCCTTCCCAGCGGCGACCTTCGATGCGGTCGTCAGCACCTTCGTCCTCTGCTCCGTCGAGGAGCCAGGCCGCGCTCTCGGGGAGATCTACCGCGTGCTGCGCCCAGGCGGACAGCTTGTCGTGCTCGAGCACGTGCGTGGGAAAGGCCGGCTCGCGCGCTGGCAGGAGCTGTTCACGCCGCTTCACCGCAGGCTCGCGGGGAACTGCCACCTGAACCGCGACACGCGCTCGGAGATCGGGCAGGCCGGCTTCGACGCCGGCGGCGTGCGGGCGGTCCGGATCCCCGGGAGCCACCCACTCGTCCGCGCCGGGATTCAGGGGGAGGCTACGAGGATCTCTTCGTAGTACTCGCCGTTTCGCCGGCCGGTTCGCCGGTTGACGTGGCGAAGCACGCGGTCTTCCAGCCGCAGCCCGGCGGCCGCGAGGATTCCGTCATAGAGGCCGCGGCTGTCGTTCACGACGACGACGACCTTCCCTCCGGGGCGCAGCGCGGCGACCGCCCGGCGAAGTGCCGCTGCGATCGCATCCGCGTAACCGCTCACGCCACGGCCGATCTCCTCCGGATCGCGGCGCTCCAGGCCGAGGAGCTCAAATGCGTACGCATGCTGTTCGTGATAGTCGATCAGGCCCGGGTAGGGGGGAGAGGTCAGGACGAGGTCGATCGGACCCGGTGGGCTGACGACCCGGGCGTCTCCACCGACGACCGTTACGGGCGCGTCCGTCCGCAGGTGCGAGAACTCCTGGACGCGGCGCGCGGCGTCGCGCGCGTAGCGAGTCAGGAACTTCTCGGCCTCGCCGACCGGCCGGCACACGCGCCGGTGCTTGTGGCAGAAGTACTCGCCTCCCACAGGCTCGCGCGGAAAGTCGAGGTCGTCGTGACGGGTCAGGCGAGCGGAACGGGCCGCGCGAGAAAGGACGACGCGCCAGAGGTCGGGGTAAGTGGTTCCCCCGATCCGTCCACGGAACGCCAGGAGCTCGTCGACGGCGCGAGGCGCGAACCACCGCTCGACGTAGGGAGACGCCCGGCGCGCCCGGCTCTTGCTCCGGCGCGCTTCCAGCCGGACGAGGTCGTCCTCGAGCGCGCGGCCCTCGTAGGCGTCCGTCTTCACGCGGGCGAGCAGGCAGTTGAAGGCCGAGATGTCGCAGCCCGCGGCCCCCATTCCGAGGGCATTCGCCTCGACCAAGGTCGTCCCGGATCCGACGAAGGGATCCCAGACGAGACCACCCGGTGTTCCGTAGCGGCGCAGGAACACCTCGGCCAGCTGCGGGACGAACTTCCCCAGGTAGGGATGGAGTCGATGGACGTGCTTCGTCCGCTCCCGCTCGGGCAGCTCGCGCTCTGTCCAGGAGAGCTCGGGGTCGACTTCGCGGAGGACGGCCGTCTTCGCCAGCACGAGCCGTGGTTCGGCAGGGTCGTCCTTGAACCTGCCGGGGGTTATCATCCCGTCCCGTGGCGGGTGCGCCCATCGATGTCCTGCGCCAAGTTCCGCTCTTCTCGAGCCTCGACGATGGAGAGCTGAGTCGCCTCGCCGACCGCTTTCGCGAGCGCTCCTTCGGCGAGGGCGAGCACGTGGTCGAAGAAGGCGCGACCGGAACTAGCTTCTTCGTGATCGCCGAGGGCAACGCGAACGTGAGCGTCGGCGGCGAGCAGAAGGGCGTCCTGGGGACGGGCGACCACTTCGGGGAAATGGCGATCATGGACGAGGGAGTGCGATCCGCCTCGGTGACGGCTGCGACCGACCTCCGCTCGTACTTCCTGACGCCCTGGGAGTTCCGCCCGTTCGTCGAGGAGCACCCGGAGCTCGCCTGGAAGCTTCTTCAGAGCCTCGCTCGCCGGCTGCGGGCCGCGCAGTCCGGCGACTCCTGAGCCGGGGTTGAAGCAGCCGCGGGAGGGGAACCCTCTCTGTGCGCGAACTACCCGGGACAAGCACTGCCTAGGAGGAACCTATGGGTGTAGGCGTCAGCCTCTTCCTGATCGCGGTCGGCCTGATCCTCTGGCTAGCCGTCAACGTGAACGACAACCGGTTCGACATCAACATGGTGGGAGTGATCCTGGTCATCGTCGGTGCCCTCGGCCTCCTGCTCTCGATGATCTTCTGGTCGAGCTGGGGCGGGTTCGGCGGCATGCGGCGCGAGACAGTCGTCCGCGACGACCGCTACGACCGGCCGCCGCCCTACTAAACGGGTAGCGCCCGATCCGGAACGAAAAAGGGCGGCCTGGAGCCGCCCTTTTTGTCTTGGCCGGCCTTTGCCGGCGAAGCCCGCTCGCTACAAGAGGATGATCAGAAGGATGATCAGAACGATGAGAAGGACGGTTCCAATGCCGATGTACATAAATCGCTCCTTTCTCTCTTCCACCCTTCTTTCCCCGGAAGGGGGGACGGAGAAACCGGCCGAGCGGCTCTCGTGAGGTTCGTCAACCTAGGCTGACGGTTTCCAGGCCCGGCATGGCGGGCAATTCAAGGGAACACACAAATTGGAGGCTGGCATGGGTCTTCTCGACTGGCTGCGCGGCGGCTCTACGGCTGCGAGCGACGAGCGAACGGCCGACACTCGGGTCGGCACCCCCGAAGAGCAGGTCGGCGTCGATACGCGGATGCAGGCGGACGACTCCCAGGACGAACGGGTGAAGGTCGGAACCCCGGAGGAAACGGCGGCGGAGGACACGTACCACGGGGACATCGACGCGTCGGCCGAGGATCGCCACGAGGAGGAGCGGGCCCGCCACTCGGGGATCTAGACCACGACGCGGCGCGCCAGTTGCTCGCCCAGCTCGCGGAGGTCTTGGAGGGCCCGCTGCGGGTCGCCGCTCAACGCGGTGACCTCGGCGGCGCCGGCCGCGATCAGCGCACTCGTCCCTGCAGGCTCGACGCGGCCGCCGAAGACGACGCAAGGAACTCGGGCGCGGGCGCACGCCGCAACGACCCCAGCGGGAACCTTCCCCTCTGCGGAGGAAGCATCGACCGCGCCCTCTCCAGTCACGGCGAGGGCGCCTCCGGCGACGATCTCGTCGAAGCCGACGGCCTCGAGCACGAGGTCGATGCCGCGAACGAGCTCGGCCCCCAGGGCGGCGAAGGCCGCTCCGAGCCCGCCGGCGGCGCCTGCGCCGGGCAACTCCCTGAACGGGGTGAGCTCGGGCATTTCCTCGAGGCGCCGCTCCAGCTCGTCGACCTGCTCGGGCGAGGCGCCCTTCTGGGGCCCGAAGACGCGGGCCGCCCCGCGGGGGCCGAGGAGCGGGTTGGAGACGTCGCACGCCGCAGTGACCGGAAAGGGCAGTTCGTCGATCACCTGGCGAAGGCCTGCTCCGCCATCAGTCGTCGCGCTTCCGCCGAGCGCCACGACCGCGTGCGAAGCTCCCGCGTCGACGGCCGCGAGGAGCAGCGCCCCGAGCCCTCGACTGGTCGCGCCCAAGGGGTCGAGCTCGCTCGCGCCAAGCCGCGCGAGGCCGATCGCCTCGGCTGCCTCGACGATCGCGCCGCCGTCCGGCCGGAGCAGAAAACGGGCGGTCACGGGTCGTCCGAGAGCGTCGAGAACCTTTGCCGAGCGCCACTCTCCCCCGAGGGCGCGGTGCAGGACTTCAGCCGTCCCCTCGCCGCCGTCGGCCAGCGGCACCTGCACCGCCTTGGCCCCGGCCGCCCCGGCGCCCTCTGCGAGCGCCGCTGCCGCTTCGCCGGCGCCTAGGACGCCCTTGAGGCTGTCAGGGCAACAGACAACCTTCAAGCGATGCGTTCGACGCGCTCGTCCATGTCGACCTCGGTCACCTCGGGCATGCGCCGCAGCATCGCGAACGAGAATCCCTCGCGGGCGAGGAAGACCAGGCCCAGCGTCACCCCGACAGAGACCTCGATCGCCTGCAGCCCGATCCCGTAGGCGAACCCTCGCGCGTACCCGACGCCGTAGGAGAGGAGCGAAAGCGCGATCGCGGCCTGGAGGAGCCCGACGTTGCCCGGCCAGAGCGGGAAGACCGTCACGAGGTTCATGAGCACGAGAACGAGGGCAGCGGCTTCGATCGACTCGTCGATCCCGAAGGCGCGGAAAGTGATCCAGACGGCGAGGAGCTGCGCCGTCCAGCCGACCACCTGGAAGAGGAGAGCACCGACCGCGGCAGCGGGACGCTTGAGGACGGTGAGGCCGAGGCGTGCCATCCGCAGGACGCGCCGCACCGGGCTGAGCTCGTCGAGCGCGAGGCGCCCCTGCCGGCGCGCGAGGAGGAGCGCGGCGAGGAGCAGCCCGACACCGATTCCGAGCACGATTGCGAGCGCAGGGCGGGCCCAGTCCGGGATGCGGGCGACGTACACGACGTAGATGACGAGCGCCCCGGCGACGATCACGTCGAGCAGTCGGTGCGTGAAGACCGTGCCGAGGAGCGTCGCCCAGGTGCCGCGGCTCCGGCGCATGCGGCGGGTGAGGACGATCACACGGGCGACCTCGCCGACCCGGCCGGGGAGAGCAGCGTTTCCGAGCAGGCCGATGCAGAAGGCGGCGAACACGCTCCGGTGGCGCGGAGCGGACTCTGGAAGCGCCTGGTCGATGACGATCTTCCAGGCGACCGAACGGACGATCACCGACACGAGGTTGATCAGCACCGCGAGGGCAACCCATTGCCACACGACGAAGGAGAAAGCGTCGGAGACGACGCCGAGGTCGGGGCCTCGCCACGCCGCGAGGCCCGCAGCGAGCGCGAGCACGGCCGCGACGAGAGTCGAGCGGCCGAGTCGCGTCCGCGGAAGCGAAGGACGCCTCACGCGGCGGCCCTCGCCGGTCGCGGAGTCTCTACGAGGCCGGCATAGATCTCCACCAGACGCGCGGCGATCCGTTCCCACGAGTAGCGCTCCGCGGCCAGGTGCCGCCCCGCCTCGCCGAGCCGCCGGCGGTGCTCTTCATTCGTCAGGAGCTCGACGAGCGCGTCCGCGAGCGCCTGCGGGTCTCCGGGCGGAACGAGAACGCCCGTCTGCGGGCCCGCAACGTCCCTGTAGCCCTCGATGTCGGACGCCACGACGGGCGTTGCGCACCCGAACGCGCGCGTCAAGACCATCCCGAAGCTCTCGCGTCCGATCGACGGTGCGGCAAGAGCCTTCGCCCGAAGGAGCTCCGCGGTTAGCTCCTCCTCGGGCACCGATCCGAGCAGGTCGACGTGATCGTCAGAGAGGCCGGAGCGCCGCATGAGCCATCTAACCGAGAGCGGATCGGCGCCGATCACCCGCAGTCGCGCGCCCGTGCGCGCGACGACGTCGGGCCAGGCGCGCAGGAGAACCGGGAGGCCCTTGCGCGGCTCGTTCCGTCCGATAAAGACGACGTGCGGCAGCCGGTCTCCGACCTCGGCTTCGGGTGGGATCACGACCCCGTTGGGCAGGATCTCGATCGGGTCGCCGAGGAACCGCCGCGCTGTCTCGCGGGCCTGCTCGGACACGGCCAGCTTCACGTCGATCCGCTCCGCCAGCATTCCCCACGCGGCCGCCGCGAGCGGGTACCAGCGCAACGCCTCACCCGAGACGTGTGAGGTCGAGACGACTGGACTGCGCGCCTGCGTAAGCGCGAATGCGGAGATGATCGGGGTGAGCGGCTCGTGCACATGCAGGACGTCGAAGCGCTCGCGCTCGAGGGCCTGCCGGATCCGCAGCATCGATCGCGGCGTCAGGATCACGTTCGAGAGAGAACCGTTGGCCGGGATGATCACCGAGCGGCCGACCGGGATCACATAGGAAGGAGGCCGCTCGTGGCGGCCTTTCCGCGGGTGAAGCATCTTCGTGAGCCGCCCGGGCGGGTCGTGGCCCATGATGATCCGGACGTCGTGGCCGAGCTCGAGCAGCGCTCGCGCCTGGTGGTCGGCATGCTCGGGCACCCCGCCCCAGAACGACCACGAGAAGGGCACCACGATCCCGACCTTCACGGCTCGGAGCCTATAGTCGCTCCATGATCCAGCGCGCGCGCCGCCTGGAGCCGATTCGGGGCTTCGGGATCGACCAGGTGGCCGCCGCCGCCGACGGGCCGGCGCGGGCAAGCGGTGACTGGCCCGTTCTCCGAATGGAGAATCTCGACACCGACCTTCCGCTTCCGCCCGAGGCGCTCCCCGAAACGGTCGCGGGCCTGGACGAACCGCGCGCGAACAGCTGGCTCCCCTTCACGGGCGACCTCGACCTGCGCGCCGCGGTCTCGGACTTCACGGCCGAGCGCTCGGGCCACCGCTACGACCCCGAGGCGGAGATCGTGCTCACGGCCGGTGGGATGGAGGGGCTCCTGAACTCGCTCCTCGCCACCGTGAACGAGGGCGACGAGGTGATCGTGACCGACCCGACCTATGCGGGGATCGTGAACCGGATCCATCTCGTGGGTGGCGTGCCCAAGCTTGTGCCCTTCCTCGCCGAGGAGGGCGAGTGGCGGCTCGACCAGGACGCACTCGGCGAAGCGGTGGGCGACAGGACGCGTGCCCTGCTGCTCATGAGCCCCTCCATGCCGTCGGGCGGGACGCTCACCGAGGACGATTGGACGCTCGTCTGCGACCTCTGCCGGGACCGCGACCTCTTTCTCATCTACGACGCGGCGATGGAGCGCCTTCTCTTCGACGGGCGGCCGCTCGTCCATCCACTCCGCTTCGACGGGATGGCCGAGCGGACGGTCGTGGTCGGCTCGCTCTCGAAGGAGCACCGGATGATCGGCTGGCGGGTCGGCTGGGTTGCGGGCCCGCGCCGGACGGTCGAGGACGCCGGCTGGGTGCACGTCTACAACACGACGATGCCTGTCGGTCTCTCGCGGCGCGCCGGCGCCGCCGTTCTGCGGGGCGACCAGGGCCACGTGGAGGAGTGCGTGGCCGAGCTCGAGCGCCGCCGCGACGTCATGCTCGAGGGACTGCCAGGCTGGCCGTTCGTCCGCCCGGGCGGTGGCTGGTCGATGCTCCTAGACGTGGCCTCGCTCGGCTACTCCGCCGCGGACGCCTCGCGCGAGCTCCTCGAGAAAGCCTCGATCGCCGCGACGGGCATGGTCGGCTGGGGCGGGCCGGTCGCCGAGCGGTACGTGCGCTTCGTCTTCAGCGCCGAGCCGGTCGAGCGGCTGCAGACGATTCGCGAGCGGGTCGCGGAAACCCCGCTTGCCGCGGCGGTGGAGTCGCGGGCGTGAAGTACGGGGGGGTCGTCGACGAGCTCGCCCGCCGCGGTCTCGCGGAGCTCCACACGCACCTGGGAGGCTCGGTCGATCCCGCGGTCATGTGGACACTCGCGCACGAGCAGGGGATCGCTCTCCCGGTCAAGGACTACTGGGACTTCGAGCAGCTCGTCTCGGTCGATCCGCGTGGCGTCGAAGGCCTGCCGCAGCTCGACGCGATCTACAAGTGGACCGAGCTGATCCAGTCGAGCCCGCTCGCGGTCGAGCGGTCGGTGCACGGGGCGATCGGCGGCGCCTACCGGAAGCAGAACATCACGACGCTCGAGCTTCGGTTCAACCCGATGAAGCGAAATCGCGGCGGCGAGCGGGACCTCGACCACATCATCATGGCCGCTGCCCGCGGCCTCGATCGCGCGAGCCTCGAATACCCGCAGGTGCGGGCCGGTCTCATCCTGATGATGGATCGGACCTTCACGCGCGCCCAAAACGAGGTGATCGTGGAGAAGGCCATCCGTTACCGCTCTCGCGGGGTCGTGGGGATCGACATCGCGGGCCCGCGGCCCGCACCGGGCCGCTACGCCTACGGCGAGCTCGAGCCGCTGATCGAGACGGCACGCGAGGCCGGGCTCGGCGTGACGATCCATGTGGGCGAGGAGGGCGGTCCGGATGGGATCGCGGAGCTGGGCGAGGTGATCGAGCAGCTTCGGCCCGACCGGATCGGGCACGGCATCCTCGCGGCCCAGGACGACGAGACCATGCGCCTGCTGCGCGAAGCGGGGATCGTCCTAGAGATCTGCCCGAGCTCCAACCTCCTCACCCGTGCGTTGCCGGACGAGGAGGCGGTACGCGACACGTGCCGCACGTTCGCGGACCGCGGCGTCCTCTTCACGATCGCGACGGACGGCCCGGAGATGATGCAGACGCACCTGCAGGACGAGCTCGCCCTGCTCCTGCGGGTCGGCGCTCTGACGGAGGCGGAAGCCCGGGCGGCAAACGAGCGCGGGCACGAGGCAACCTTCCTCGCCAGGCGCCTCGTCGCTGCCTGAGCCCTCTAACGCAGCCATTCGACCCAGTCGGGGCTCCGATGCGCGGACGGCGCAGACGCACTCGGTCACGGTCCGACCGTGACCGCCTCTTCCGTTCTTCTCGTGGCGGCCAGGGCGCGCGCCTCGCAGTACTGGGCCTCTTCCACCGGTGTCGCATCGTCGAGTAGGGGTCGGCCGCGCTCCAAGACCGTGACCGCCTCTGCCGGGCGGTCACGGTCGAGCTCACGCAGCTGGTGGGCGCGCGGTGTACGAGCGATCCTCGGCCAGCTCGACGATCGCAAGTGTCCTTGCGCGCGTACTCGGCGGCCCCGCTCCCGGTCATCCTGCTCGGCGTGCAGCCGCGACTCGAGCCAGTAGAGGCGGGCCCGCAGGACGGGTCGCGCACTTCCTCGGCGAGCTGCAGCGTGCGCCCGAGGAGATCCTCAGCGCGGGCGAAGTCGGCTGCGTCGATCAGGGCGTTGCCGAGCAGCACGCCGAAGCGCGAGGCCTCGATCCGGTCGCGGCGCCTCTCGGCCTTCTCGCAGGCAGACATCGAAGATGTCGATCGAGGGCGTCGAGGTCGTCGAGCATCGCGTAGGCCCGGCCGAGCGTGTCCGCGAGCCGCGGGTGGGCGGAGCGACCCGCCGCCCAGATCGAGCGCCTCCTCGAGGCTCAGAGGGGCTGGACGCCGGCAGCAGTTTCTGCATAACTAGGGCAGGGAGGCGACATGCCTCGACGCGGCCACGATGCGGCTCGCTCCCTCGAAGGGAGGACGCGTCCGGGATGAGCGCGGAGTCCGGGGGCCAGACAATCGAAGAGGGGGGCTCGCGGGAGTGGCTCCTGGGCTGCGAAGGCTTTCGCGTGGACGGGCCCGAGGGGCGGCTGGTCGGCCATGTCGCTGCGCCCATCTATGGCTTCAGCGCGCGCTGGGACCGGCCGAGCGCCCTGGCGATCCGGGGTCCCGACGGCACGTTCGCGCTCGAGCTCGATGCGATCCAGTCCGTGTTCCCCGCCGAAGCGCGCATCGTCCTGCGAGCCCTGGAGCTTCCCGCTCAGGCGCGTCCGTAGAATCGATCGCGGTGCTTCTCGACCGCGCACTCGTCCGGATGCTCCCGGCCGTGCCGCGGCCGGTCGTCAGGCGACTCTCCGAGCGCTACATCGCAGGCTCCCAGCTCGCGGACGCCTGCCGCGTCGTGGAGGAGCTGAACGCGGGCGGCCGCAAGGCCACCATCGACGTTCTCGGGGAGGAGGTGACCCGGCGGGACGACGCTCTTGCACTCGTTGACGAGTACATACATGTCTTCGAGACGATCAGAGGGCAGGGACTCGACTCGAACGTCAGCGTGAAGCCGACGGGCCTCGGCCTGAAGCTCGATCGAGACTTCGCTCGCGAGAACATCGGCCGAATCGTCCGCTGCGCGGAAGAGCGTGGGAACTTCGTGCGCATCGACATGGAGGATGCCTCGACCACCTCGGAGACGCTCGCGGTCTACCGTGAGCTGCGAGCCGAGGGTCTCGAGCGGGTGGGGGTCGTCCTCCAGGCTCGCCTGCACCGCACGCTCGGCGATGTCCGCGCTCTCGCCGATCTTGGCCCGAGCGTGCGCGTCTGCAAGGGCATCTACCTGGAACCGGAGGACATCGCCCACCAGGCCTTCGACGACATCCGCGGGAACTTCGTCCGGACGATGGAGGAGCTCCTCGAGGTGGGCGGGACGCTGGCGATTGCGACCCATGACGAGTGGCTCGTCGACCAGGCGCTCGAACTCGTCGAACGACACGGGCTCAGCCCGGACGACTACGAGTTTCAGATGCTCCTCGGCGTGCGCGAGCGCCTGGGTGACCGGCTGGTGGCAGCCGGTCACCGGCTACGGATCTACGTCCCGTACGGACGCCGCTGGTACGAGTACTCGATGCGTCGCCTGCAGGAGAACCCGAAGATCGCGACGCACATCGCGCGCGACACCGTCGGTCGGCTCGTGCCCGGCGGGAACGGGCGCTAGCAAGCGGCCGTCGTCACCTGGCAGGTGACTCCTGTGGCCCCGCACAGACGCACGCGCGTGAGACGAATCCCCGGGGACCCCCGCTAGGGCACCCCTCGCGTTTCAGCGTAAACCTCGAATCCGCGCGTGTGTACGGCCGAATGTGCCGATTTCGTGACGTGCCTGCGCTCGGCTCAGCGAGATTGAAGAGCGTCCAGCGCAACGCCCAGCGCAACCGCAAGGCGCCGATCGATGCGCCGCTCGGCGTCGGCGCGCAGGTCGAGGATGTACCGGTCGCGCAGGCCGATGGGGCGCGTCAGGCTGCCCACCTCCCGGCCGTCGGCTGTGATCGTGAAGTGGAAGAGGATCGGAATGAGCTCGCCGTACGGTACGAGGTCGATCGCCCTGCGCAGGATGGCAACGGGCATGCTCTTTTCGAAGGCCTGACCGGCCTCCTGCTCCTCGGCGTCGAGGATGCGCCAGCTCGAGCGCAGGAGCGAGGCGCCGAAAACCTTCTGCAGGACGCCGATCCGCTCTTCACCCGGCCCGACCACGTCATACCGGCCGCGAAACTCCATCACGCTCCGCGTCTTCAGCTGGAAGAGCTCTTGGCCCTCGTTCTCGTCGCCGAAGAAGCGGATGTTCTCGCGCACCGCGAGCTTCTTCTGCCGGACGAACGCGAGCGGCTGACCGGGGCTCTTGCCGTCTGCGCCAAGGGTCGAGACCCGGTAGAGGTTGGCGATCGGGCGGATCAGCTGGTCGATGAAGAACGCGTCGTGGGCGAAGCGTTCGTCCGTTGCGAGAGAGGTCATGCGAGCACCGAGTAGCCGCCGTCGACGATTATTGCCTGTCCGCGGATCATCTCGGCGGCGGGCGAGGCGAGAAAGCAGACGGCGTCGGCAACGTCCGGCGGCTCGACGAGGCGGCCGGCCGGCGTGCGCCCGAGGTAGTAGGAGAGCATCTCCTCGCGGTTCGGGAAGTGCTCGAGCGCCCCCGTGTCGACGAGGCCGGCCGAGACCGCGTTCACGCGGATCCCCCGTGGCGCGAGCTCGACCGCGAGGTAGCGGACGAGCGACTCGAGGGCGGCTTTCGAGGTGCCGACGAGCGAGTAGTTCTCCAGGACGCGCTCGCCGCCCATGCTCGAGATGGCGACGATCGAGCTCCCCGCGGGCATGGCTGGAGCCGCGAGGCGCGCGAGCGTGAAGAGCGCGCGCGCGTTGGCGTTCAACGTCCAGTCCCAGTGCTTCTCGGTCAGCTCGAGCAGCGGCCGGATGACCCCGGTCGCCGCATTCGAGACGAGCACGTCGACCGGGCCGGCGCCCGCCACGATCTCCGCAGCCTTGCCGGGATCGCCCAGGTTCCCTCGCAGGACGATGGGCTCGGCGCCTTGCGAGCGGATCTCCTCGGCGGTCTCCTCGGCTGCCCGGTCGTTTCGCAGGTAGCTGACCGCGACGCGGGCAGCGCCGAGCTCGGCGAAGCGAAGCGCGATTCCCTTGCCGATCCCCCGCGTCCCGCCCGTGACGAGGACGGACTTCCCTTCGAAGGTCAATGGCTCTCGGTGGCCGACGCGGCCCCGTGGCTCGGCAGCTGCTCCCAGCCCAGCCGGTCGCGGCGCTCGAGCGGACCCTCCTCGGCCTTGGAGGAAGAGTGCGCGAGGCGCTCGAGGAGCTCGAGCTTCTCCTCGCCGTAACGGCGTACCGGATGGCCCTCCGGCAGGTCCCGGACGAGTCCCCGGACGCGCGCCTTGATCTGGTAGGCGAAGTGCGGTGTGGCCGGGCCGACGAGGTAGTCGATGTCCTCGATGCTCGGCTCGGCCATGGGCGCGACTTTACCGAGGGGGGGCCAGCGAGGCCCGGCTATCGTCGCGGCGTGCGGCACCGCATTCCGGCCGATCTCCTCCTTCTCGCGACCGTCCTCTTCTGGAGCTTCAACTTCACGGTCGTCAAGTACGCGCTGACGCACGGTTGGGAGCCGCTCTCGTATTCGTCGGTGCGCTTCGCGATCGGGGCGGTGCTCTTCTCGGCCGTCACATACGGGCGGGAGAAGACGCTGCGCGTCGAGCGGCGCCACCTCTGGCTGCTTCTCCTTGCCGCGGCGCTCGGGATCTTCCTGAACCAGGTCAGCTTTTCGTACTCGGTCCGACTGGCAACGGCTGCGACCGTAGCCCTCGTCTTCGGGACGCTGCCCATCTTCGTCGCGCTCGTCTCCCAGTTCCTCGGCCTCGAGCGCCTGCGCCTGCGCCACTGGATCGCGGCCGCGATCTCGTTCCTCGGCGTCGCCTTCGTGGCCGCCGGCTCGTCCGGCGGGATCAGCGGCGAGCTGGGCGGGATCCTCCTGGCCCTGGTCGCCTGCGTCACCTGGGCGGGCTACTCGGTGGCGATGATGCCGCTCATGCGCCGGTACTCGCCGTACCGGATCAGCGCGTTCGTCCTCGTCGCCGGCGCCGTTCCACTCCTCGTCACCGCCGCGAAGCAGCTCGTAGACCAGGATTGGGCCGGCCTGAGCGGCCTCGCCTGGGCCGCCTTCGTCTACAGCCTCTTCTTCTCGCTCGTCTTCACGAACGTCATGTGGTTCACGGCGATCGACCGCGTCGGCGCGGCGCGGGCCTCGCTCTACGCGAACCTCCAGCCCTTCCTCGGAGCGTTCTTCGCGCTCGTCGTCCTCTCGGAGGAGATGGGCCCGCTCCAGATCGCCGGAGGGTTCGTGATCGGCGCGGGGATCCTGCTCGCGCGAGGTGGCCGCCCGCCGCCGACGATCGACTAATAAGAGGGACTGGCGAAACGCAGCTCGCCGCCGGGCCCGCGCTGGACGGCGCGATGCTGCGTCCTCAGTCGGCCCCCGTAGCCTCCGGCTACGCGACCTCCCTGCGTCCTTGCCCAGCACCGCCCATCACGACCGCGTCGGCGAGCGACGTTCCGCCAAACTCTCCCAAGAGGTCGGGGCCGGCGTTCCCCCCGCTCGGCGGCCGGGATTGCCTCGGGCGCCTCGGTCTCGCGGCTCGGCAGGCGGCCTTCGCGTGCGAGCGCGAGGAGGGCGCTGACGACGGCCGGGTCATAGCGCTTCGCCGAATCGCGCCAGATGGTCGTGAGGGCGCTGGTCTCCGAGCGCGCGGCGCGGTAGGGGCGGTCGCTCGTCATCGAGACGAGCGCGTCGGCGACGGCGACGATCCGAGCCTCGGCCGGGATGTCGTACCCGGCCAGCCCGCTCGGGTAGCCGGTGCCGTCCCAGCGCCATGGTGGGCGGCGACGATCGGAGCGGCGTCGCGAACCGCGGTCATCCGCGCGACGAGCTGCGCGCCGACCGACGAGTGCTCGCGCACGTCGTCCCATTCCCCGGAGTCGAGAGGTCCCGGCTTTTGGAGCAGGCCCTCGGGGAGTGCGAGCTTGCCGATGTCGTGCAGGAGGCCGGCCAAATAGGAGCGCGAAACGGCAGCGGCGTCGAGGCCCATCTCGGCAGCGAGAATCGACGCGAGCGAGGCGACCATGTGCGAGTGCTGGGGATCCGGGCCCTCGCGGTCGTCAACCAGCTCGGCGAGCGCGGCGAAGAGCTCGAGCCGCTCACCGTCGAGCGGGTGGTCGCTGAAGAGGAGCAGGTGGTCGGTCGCCGACCGAACCTGGTTCCCGCCCAGGCGCTGGGCGGCTGCGAGATTGTCGTCGGCCCGCTCGCTCAGCGAGCGGTCGTCGTCGTCCCGGGTGCCTGTCGCGAGGCCGAAGGAGACTGTCCGCGCGCAGCTCTGTCCGGCGACGAGGAGCGGCTCGGCCGCAACGGCGTGGCGCAGCCGCTCGGCAATCGCGATCGCCTCATCGGGCTCTACGTTCGGCATCGCGACGGCGAAGTGACCATCCCCGGTCGACGCGACGACGTCCACCTCGCGAGCAGCGGCCGTCAGGCGCTCGGCGAGCGCCGTGTCGAGGTCGTCGTTTCGGCCGTGGCAGTTGTCGACGGCTGCGAGCGCGACGGCGAAGGGCTCGCCGAAGTGGCGCGCGCGGATCATGAAGCTCCGCACCTGCTCGCGCGTGTCGGCCGAATAGGCGCCGGTACGGCCATCCCGGAGGGCCTGCCCGCCGCGCGCTGGCGCGAGCGCGAGCCAGACGCGGGCGATCACGAGGGCCGAGAGAGCGACGACACCCGAGATCAGCCCGACCGACAGCTCGCCGTTCGAGCCGTCCATCGCGAGCGCGATCACGCACACCGCCAACGCCCCGGTAAGGATGAATGCGCTGCCGAGCTCGCCGTTCTCGCGGAAGCGCATCCAGTTCCGCGGCCTCCCGATTCCTTGGGCGGAGACCACTGCAGCGACCGCGAAGAGGATTCCCTGCGCCTCCCAGCCGAGCTCGATCCAGTCCCCCGAGATGTAGCCGGAGGACAGATTGACGTGAACGTACAGCGCGTTCGCGAGGACACTGCAAGTGACCCCGAGGGCAACCAGGCGCATCGCGAGAGTGCCGTTGCGGGCCGGGAGAAGCCGCGTGGCGATCAGCATCCCGATGACGGCTAGCCCGAACACCGGGTAGGCGGTCGTCACGAGCGATTCGAGCTCGGAAGTGAGCGCCACGGGGTGAATCAGGAGCCACCACCAGAGAAGCGCGAGTGCGGCGACCACGATCAGCCCGTCGAGGATTCGCGAGACCGGGACTGCGCGAAGCCGGGGCCGGAAGGCCGTGTAGACGGCGAGGAACATGAGCGCGTCGGACGTGAGATAGCCCGCGTCGGTCCACCAGGGGTAGGGAACCGATCCGTCGATCAGGTCGCGGGCGCACCAGAGCGCGTCGGCGAAGAGCCAGGCCGCGCACGCCGCCGTCATCAGCCCCCAGAAGGCGCGGAGCTCGCGGGGCGCGCGCATCCAGGCATAGGCGGAGAAGACCGTCGCCGCGAGGAGCGGCACCAGATAGGCGGTGTCCGAGAAGACCGTGAGCACGCGGTCGCCGCCTGGACGGACGGCGAGCCAGCCCGCGTAGAACACGAGCCAGGTGACCCCCAGTCCGGCAGCAAGCGCAACCCTCCGTCGCCCTGCCGAGTCTTGCCGCACGGGGGAAGCATGCTTCTCGCGTCGCCTCCTCGAATCCCCAGAAAGAGGGAGTTGCCTTTTGTCCAACGAGTCGGGGAAACGCAGTCTGGCCGTCGGGCGGCGCCGACGATGAGCGGCGTTCCGCCGACCCCTCCTTATGCTTGTCTGAAGTGGGCGCGCGAACACTTGTCGTCGATTTCGACGGGACGATCACCGAGGACGATCTCCTCGACACGATCGCGATCGAGTTCGGCGACCCCGACGTCTATCGCGAGGTCGACGCCGGGCTCGACTCCGGCCGGCTAAACCTGCGCGAGGTGATCACCCGCGAGTTCGAGCCGGTCCGCCGGGCGCTCGAAGAGGTCGTCGCCTGGGAGCTCGAGCAAGTCCGGATCCGCCCGGGCTTCCGCGAGCTCGTCGAGCTCTCCAGCGAGCGTGGCTGGCGCTTCGTCGTCGTCTCGAGCGGCTTCCATGAGCTGATCGAGCCGATCCTCGAGCGCGAGGGCGTCGACGTCGAGATTCGTGCGAACCGGGTCGACCCGCGTCCGGACGGATGGCGCGTTCACTGGTCTTATGGCGACGACTGCGGCTCCTGTGGGGAGTCCTGCAAGCGCGCGGTCGCCGAAGAGCTGTCGGGCGAGGGCGAGCTCGTCTACGTGGGCGACGGGTACTCCGACCGCTGTGCGGCCGAGCGAGCCGATCGCGTCTTCGCGACCCGGGGCCTCGCCCTCTACCTGGAGGAGCGCGGGATTCCCTATGTCCCGTTCGAGGACTTCTTCGACGTCGCCCGCGGCCTGAACGGACACCCGTGACGATCTCGGAAGGTCGCCCGGGCGAGCAGCCCGGAGCTCCGCGTCTCGGCGACGACGCGCTCGAGCTCGACCCCGAGACGATGCGCGAGCTCGGTTACCGCGTCGTCGACCTCCTCGTCGAGCGGACCGCAGGGCTTCGGGAAGCGCGTGTCTGGCGGGGCGCGTCCCGGGCCGAGATGGAGTCCCGCCTCCGCGAGGCTCCCCCCTCAGGGCCAACGGGGTTCGACGAGCTCCTCCGCCGCCTCGAGGCCGACGTGCTGCCCTTCACCGGGCACCACGACCACCCGCGGTTCTTCGGCTACATCCCGAGCTGCCCGACCTGGCCCGGGATCCTCGGTGACTTCCTCGCCGCGGGCGTCAACATCTTCTCGGGGACATGGCTCCAGTCGGCCGGGGCGAGCACGGTCGAGCTCGTCGTCCTCGATTGGTTTCGCCAGTGGGTCGGGTACCCCGGCCAGGCATCGGGGATCCTCGTCAGCGGCGGCTCCCAGGCCAACCTCACGGCGATCGCCTGCGCCCAGGAGACGAAGGCGGGCGGGCGCTCCGGGAACGCGGTCGTCTACGTCTCGACGCAGGGCCATTCGTCGCTCGCGCGAGCGCTCCGGATCCTCGGGTTTCGCTCCGAGCAGGTTCGCGCGCTCCCGGTTGACGAGCGCCACCGCCTCCGGGCGGACGCGCTCACGGCCGCGATCGAGAAGGACGTCCGCGCCGGGCGAGAACCGTTCCTCGCCGTCGCCAACGCGGGGGCGACAAACACGGGAGCGGTCGACCCGCTCCGCGAGATCGCCGCAGTCTGCGCCGAGGCGGGGGTCTGGTTGCACGTCGACGCCGCCTACGGCGGCTTCGCCGTCCTGACCGAGCGCGGCCGTGGCTGGCTCCAGGGGATCGACCAGGCGGACTCGATCACGCTCGATCCGCACAAGTGGCTGTACCAGCCCTACGAAGCCGGCTGCCTGCTCGTGCGCGAAGGGACGCTTCTCTCCCGGGCCTTCCACATCATGCCCGAGTACCTGCAGGACACCGCCGTGGGCGGAGTCGAGGTGAACTTCGCGGATCGCGGCGTCCAGCTCACGCGCTCGGCCCGGGCGCTCAAGCTCTGGCTCTCGATCCAGTCCTTCGGTGTGGACGCCTTCCGCGATGCGATCGACCGCTCGCTCGACCTCGCGGTCGTGGCCCAGGAGCGGATCAGCGCGTCAGAAGGGCTCGAGCTCCTTTCGCCCGCCACGCTCGGGATCGTCTGCTTCCGGCGGCGGCCTCCGGGAATGACAGCGGAGGGGTCGCTCGAGCGCCTGAACGCGAGCCTCGCGCGGAAGCTGATGGAGAGCGGGGAGGGAATGGTCTCGTCGACGCGGGTGGACGGGCGCTACGCGCTGCGGCTCTGCGTTCTGAACCACCGAAGCGGCGCGGCGGACGTCGAACGCGTCCTCGGCTGGCTCGAGCGCGCGCCGCTCGACCCGTAGGATCTCCGGGTCAAGAAGGAGGACTAGATGCGAAAGACCATGGCTCTCGCGATAGCCGCCCTTGCGCTTCCCGTCGCTGCCGAACGCTGCTCCAAGCGACCAGGCCGCCTGCCGTCAGGCGGCCAACGACGCCTTTGTCGCAGCGAGCTCCGAGGGCACACGCGGTGACTTCATGTCCGATGTCATCTTCGGGAACGAGCCGAACATCGAAGGACCGTTTGCCCCCGGTGGCCCGAATGAGCAACCGCCCGGGTCGGCCGCCGGTCGCGTCGTTCCATCGCAGTCGCCCGGCCCGTTCGTGAACACGGGGCCAAACCCGCCGCCGCGCAACGACCGCTTGCGTGGATTCAGCGGGGGCGACCTGCAGGCTGCCGTCCGCGCGGCGTGTAACCCGTAAACGAGCTCCCAGGCCGCCTTCGTCCCGACCGGGGCGAGACGCGGCCTGACTAGCCTGCCTGCGTGTTCGTAGAGTTCCCAGACCCCTATAGCTGGGAGCTCTCGACCGAACGTTTCCGCGCCTTCGGGCCCGACCCGGCGAACCTGTGGCTCGAGGGACGCATCTACCGGGTCTTCGACGGGCGGGAGGTGGAGATCGTCGCGGCGTCGCGCGGAGTCGAGATCGAGCCGGGCGACCCTGCGCTCGCGGAGCCTGTCCGCAGGTTCCTGGGCGGCTCGTTCGACCTCGACGGGTTCGCCAGCTTCGCGACGGCAGACCCGGTGCTCGCAGGCATGGTCGAGACCCTTCGCGGCCTGCGCCCGCCGCTCGCGCCTGACCCCTTCGAGGCGCTGGTCGGCTCGATCACCGCGCAACAGGTCTCCCTCCAGGCGGCCTTCGCCATCCGCGCGCGGCTCGTCCGGCGCTTCGGCGTGCCCCATGCGAACGCCTGGGCCTTCCCGACCCGTGAGCGCCTGGCCGAGGCCGCCCCGGAGGAGCTTCGCGAGCTCGGGTTCTCAGGCCGAAAGGCCGAGTACGTCGTTTCGCTCGCCCGGGCACCACTCGACCTCGAGTCACTCGGCGCTCTACCCGACGAAGAAGTCAAACTGGCGCTGACGGCGCTGCCCGGGCTGGGCGAATGGACGGCCGACTGGTTCCTGGCCCGCCACCTGGCGCGCCCCGATGCCTGGCCGGCCGGTGACCTCGCCGTTCGCAAGGCGGTGGGAGCCTTCTACTTCGACGGGTGCGATGTCTCGGCCGATCAGGTGCGGGCGTTCGGCGAGCGGTTCTCGCCGTTCCGGAACCTGACGGCCCACTACCTCCTGGTCGGACATAGGGTGCGCAGGTGAGCGAGCTGCGCGTGCGTCTGGAGGAGGCCCCGAGCGAGGATGCGTTGCGGGACCTAGTTTCCCGTGCGCGCGACGATGGAGCCGGCGAGATCGTGGTCGAGACGACGCACGAGGCGGGCGACGCGTGGATCCGGGCGGGTTTCATGGAGGTGTCGCGCGTGCTCGTCGCGGAGGTCGGCTCGCTCGAGGGCCGGCTGGGGTCGGAGCACGAGCCCTCCTACGGGGCGATCCACGTTCAGAGCGACGACGTGGATGCGGTCACACGCGCCGTCGGCCAGTTCGTGCCGCGGCTTCCCGGCGGTTCGACCGGAAGCGTCGTCCTTCCGCCGCGCGACGGCTGGACGACGGTGCACGACGAGCTCTGCGACCGGGAGCCCGAGATGCTTCGTCGCCTCGCCCGGGAGCTCTCCGACCGGATGGGCGCGTTCGTGGTCGCGACCGGCGCGGAGGAGGGCAGCGTCGTCCGTTACGTCGCGCTCGAGCGGGGTCGTGTCGTCGACGAGTACCTGTCCGTCCCCGAGCACCACGGGCCGCTGCCGCCCGGGGAGGTGATCGCGCTGGGCGCGAACCCACGCCTGATGGCGCGACTCACCGGGGCGGACGCCGACACGATTCGCGCGGTGGCGAAGACCGCGCGGGCGCCGGCCGAGCTGCCGCCTGCGGACGAGCTCTTCGCCTCTCTCGTCGCCGCGCTGGCGCTTCCCGGTGAGGAGCGTGGCTACCAGGAAGCGCGAGGGCTCCCCGGCGCGGTCGACCTTCCGCGCTGAGCCTCGAGGATGGCCACCCGCCCGCGCGTCCTGCTCCTGCACGCCTTCCCGCTCGACTGCCGCATGTGGGCGGAGACGAAGGGCGCGCTCGAGGAGGCCGGCTACGCCGTCTCCGCGCCGGACCTCCCAGGTCCAGAGGCCGAGAGCTCGCTCGGGGCGTGGGCCGAGCGGGTCCTCCACGCAGGCGAGGAGCGGGTCGTGCCGGTTGGCGTCTCGATGGGCGGCTATCTGGCCTTCGAGCTCTGGCGTCGGCTGCCCGAGCGTGTCGCAGCGCTCGTGCTCGTGAACACGCGCGCGGGCGAGGAGACTTCGGAGTCACGCCGAGGACGTGACGAGACGATCCAGCTCCTGCACGACGAGGGCGTGCCGGCGCTCTGGGAGCGGCTCGAGAGCGTGCTCTTCGCCCCGGGCGCGCCGCCCGAGCTCGTCGGGCGGGCGCGAGAGATCGCGCTCGAGCAGGGCGCGGAGCGCCTGGCGGCGGCGGTGGCAGCCATCCGCGACCGACCGGACTCGACCGTGCTCCTGGCCGAGATCGACGCCCCTGCGCTCGTGGTCGTAGGCGACGAGGACTCGCTCATCCCGCCGGCCGAGAGCGAAGCACTCGCCGAGCGGCTCCCGAACGCGCGTCTTCGCCGCATCGCCGGGGCGGGCCACCTCTCACCCTTCGAGCAGCCGGCGGAGTTCAACCGGGAGCTCCTCGGCTTCCTCGCGGAGATTTCCTGAGGCAGAGGAGCAGTGGGTTCACCTCGGCAGGGCGGTGGACGCCAGGGTCAGCGCTGCTGAGCGTCCCGAATCGCGGTGCGGCCGCGAGGCGCTCGGTCAGACGGTCGCGGGCTGGGGCTCGACCCCGGCGCGCGTGCGCGCGACCTCGAGGAACCCCTCGACGAGCGTGCGCCCGATCTCGTTCCAGCGGCGGATGTTGGCTCGCAGGAGGGCGCGATGCGCGTCCGGGTCGAAGCCGATCTTGACCGCGTCCGGGTCGTGGCCGTAGTTCTCGATCCAGCCGCTGAAGATCTCCGCGGTCACCTCTCCGTGGAACTGGGTGCCCCAGGCCGCGTCGCTCACGCGATAGGCCTGGAGACACACCGGACTCCAGGCAAGTGCGGTTGCGCCGGGCGGGAGGTCGGACTGATAGCTGTGCCACTGCAGCGCTTCGAAGGTGCTTGGGAGTCCGCGGAAGAGTGCATCGTCGCCCGCTTCGTGGGTCGTCTCGATCTGATACCAGCCGATCTCGGGTACCGGCGCGCGGGAGACCCGGCCGCCGACCACCGAGGCGAGCAGCTGGCTTCCCAGGCAGACGCCGAAGACCGGGACGCCCGCGTCAAGCACGCGGGAGATCGTCCGCTGCTCTTCGGTGAGCCACGGGTGGCCGTCGATCTCGTGCACGTTCATCGAGCCGCCAAAGACCATGACGGCGTCGTAGCGCTCCGCCTCGGAGGGCGGCTCACCGAAGGCGAAGCTCAGCTCGTCGAGCTCATGACCTTGCTCGCGTACGACCTCGCCGAAGAGCGCCGAGCGGGCGTTCGGGCCGTGAATGATCGAGAGGACGCGCACCCGGTTCAGCTTAGAGGCTGGTCGCGCGGGCGCGGAGCGACAGCTGGAGCGACCCGGCGGTGCGCCCCGGCCGGCGGTCGCCGACCGGAGCTCCGTCGAGCTCGACAACGGGCATGACCTCCCGGACGGACGACGAGGTGAAGGCCTCGTCCGCGCCGGCCAGGTGCTCCAGCGGGAACGCGCCTTCGCGAACCTCGATCCCGAGTGCGGCCGCCTCCTCCATCAGGGTCGCGCGCGTGACGCCGGCGAGGATTCCCAACTCGAGCGCGGGGGTGTAGAGGACGTCGTCCAACCGCCACCAGACGTTCGTCACCGGGCCCTCCAGGACGATCCCGCCGCGCGCGAGGAAAACGGCGTCATCCGCACCCCGGCGGCGCGCCTCCGCTTCCGCCGCCATGTTCATGGCATAGCTCGTCGACTTGACGCCGCCGAGCAGCCACGGCGCGAGCGCGCGCAGGTCGGCGTCGAGCCCGAGCGGCAGCGAGATGAGACGAGCGCCGCGCGCGCGGCGCTCGTCGAGGTGCTCGGGCACCGCCGAGACGAGAGCGAGCGCGGTCGGCTCGCCGGAGCCCTCTCGTCCAGCCGTCCAGTAGATCCGCAGAACGGAGTCGCCGACCCCGGCCGCCTCGAGAGCCTCGGTCGCAAGGCGCTCGCACTCGGCGACGTCGACCTCGGGGAGCCCGATGCGACTCGCCGATCCGGCCAGGCGCGCGAGATGCTCGGCGAGCTTGAAGGGACGCCTCCCGTAGACCCGCGTCGTCTCGAAGGCCGCCCGGCCGCGGAGGAGAGCTTCGTCGTCGGCGTGGAGCACCGGATCATCCGGCGAAACGCGCCCGCGCCCACGCACTGCCACCGCCAGGAGTGTCATGCGCTCACCGCCGCGCGGATGCGGCTTCCGAGAGCGGCGAGGACGGGGCGCGCCTTCACCCACGACTCTTCGATCTCAGCCTCGGGATCCGAGTCCCAGACGATCCCGCCTCCGACCCAGAAATGGATGCGCCCTTCCGCGACGGCCAAGGTTCGGATGGTCAGGGCAAGCTCGAAGTCGCCGTTCGGATGGATCCGACCGAGGGCGCCCATCGAGGCGCCCCGTCCGACCGGCTCGAGCGCCGCGATGTGGTCGATGGCGGAGATCTTCGGCGCTCCCGTGATGGAGCCCCCGGGGAAGGTGGCCCAGAGGATGTCGGCAAACGCGACCCCGGCCCGCAGCGTCCCGGTGACGGTCGAGACGAGGTGGCGCACGCCCGCGAGGGGGCGCTCGGCCATGAGCTCGGGCCACCGGACGGTTCCCGGAACGCAGACGCGCGAGAGGTCGTTCCGCTCGAGGTCGACGATCATCACATGCTCGGCCGCGTCCTTCGCCGACGCGCGCAGCCCCTTCGCCCCGGCGGGTCGCGTGCCCTTGATCGGCATGGTCACCAGGCGGTCTCCGCGCCGTGAGAGAAAGAGCTCGGGCGATCCCGACACGATCCCCCACCCGTCCCCGGTGAACGGCCGGGCGTGGAGTGGACCGAGCGAGGCGAGGGCCTCGGCCAGCCGGCGCGGGTCGCCCTCGAAGGAGGCGGAGAGGTGCTGGACGAGATTCACCTGGTACACGTCGCCCCGGGCGATCGCGGCCTTCACCGCCTCCACGGCCGCCGCGTACTCGCCCGGCGTCCAGGTCGCCTCCCACTCGCCTAGAGCGAACGAGCCGCGCGCCTCTGCTTCCCGGGGGGGGCGGATCCGGCACGCGGCCAGGGGGAGGGGGCAAGGCTCCGGAGGAGGCGACCGATCCACGCGGCGGAAGCGCTCGGAGATCCGGTAGGAGAAGAAGACCTCTGCGACCGCATCCGCCCTCGCGCCCGCGAAGAAGCCCTCGCCATCGAGGTAGTCGGCGACTGCGGCGAACGGGTCCGCCTCGTCCCAGAGCTCGAGCACGGCCCTAACGCTACTCCCGGGTGCCGGGCGCGATCCCCCGCCGCTCGTAGAATCGGCGCGATGGACGCGCGCACGATCGGGATCTTCGACTCGGGGGCCGGTGGGCTTACGGTGCTGCACGACTGCCTCGTCACGCTGCCCCACGAGGACTTCGTCTATCTCGGGGACGGCGCACGCTGTCCCTACGGGCCCCGCTCCACCGAGGAGGTTAGGCGCTTCGCGCTCGAGGTGGCCTCGTACCTCGAGCGGGCTGGCGTGAAGCTGATCGTGAACGCTTGCAACACGGCGACGGCGGCGGCCCTCCCGCTGCTCCAGGAGCGCCTCGCCGTTCCGGTCGTCGGGGTGCTCGCGCCCGAGGCCCACGCGGCCGTGCAGGCAACGCGGAACCGGCGGATCGGCGTCCTCGCGACCGAGGGCACGGTGCGAAGCGGCCGGTACGCGCAGGTCATCCGCACGCTCGACGCAGGCGCTGCCGTTCTGTCAGTCGCCTGTCCGAAGCTGGTTCCGATGATCGAGTCGGGCGGCTCGAACGATGCCCTTGTGGCCGCGGTACGCGAGTATGCCGCCCCGCTGAAGGAGGCCGAGGTGGACACCGTCATCCTCGGCTGCACGCACTACCCGCTCGTTCGTCCCGTGTTCGAACGTGTCTTCGGTCGGGGCACCACGCTCGTCTTCTCGGCGGACGAGACTGCTCGGGAGGTGGCCGAGACGCTCGCGCGGAAGGGGATCGAGAACGACCCGCGCCGCGACGGCGAGTGCACCTTCCTGACGACCGGGCCGCCCGACGACTTTCGCTCGCTCGGCGAGCGGTTCCTCCAGCTGCCGATTCCCTCGGTCGACCGCGTCTCGCTCAGCGAGCTCGAGCTGGAAGCGGCGTGAGCCGAGAAGGGCGGGGGGCGGACGAGCTCCGCCCGCTCGAGATCGCTCCCGGTTACTTGGAGCAGGCCCACGGCTCGGCGCTCATCTCGCTCGGCAAGACTCGCGTCCTCTGCACCGCGACGGTTGAGGAGGGCGTCCCGCGCTGGCTCGCGGGCAAGGGCGTCGGCTGGCTGACGGCCGAGTACGGGATGCTCCCGGCTTCAAGCGGCCAGCGCATCCGGCGGGAGGCGAGCGAGGGCCGGCAGAAGGGTCGAACCGTCGAGATCCAGCGCCTGATCGGCCGGGCGATCCGCGGCGCCTACGACATGAAGCGCCTTGGGGAGCGAACGGTCTGGCTCGACTGCGACGTGATCCAGGCCGACGGGGGTACGCGAACCGCGGCCGTATCGGGCGCCTGGGTCGCGCTCGTCCTCGCCGCGGACTCACTGGGGTTTTCGCCGCCCGAGGAGCAGGTCGCGGCGGTCTCGCTGGGGATCGTGGGCGGCGAGATGCTGCTCGACCTCGACTACGCGGAGGACTCGTCCGCCGAGGTCGATATGAACATCGTCATGACCGGAGGCGGCCGGCTGATCGAGATTCAGGCGACGGCGGAGCGCGAGCCGTTCGCGCAGGAGACGCTCGATGCTCTCGTCACGCTCGCCCGTCGCGGCGTCGAGCAGATCGCCGAGGCGCAGCGCCATGCGGTCGGCCGGGCCTGACCGGCTGGCGCCTCGCCGCCTGATCCTCGCCTCGGCGAACCCGCACAAGGCGCGAGAGCTCGCGGACATCCTGACGGGCTGGGTCGTGGACCTGCTCGGCGCATCGCATTTTCCCGAGGAGACCGGGGCCACGTTCGAGGAGAACGCACGCGCCAAGGTCGTCTTCGGCCGCGCCCGTGCGCCGGGCGAGGCCTGGGTGGCCGGGGAGGACTCGGGGCTCGAGGTCGACGCGCTCGGGGGTGCGCCCGGGATCCGCTCGGCCAGGTTCGCCGGCGCGGGAGCCTCGGACGACGAGAACGTCGCGCGGCTCCTGCACGAGCTCGCACGGGGCTCGGCCGAAGAGCGGACGGCACGCTACGTCTGCGAGCTCGTCTGCCTCGCCCCCGACGGAAGCGAGCTTCACGCCCGCGGGACGCTGGCCGGCGCGATCGCCGCCGCCCCGCGTGGGAGGGGCGGGTTCGGCTACGACCCGGTCTTCGTCCCTGAAGGGGAGACGCAGACCGTCGCGGAGCTCGGGGATGTCTGGAAGGCAGCCAACAGCCATCGCGCCCGCGCCGCGCGGGCGCTCTCCGAGCGCTTGGGAACGCCCGGGGAAGGGGTATAGGGTTTGCCCGTGCTCTTCTCGCACGACACGAAGGTCGAGTCGCTCCGCCGCTCCCCGCTCTTCGAGACCCTCTCGAAGGACGAGCTCGTGCATCTGGCCAAGGTGACCGAAGATCTCGAGGTCGAGGAGGGCAAGGTGCTCTGCCGCGAGGGCGAGCCCGCCAAGGAGTTCTTCGTGATCATCGACGGCGAGGTCGAGGTCACCCGCAGCGGCCGGCACGTGCGGACGCTGAAGGACGGGGAGTTCTTCGGCGAGATCGCCCTCTTCGAGGAGATGCCGCGGTCGGCGACCGTAACGGCAACGAAGCCGCTTCGCTTCTTCGTCCTCACCCGGCAGTCGTTCTGGAGCATGCTCGACACGATGCCGCAGGTAGAGCGGAAGATCCTGCGAGCCCTCGCGAAGCGACTGATCGCCGACGACCCGACCGTCGGCTCCGCGGATTAGGCGAGCCCGGCCGGCCGCTCGTCGGGCCTCGCGCGGCCATGCGCGAGCCACCAGTTGATCTCGGCGCCGAACACCAGCACGTTCGCCATCAGGTAGATCCAGAAAAGAAGGAGCGCGAGGCCTCCGAAGGCCTGGAGGGCGGCGAAGCCGCTCGTCGCCAGCACGAACACGGGAAGGAGCTGGAAGCTCGCCTGCAGGACGAGCGCGGCAAAGATGGCCCCGGGTAGCGTTTCTCGCCAGCGCAGCGGCTCGTTGGTGAGGAGCGTGTAGATGCTCCATGCGAAGCCGAGCACGAGCGCGGTCGAGACGAGGATTCCGTACACGTATGCGAGCGCGCCACCCACCACGGCGGCCTCGCGCGCGAGCCCGACCCCGACCGAGCCGAGGACGAGGGCGGCGAAAAGGACGACGAGGCCCGCGCCGGTGAGGAGGAGGACGTAGGCCTTCTGGTGGAAGAACGCACGGTTGGGCCGCCCATAGATGATGTTCAGGGCTGACTCGAGGACGCTCAGGAAGCCGAGCGAGGCCCAGATGAGCGCGATCCCACCGATGATGCCGAGCGTCCCGGAGCTCTTCTGCACCTCTCGCACGACCTCGAGGATCCGCTCGAGCGACACCTCCGGAAAGGCTCGCCGCAGCTGCTCGACCAGGTAGCTCGACTCGCTCGGCTCCCCCGCGAGGCCGATCAGCGAGAGCGCCAGGAAGAGCAGCGGCACGAACGCCAGAAGCGCGAAGTAGGCGATCATCGCGGCGAGGTGCGTCCCCCGGTCGGCGAGGAACTTCTCGACGACCGGAACGGGTCGCATGCCCCGAGTCTAGGTCTCGAAATAGGCAGGAGGTACGGGCGTGGTAGTTTCGCCGCCGTGGATGCGGCAGCTGCACTCAGTGATCTGACTCAGGTCTCGTCCCAGATCGAGGGCGCGGTGCTCGCCGGCTCGGACGGGACGGTGCTCGCGTCGAGCTTCGATGACGAGCGCGGACGGCGGATAGCTGAGTCTGCGCTCGAGCTCCTGCGCGCTGCCGACGCCTCGACGGCCTCGAGCGGGCGCGCCGCTCTCGGGGAGGTCGTAGCTCAGGTGGCCGCCGGAGCGGTCTTCGTCGTCCGCTCGGGGGAGCGGCTCGTCGCGGCCGTGACGGGCCCGGAGCCGACGGTCGGGCTCGTCCTCTACGACCTGAAGACGTGTCTGCGCCTTGCCGAGGAGGAAAAGCCAGCGCGTCCGGCCCGGAAGAGCTCCGCGAGGCGAAGCCCGGCCAAGCGCCCGCCCGCGACGTCCACCGGGCGGCGGAAGCCGAGGAAGGGCCCCGATGCGTAAGACGCTCGTCTTCACGCTTCTCGCCGGCGCCGCCGGCGCCGCAATCTGGCGTCGCGCGGCCGGTTCGCCCCGCGAGCAAGTCCAGCTCCTCTTCGACGATGGGTCGTCCATCGCGCTCGACGCAGGCCGCGAGGAGGCCGACCGCCTGCTTCCGCTCGCACGCGACGTTCTCAGCGCAGCTCGCAGCGGGACGTGACCGACGCCGAGCTCGCCCGGCGGATCCGGACGCGGGCTTACCTCGAGGGGGACTTCGTCCTGCGCTCGGGCCGCCGGTCGAGCTTCTACCTGGACAAGTACCGGCTGGAGACCGAGCCCGAGCTTCTTGGCGCGCTGGGGGAGCGGATCGCTTCGCGCGCCGCGAGCGCCGGGCCGGACGCGCCCGATCTGCTCGCGGGGCCCGAGCTCGGCGCGGTTGCCCTGGCCGCGGCGGCCTCCCTCGCCGGGGGACTGCCGTTCCTCATCGTCCGCAAGGAAGCGAAGGCCTACGGGACCGAGCGGCGGATCGAGGGTGTGCACGAAGCCGGCCAGCGCGTCTGCCTTGTCGAGGACGTCGTTACGACAGGAGGGGCGGCTGTCGCCGCCGTGAAGGCGCTTCGGGACGCCGGGCTCGAGTGCCGCACGGCCGTCTGCGTCGTCGATCGGGAGGAGGGCGGGGCGGACGCGCTCGCCCGTCACGCCGTCCGGTTGCACCCGCTTTTCCGTGTCTCCGAAATCGCTGCCGCCTGAAAGTCCCGGAAAACCGCTTGGTTGCGAGGTTTTCCAACCCCTGTTACGGTTCTCGACCAGTTCGGGACGCAAGCGAAGCTAGGAGGAGAGGGCAGTGGCAGTCACCAAGGCTCAGTTCGTGGATCTAGTCGCTTCGAAGAGCGGCCTCTCGAAGCGTGATGCTGGGAAGGCGGTGGACGCCTTCCTCGACTCGGTCCAGGAATCGCTGCAGCAAGGAGAAGCTGTCGCGTTCACCGGCTTCGGCAAGTTCTCCGCGCAGCAGCGCGGCGCTCGCCAGGGCGTGAATCCCCGCACGGGCGAGAAGGTGCAGATCGCAGCGGCGACCGTGCCCAAGTTCTCGGCGGGCAGCCAGTTGAAGGCCGCACTCAAGGGCAGCGGCTAGTCCGCTCCCGCCCCTCTCCACGAGCTCGGAAGGCCGCCCGCGGGCGGCCTTCCCCGTTGATGGGTCAGACTGGTCTATCCGAACGTATGTTCTATTCTCGCGCGTGTGCAGCTTCGCCTGGATGCGGCCGACCGCCTGGTCGAGATCGTCGAAGAACGACGCTCGCCCGTCCCGGCGCCTGAGGCCGCCCGCGCGCTCTTCGCGCTCGCAAGCCAGCCGACCGGCGTCGCCCGAACGCTGCTCGACGACGTCGTCTCGGAAGACTCTCGGCTCACATGGGTCGGCTCGTCGGTCGCGCTCGCCGACGACCGGGCGGGGGAGACAACGCTCGAGGCGGCGACCTTCGTCATCGTCGATCTCGAGACGACGGGACTCTCGGCCCGGACGTCGGAGATCTGCGAGATCGGCGCCGTGCGCGTGCGCGGGCTCGTCCCGGGTGCGACGTTCCAGACGCTCGTCCGCCCGCGCGGTGCGCTCCCGGCACCGGTCAGCGCTCTGACCGGGATCCGGGAGACCGACCTGCGCCACGCGCCGGCCGCCGATCTTGCCGTGCGGCGCTTCCTCACCTTTGCGGGCGAGTGCGTGCTCGTCGCGCACAACGCGCGCTTCGACACGGCCTTCCTCGATCGTGAGGTAAGGCGGATGACCGGCCATCGGCTCGCCGGCCCCGTGCTGGACACCGTGCCCCTCGCCCGCGCGCTCCTCGCGGGCCGGGCCCAGCGTTCGAGCCTCGCTGCGCTCTCGCATTTCTTCGGGACTTCTGTGGAGCCGTGCCACCGTGCGCTCCCGGACGCCCAGGCGACGGCGGAGATCCTCGTAGCGCTGATCGCCCTCGCCCAGGAGCGAGGTGCCTCGACCGTCGCCGATCTCTGCCGCCTCGCGGCGCCGCGCGACAGGCGGGCGCACGAGAAGCGGGCGCTCGTCTTCGGTGCTCCGAGCGTGCCGGGCGTGTACCTCTTCCGCGACCGGCACGACCAGGTGCTCTACGTCGGCAAGGCGCGCGACCTGCGGGCGCGACTGCGCTCGTACTTCCGCTCCGAGCGGCAGCGGCCGGCAGTCGAGGCCGCCCTAGGCGTTGTCGACCGGATCGAGTGGCGCCCGCTCGGCTCCGAGCTCGAGGCCGCGCTCGAGGAGCTTCGACTCATCCGCACCCTCCGCCCACCGGCGAATGCCCGAGGCGCACGGCCCGACCGCTACGTCTACCTGGCCCGTCGCGATGAGCGTCTGGTCGTCTCGTCGACGCCCACCGAGCTCGGGCCGATCAAGAGCCGGCGGCGCGCTGAGCTCGCCCTTCGCGCGCTGGCCGGCGCCGGGCCCGCGGAGCTCGACGGTCTGGTGGCGGGTGCGCCACTCCCTCGCCTGCGAGCGAAGCTCGTCGCGCTCGCCGATGACCTCCGCTACGAGGACGCCGCGCGCCTGCGCGACCGCATCGCCGTGCTCGAGCGGGTGATCCACGAGCTCCGCGCGCTCGACCGGCTCCGTCGGACGGCCGTGTGCCTCCTCGCGCCTTCAGCGCACGACGAGTTCGCAACGGCGTTCTTCGTTCTCGGCGGACGGGTCGCCTGCACGCGGGCGATCCCACGCGGACCCGGTGCGGAGATCGAAGCGGCGGCCGGCCTCGCGGAGGCGCGGTGTGCGCTCGCCGACGGGGCTGGGCTCGAGCCCGAGGTGGCCGACGAGCTCCTCGTCGTCGGCGGGTTCTTGCGGCGGCCGCCCCCGGAGCTGACCGTCGTTCCCCTGGATGTGCGGCGCATCGCCGCGGCTTGCGCGAGTCATCATCTCCGCGCAGAAGTCGCCTGAATGAGCCCGCCTCAGGATGAAGCTTTAGTCCCTTGGACAGCGCTAGCGACGAAGCGTCATCCAGGAACGGGCTCTAAGCTTCGTCCATGAAACAGGTCGACGCCGGCCCTCTCACCGCGGGAGTGATGTTCGCGGACCGGGTCGCCGAGGCGGTCGACCGGAAGCGCAGCCAGATCCTGGTCGGGCTCGACCCTCGCCCCGAGCTCCTGCCGATCGAGCTCCGAGGCGACACGCACGCGAGCCGGGCGGCGGCCGCCGACGCCTGCGCACGCTTCTGCTGCGGGCTCGTCGACGCCGTCGCTCCGTACGTAGTGGGCGCGAAGATCCAGCTCGCCTTCTTCGAGGCGCTCGGCGCCGACGGAATGAGCGCCTTCGAGGAGGTGTCGCGCTATGCGCGCGATGCCGGGCTCCTCATCCTGGCCGACGGGAAGCGCGCCGACATCGGCTCGACTGCGCGGGCCTACGCCGACGCCTACCTCGAGCGCCGGAACGGCACGGCGCCGGCGGTCGACGCGCTGACGGCCAACCCCTACCTCGGCACGGACTCGGTCGAGCCCCTCATCGCCGCGTGCAGGCGGTCCGGAACGGGTGTCTTCTGCCTGGTCAAGACGTCGAACAGCGGCAGCGCCGACGTCCAGGAGCTGGCGCTCTCGGACGGCCGGAGAGTCTGGCACCAGGTGGCCGAGCTCGTGGCGCAGTGGGGCGACGACCTCGTCGGAAGCCACGGCCTCTCGAGCGTCGGCGCGGTAGTCGGTGCGACCTACCCGCGGGCGGTCGGCGAGGCGCGCCGGCTCATGCCGAAAGCCATCTTGCTTCTGCCCGGGATCGGCGCTCAGGGCGCAACGCCAGCCGACGTCGCGCGCGCTTTCACCAGCGGTCCCGCCAGTGCTCTCGTTCCGGTCTCCCGGAGCGTGATCTACGCCTTCCGCGTCGACGGCGCCGACTGGCGCAAGGCCGCTGCGGCCGAGGCGGCCCGCCTCCGCCGAGAGGTCTGGGGGGCATCCGGATGGTGAGGGAGCGCGATCGAGACCGGCCCGGCGACCGCGACGAGCCACCGCGCGCCTGGGCCCCGCGCATCCTTGCGCCCCTCGCCTTCTTCGCGGCCGCGACGCTCCTCGTCCTCATCGTTCACAACTCGCTGAACGCAGAGACGACTCCGGAGACCCCCAGGCCCGCCGCGCCCGGCGCCACGACCGGGGACACGACGACCGGCCGCACGACGACGAACCGCCCGCCCGGTCAGCGGCGCTTCTACCGGATCCGCGAGGGCGACACGCTCGACCAGATCGCCCTTCGCTTCGACACGACCGTCGACGACTTGCTCACGCTCAATCCGGGGATCGAAGCGAACGCTCTGACCCCGGGTCAGCGGATCCGGATTCGCTGACCTCGGACCGCTCGCGCGCGAGCTTCCGCGCGACGTGGACGCCCGCAAGGGCGATGGTCATGAGCGGGTTTCCAAGCGAGCGGACCTGCACCGCTCCGGCCTGCACCTCGCGCTCACGGCGCGGGATGAGCAGGCTCCGCGGCGGCGTGCCAAGCGAGACGATCCGCTCACGGCCTTTCCGCTCCTCCCCGCCCCAGAGGAAGAGGCGCGTCGGGCGCACGTCGATCCCGCCGAGCCGGCCGAGCTGGATCTCGAGGGAGCGCTCGACGCCGCGACGCCGCACCGGCTTCGCGCTTCTTTTCGCCTCGGTCACGACCGAAGTGTAGGCGGGTAGCCTTCGCGCCCGTGCGCCGGCTAGCTGTCTTCGTCGTTGCTGCGGCCGCCTGGGTGGGGCCCGCGGGCGCCGCCGGCCCCCCGGCCCTCCAGGGCGAGGCGATCATCCTCGCAAACGGGGCGACGGGCGAAGTGCTCTACGAGCGGAACGCCGGCGAGCGCCATCCGATCGCGAGCATCACCAAGCTCATGACGGCGATCGTCACGCTCGACCGGGCCCGCCCGGGTGAGACAGTCACGGTTGGGTCGTTCGCCCCGTCTGTCGGGGAGTCGAGCATCGAGCTCCGCCGCGGGGAGCGCGTCAGCGTGCGCGACCTCCTTGCCGCGGCGCTCATCCAGAGCGCAAACGACGCTGCCTACGCGCTCGCGGGCCACGCCGGCCCGGGCGGCGTCGGGGGCTTCGTGCGCCTCATGAACGAGGAAGCCCGCCGCATGGGCCTTGCGGAGACCCACTTCGTGCGCCCCGACGGCCTCGACACGCCGGGCCACCTGTCGAGCGCGCGCGACGTCCTCAAGCTCGCCCGAGCGGCCATGCGCCGGCCGCTCGTTCGCGAGCTCGTCCGGCGCGAGGCGGCCCGGATCGCGGGAGGGCGCTCGCTCTTCAGCTGGAACGACCTCCTCGGCGACTACGACGGGCTGATCGGCGTGAAAACGGGCCACACCGAGGAGGCGGGCTGGTGCGAGGTGGCGGCCGCGCGGCGAAACGGCGTCGTCGTTTACGCGGTCATCCTCGGGAGCCCGTCGCGGGCGCGGCGGAACGCAGACCTCGCAGAGCTGATGGACTGGGGCTTCGACCAGTACGTCCGGATGCCGGTCGTCGACGCCGACCGGGTCTACGCGACGGCCGAGGTCCCGTTCGCCGACGATCGACTTCAGCTCGTCCCGGTCCGGGAAGCACGAGCGGTCGTCAGGGTGGGACGCGAACTCACCGAGCGGGTCGTTGCCCCCGCCGTCGTCGACCTGCCCGTCCGGAAGGGGCAGGAGCTCGGCGAAGTCCGTGTCCTCGAGGGCAGGCGAATCGTCGCGACCCGGCCGCTCGTGGCGGCACGGGACGTGGCCGAGCCGAGCTTCGCCGATCGGGCCGGGTGGTACGCTGGCCAGACGCTGGCGGAGGCGGGGGACATGCTGGGAGAGGTCTTCGGAGCGGCCTTGTGATCGTGACGGTCACGCTCAACGCGGCGCTCGACCGCACCCTCCTCGTGCCCAACTTCCAGCCGGGGCAACGGCACCGCGCGAGCCTCGGCTTCGCGAGCGCGGGCGGCAAGGGCTTGAACGTCGCCCGGGCGCTCCGCCGTCTGGGCGTCCCGGTCGTCTGCACTGGGCTCGTCGGCGGGCAGAGCGGCACGCAGATCGCCGACGACCTCGGAGCTGACGGGATCCTGAACGACTTCGTGCGGATCCGCGAGGACTCGCGGACGTCCGTCGCGGTGCTCGACCCGATCTCCGACCAGTACACGGAGATCAACGAGTGGGGCCCCGAGGTGACGGAGGACGAGCTAGACGCGCTGCGCGAGAAGCTCGCCTACCTGACCCAGGGCGCCGAGTTCGTCGTCCTTGCCGGAACACTGCCGCGCGGCGTCGATCCCGACTTCTACGCGGAGACGATCCGCGAGCTCAACCGTCGCCAGGTCCTGACCGTGCTCGACACCGAGGGCGAGGCGCTAGGTCTCGGGGTGCAGGCCGAGCCGTACCTCGTCTCCCCGAACGTGAACGAGGCAGAATCGCTCGTCGGCCACGAGTTCAACGACGGAGCCGATCTCGCGAGCGGCCTCGACCAGATCGCAGAGCTCGGCGCGCGGAACGTCCTGATCACGCTGCAGACGGGCTGTTACGCCTACGTCCGCGACGGCGGCGAGGTACACCGTGTCCGCGGCTCGCTTCCCCGCCTCGACCCGGTCTCGACGATCGGCGCCGGCGACACCCTCCTTGCCGGCTTCCTAGCCGCGCGGGTCGGCGGCCGGTCGGTCGAGGAGTCGGTGCGGGCGGCCGTCGCCGCAGGGGCCGCCTCGGTGCTCGAGCCGGGGCCGGGGCGCTTCGACCCGCGCGAGGCAAGCCGGGTCGGCGCGACCGTCGACATCGAGCGCCTCGAGGGCGTGGCGCAGGACGCTTAGGCTCAGGCCGGGCGACGTCCCCGACCGTTGTTAGAGTCGGGCGGGCTGATGGACGTCGAGATCGGCCTCGGGAAGAAGGCGCGCCAGGCCTACGGGTTCGACGACATCGCGATCGTTCCGAGCCGCAGGACACGCGACCCCGACGACGTCGACATCGGCTGGACGCTCGGTGAGCACCTGCTCGAGCTGCCGCTCCTCGCGTCGGCTATGGACGGAGTCGTCTCGCCGGCGACCGCGATCCAGGTGGGTCGGCTCGGGGGCCTAGGCGTCCTGAACCTGGAGGGCATCTTCACCCGGTACGTCAAGCCCGACGACCAGCTTGCGCGGATCGCGTCCTTCAGCCCGGAAGAGGCAACGCGCGGGATGCAAGAGATCTACTCGCAGCCGATCGATCCCGACCTCGTCGGCCGGCGCATCCGCGAGATCAAGGCGGCCGGGGTGCTCGCGGCGGGGTCGCTCACGCCCCAGCAGGTGCGCAAATACCACGGAATCGCCATCGACGCGGGCCTCGACGTGCTCGTGATCCAGGGGACGGTGGTCTCGGCCGAGCACGTCTCTTCGAACGGTTCCGCGCTCAACCTGAAGGAGTTCATCGCCGGTCTCGACATTCCGGTGATCGTCGGCGGCTGCGCCTCATACCAAGGCGCGCTTCACCTGATGCGGACCGGCGCGGCGGCCGTGCTCGTGGGGGTCGGGCCGGGCGCTGCCTGCACGACCCGAGGCGTGCTCGGCGTCGGCGTCCCGCAGGCGACCGCGATTGCCGACGCGGCAGCCGCCCGCGCCCAGCACATCCTCGACTCGGGGCGCTACGTGAACGTGATCGCCGACGGTGGCATGCGGACGGGCGGCGACATCGCCAAGGCGATCGCCTGCGGTGCCGACGCGGTCATGATCGGCTCGCCGCTCTCGCGGGCGCGCGAGGCGCCCGGCCGCGGGTGCCACTGGGGGATGGCCACCTTCCACCCGACCCTGCCCCGCGGCGCGCGCGTCGAGGTCGACCAGGTCGCCTCGCTCGAGGAGATCCTCATAGGACCGGCCCGCGAAAACGACGGGACACTCAACCTGATGGGCGCGCTGCGGACCTCCATGGCCACCTGTGGGTACGAGAACATCCACGATTTCCAGCGCGCCGACGTGGCCCTCGCCCCGTCGATCAAGACCGAGGGGAAGACGCTCCAGCAGGCACAGCGGATCGGCATGGGGTAAGCATGGGGGAACCGGCTTTCCCCCATGAGCCCCCTCCACTGTGACTCGGGGCGCTCACGGTGAGCCAGTCGTCGTAGCGCTTCCGGTGCCCCCACCCGAAGAGCGCCCCGTCCTGGTCGTCGACTGCGGCGGCCAGTACTCGCAGCTGATCGCACGGCGGATCCGCGAGGCGCGCGTCTACTCCGAGCTCGTGCCGCATTCGATCTCGGCCGCAGGAGCGCGGGCGCGGAGGCCGCTCGGCCTCGTCCTCTCGGGCGGGCCGGCCTCGGTCTACGCCGACGGAGCGCCGCAGGTCGATCAGGGGCTCTACGAGCTCGGCGTCCCTGTGCTCGGGATCTGTTACGGCATGCAGCTGATCGCGCAGGACTGCGGTGGACGCGTCG
>JACCXC010000193.1 GCA_013697275.1 Actinomycetota bacterium | reverse complement strand
GTCCGACACCCCCTCTAGCGTTTGTAGACCCATGGTCTACGCGCTCCTTATCGTCGCCTTTCTCGCGCTTGCGGGCGCCCTCGCCTGGCTCGTCCGCTTCCTCGCCGCCGAGTTTGCGCGCCTTCGGGGCGACAGTGCCGCTCAGCTCGAGGAGCTGAAGATGGCGAGCGGGACGCAGCTCGCCGCGCGGAGTGCGGAGGTCGACCGGCGGCTCGAAGCCGTCGTCGAGACCATGGATCGCCGTCTGGGCGAGCTAGACACCAAGGTCGACCGCCGCCTCGCGACGGCCTCGGAGACGTCGACGCGGATCCACGAGCGCCTCGGCAAGCTCGACGCGGCAACGGCGCAGATGAACGAACGTGCGCGCGAGCTCGGCCGGCTCGAACAGGCGCTCCGCCCACCGAAGGCGCGAGGAGGCTTCGGTGAGTTGCTCCTGGCGAACCTGCTTGCCGACATGTTTCCGGCCGACAAGTACTCGCTCCAGCACGGGTTCCGAAGCGGTGAGCGCGTGGACGCCGTCATCCGCCTCGACCGGGCGCTCGTCCCGGTCGACGCCAAGTTCCCGCTCGACAACTACCAGCGGATGGCGGAGGCCGAAAGCGATGCCGACCGCGAGCTCCATGGCAAGGCGTTCTGCCGCGACGTCAAGGGCCACGTCGACGCGATCGCGCAGAAGTACATCCGCCCCGACGAGGGCACGTACGAGTTCGCGCTCATGTACCTCCCCGCGGAGGCCGTGTACTACGAGCTCGTCTGCAACCGGATCGGCGGAACCTCGAGCCCGCTTACGTACGCGCTCGAGCGAAACGTCGTGCCCGTGTCGCCCTCGACCCTGCACGCATACCTACTCGTGCTCGTCCTGGGGTTCAAGGGGCTGAAGATCGAGCAACACGCCCGCGAGGTGATGACGTACGTGGCCGATCTCGGCCGCGACTTCTCCCGCTTCAAAGCCGACTTCGAGCTCGTCGGCAAGCACCTTGGGAACGCGCAGACCAAGTTCGGAGACGCCGACAAGCGGCTCTCGCGGTTCGAGACGAAGCTCGAGCGCGCCGCGGAATCGGAGCTCGTCGAGGCACCGCGCGAAGCGTTGCCCGAGTCCGTGCGCGAGCTCCCGCGGGCGCTCGACGCGGCGTAGCGCGGGCGCTAGAAGCGAAGTAGCGCGCCGAGACCCTCGACGGGATCGAGGTCGCGGGCATGCTCTGCGATCCAGACCGTTCCGCCCTGGACGAGGGCTCGGTGCATTGCGGCGTCGAGCCCGTTCTCGACCAGCTCCATCGCCGTGCCGTCCAGCGGGCAGGCTCCTTCGGACGCGCTCAAACGCCGGCACTGCGGACAGCGCCAGGCTTCGCGAGCGGCCGCGTCGCTTGCGAGGAGCGTCTCGACCCGGCCGTCGGAGACCGCCTCGAGCGTGTCGGCCCACCCCGCGCTGGCACGGGCTCCCCGCCCCGCCTCCTCGCGCCACCGCTCGACGAGGCGCTCCTCCCGGTCAGCGCGGGCGCGCTCGATTACTGGGAGCGCGACCTCGAGGAGGTCGGCCGGGCCGGCGTGCGCCTCCGCATGCGTCCAGCCGACGAGCGATCGCTGCGCCTCCTGCGACAGCAGGTTCGAAAGCTCGGCCCGGGTCTCCTCGGGCGCGACAACGACCACCTGGACGTCGCCGTGGGCCTCGCGCACGCGAAAGTCGAGCCCCTCGGCGACCTCGCGCAGGTGTTCGGAGGCGAGCTCGTCGACATGGCGCTGCATGCGTGCCTGCGACCAGCCACCCTGGTCGTGCCGGCGCGGCTGGCGATCCGAGAGGTCTGCGAGCTCCTCGAGGCGACCACCCTGCAGCTCGTAGAAGCGCCCCTGCTCGCGGCTCGCCATCACGACGAGGGCGCCTTCCCCGCAGCCGACTTGGCGAACCAGCGGCGTGAGCAGAAGCTCGCGGCCGACAGTTGCCTGGTCGGAAACCGGCGCGACGAGCTCGCGCGTGACCCAGATCCCGTCGAGGCTCGCGCAGAAGACGACCGCGCCTCGCGAACCGTCTCGCACGAACTCCTGGTCGAAGTAGCGCCGGATCCGGTCGAAGTCCGTACGAAGCGCCTGGCGGGCGTCATGGGAGAGGTCGTCCCGCGTGGCGGCCGCCGACTTGGAGGCTTCGTCGAGGAGGGAGTTGACGCGCGTCTGCGCGCCGCCTGGCGTGGGTGCGACGCTCGGGTCGAGGTTCACGTAGAGGCTGATCGCGCAGGCCGACCTCGCCTCGACTCCGGCGAGGCTCCGAACTTCGTCCCAGGTGACCGATCCAGCCATCGCCGTCGCTATCCTTGCCGCCCGCGGAGACGCTACACAAATCGGAACAGAAGCCCCTGCTCAGGCGTTTGAATGGGTGTTAGGGGCGAGCTCCGAGAAGGGAAGCGTGTGAGCGAAAACAACGTGAGGAAGCTGATCATCATCGGCGGCGGACCCGCCGGGTACACGGCTGCGCTCTACAGCGCGCGCGCCAACCTGGAGCCGCTTGTGATCGAGGGGTTCGCCTGGGGTGGGCAGCTCATGATCACGAGCGACGTCGAGAACTACCCGGGTTACCCCGAAGGTGTCATGGGCCCGCAGATGATGCAGGACTTCCGCCGCCAGGCCGGGCGCTTCGGCGCGGAGTTCCTCACGGACGACGTGACGCGCGTCGACTTCTCCGAAGAGCCGCTCCGCGTCTGGGTCGGTGAGGACGAGCACCGCGCCGAGGCAGTGATCGTCGCGACCGGCGCCACGGCCCGCAAGCTCGATCTCCCCTCCGAGCTGCGCCTGCAGGGCCGCGGTGTCACGTACTGCGCGGTCTGCGATGCCGCGTTCTACCGCGAGAAGCAGGTTGTGGTCGTCGGCGGCGGCGACTCGGCGATGGAGGAGGCTCTCTTCCTGACGAAGTTCGCGTCCAAGGTGACGGTCGTCCACCGCCGCGACGCATTCCGCGCATCCCCGATCATGGTCGACCGCGCGCGCGGCAACGAGAAGATCGAGTTCGTCCTCGACTCCGCCGTCGACGAGGTCCTGGGTGAGGAAAAGGTCGAGGCCGTGCGTCTGCGGAACGTCAAGTCCGGCGAGACGACCGAGGTCCCCGCCGACGGCCTGTTCGTGGCGATCGGCCACGACCCGGCGACGAGCCTCTTCAGCGGCCAACTCGACAGCGACGACGCCGGCTACCTCCTGACGGAGGGGAAGTCGACGGTGACGAACGTGCCCGGCGTATTTGCATCCGGCGATGTCGTCGACCACGTCTACCGCCAGGCCATCACGGCCGCCGGGATGGGCTGCCAGGCCGCGCTCGACGCCGAGCGCTACCTCTCCGCCCTCGAGGGCCCCGCCGAAGACCCTCTGGTCGATGACGCCGCCCTCGCGACGCCGCAGAACTGGTAGCGCCCTACCCGTCCGGCGCCCCGCGGGCACGCGGCTAGCATCGAGGGGTGCCGTACTTCATCTGCCCGAACTGCAAGCGGCGCTCGATCGACCATGACCGGCGCGAGGGTCTGACACACCAGGCGGTCGGCTGTCCAGCCTGCGGGTTCGGCTTTCTCTTCGAGCTGATGGACGACTACTACCCCGGCCCGGCCACGGCCTTCGTCGTCTGCGGCCACGACCGGCGAATCCTCGCCTCAGGTCGCGGCGTCTTCGAGCTGACCGGCTACAGCGAGCGCGATTTGATCGGCCGCGAGGTCATGGACGCGCTTTGTCTGAACGGCTCGGCGGAGCCGAGCCCGGCCGAGGTCGCGGTCGAGTGGGGCGTACGCCAGCTCGACCGCTCGCTCACGCTGACGACCCGCGCGGGCGTGGCGAAGCGGGTGCGGGCCGACTTCTTCCCCGCCTACGACGAGGACGGGGGGCTCCTCGTCGCGCTCGCGCCGCGATAGAGGCGGAGCTCCCGCTCGGGAGCGTCGCCGCGCTCCGGCTCCTCGCGCGCTTCGAAGAGCCTCCCCTCCACCCAGACTTGCAGGCTCTCGACGGCGTCCAGATCGGCCGAGAGGGCGGCGATCTCCTCGCGCAGCCCACGCACGGCCGCGGGCCCGAGAACGCCGAGGGCCTCCAGGCGCGCGATCGCCGGCTCGTCGAGCGCACGCCGAGCCTCCCGCTCGATGGCAGCCTGCCGCACGGCGTCCCGCGCGCGCTCGAGGCGGGCGGCGAGCGTCGACGCTCGACCGGCCAAGAGGTCGGCGAAGACGGCGAGGTCGATTGTCCGCATGGATAGACGGTAGGGAGAGATGACGCACGAAACCGCGCGGAATGACCCGGTACCTCGGCCAGACCGTGCCGAGTGGCACGCAACGTAGGCTCATCCGGTGCCGGTCTCGGCGCTCCTTCTCGCGCTTGCGGCGGCGGTCCTCCACGCGAGCTGGAACGTCTTGATCGCTCGGGCTCGAAACGTCGAGGCCGCCACGGCGGTGGCCGTTCTCCTCGCGGTCGTCCTCTTCGCCCCGGTCGCGGCGCTCACGTGGGACGTCGAGCGCGAAGCCGCGCCCTACGTCGCCGTCGGAGCCGCGCTCCACCTCACCTACTTCGCGCTCCTCGCCGCCGCCTATCGCCGTGCCGAGCTCGGCCTCGTCTACCCGCTCTCCCGCGGCGTTGCGCCCGCGCTCGTGCTAGGGGTCACGGCGGTCGCGCTGGCCGACGACCCGACCTCGACGGAGGCTGTGGGTGTCCTCCTCGTCGCCACGGGCGTCCTCTTCGTGCGCGGAGTCCGCCGCCCTGTGGATAGGCGCGGGACGGCCTTCGCGCTCGTGATCGCCGCGTGCATCGCCGCCTACACGCTCGTGGACAACGAGGGCGTCCGGTTCGCCGGTCCGATCCCCTACCTCGAGCTCGTCCTGGCCGGGCCCGCCCTCCTCTACGCTTCGGCGCTCGCGCTCACACGCGGGACGAGGCCGCTTCGGAACGAACTCGGCCCTTCGACGGCGCTCGCGGCCGTCGCCATGTTCAGCGCCTACGTCCTCGTCCTCGCCGCTCTTCGGCTCGCCCCGGCCGCCCCCGTCGCGGCCGTCCGCGAGACGAGCGTCGTCGTCGTCGCAGTCCTCGCGGTGCTCGTTCTCCGCGAGCCTCTCTCGTGGTCACGCCTGTCCGGGTCGGCGATCGTCACCGCCGGGATCATCGTGCTGGCGCTGGGCTAGCCCTCCTCACCCGGCTCGCCGGGCAGAGGTCGTTCAGCACGCATGCGTGGCAACGCGGCACCCGTGCGACGCAGACACGGCGCCCGTGCCAGATGAGCAGATGCGGGAAACGAGCCCAGTCCGCCCGAGGTACGAGCCGCTTCAGGTCGGCTTCGATCTTGGCGGGATCCTCTCGCCGGGTGAAGCCCAGCCGCTGCGAGAGCCGCCGGACGTGCGTGTCCACAACGACGCCCTGCGTCGCGCCGCGCTCGGCCGCGACGACGTTCGCCGTCTTCCGGCCGACCCCGGGCAGGCGCACGAGTTCCTCGAGCCGGAGCGGCACGTCGCCGCCGTAGTCCTCGAGGAGCATCCGCATCGCCCCCCGCAGGTTCCGCGCCTTCTGGCGGAACGTGCCCGTCGGGCGCACGTCGGCCTCGAGCTCCCCCAGCGGAACAGCCAAATAGTCCTCCGGCCGCCGGTATTTCTGGAAGAGCGTCGCCGTCACGCGGTTGACGGTCACGTCCGTCGTCTGCGCCGAGAGAAGCACGGACACGAGCAGCTCCAGGTCGTTCAGGAACCGGAGCGCAATCACCGCGTCCGGGTGCTCGGCGGCGAGCCGCTCGATCACCGGGTGGATGCGGACGCGCTTGGGCCCGACCCGCCGACGGGCCTCGTGGACGTAGCTACGGGCCACGCAGACCGAGGTAGAGCCCGCGTCCCATGAGCCCCTCGGGGTCGTGTTCCGTCTCGAGCCCGGCCGCACGGAAGGCCTCCAGGTAGTGCTCCTGCGCGAACATCCCCAGCTCGTGGCGCTCGACGAACGACTCGACCCCTTCGGGGGTGCCGATCACATGGTGCATCTCGAGGACGACTGTCTCCCCCGCAGGGGGAGACAGGTTCACGCGAGCCACTTTCAGCTCCGGCTCGTCGACGAAGACCGAGTACGGTCCGCTCGGGCCGCGCCAGCCGCCCGGCTCGAACCAGGGCTCGACGACGAGGACGCCGCCGGGCTCGAGGTGCCGCGCCATCGCCGCGATCGCCGCCCGCAGCCGCTCCTGGGTCCGGACGTACCCGATGCTCGAGAAGAGGCACACGACCGCGTCGAAGCGCCGGCGGAGGTCGAAGTCGGCCATGTCCGCCTCGTGCAATGACGCCTCTGGAAGGCGCTCGCGCGCGACGGCCAGCATCTCCGGCGCGAGGTCGAGCCCCTCGGCTTCGTACCGCCGCGCGAGGTGCTCGAGGTGGGCTCCGGTGCCGCAGGCGACATCGAGAAGCGTGCGCGCGCCCGGTTTGCGGGACTGGATGAGCTCGTGCACCCGCTCGGCCTCGGCCACGAAGTCCTTGAAGGTCGAATAGAGCGC
>JACCXC010000116.1 GCA_013697275.1 Actinomycetota bacterium | reverse complement strand
CTCGAAGCGCTCGTCGGGCGTGCGGTAGGCCTCCACACGGCGATCATATGAGGCTTGACCCACCTATCATCGAGATATATCTTGTAGATAGATGACGACCGGCATCAAGTTCGTGATCCTCGGGCTGCTCCAGAAGGGCTCGCTCTCCGGCTACGACGTGAAGCGGATCGTCGACGGCTCCACGCGCTTCTTCTGGGCCGCGAGCTACGGTCAGATCTACCCGGAGCTCCGTCGGCTGGAGGAAGCCGGGCTCATCCGGGGGAAGAGCGAGCCGCGCGGGGGCCGGAAGCGCCGGGTCTACGAGCTGACGGAGGCCGGGCAGCAGGCGCTCCGCGAGTGGCTCCTCGATCCGGCGATGACCCATGAAGTCCGCGACGAGGGCCTCCTCAAGCTCTTCTTCGCTCAGGCCCTCGAGCCGGGCGAGGCCCGCGAGCTCGTGCGCGGGATCCGCGAGCGTCACGCCGAGAGCCTGGAGCGCCTCCGTCAGATCGAGAAGCAGATCCCGCCGGGCGCGACACCGCTCGCCTTCTCACTCCTCTGTCTCGAGTTCGGGATCGGACTGAAGGAATGGACCGTGGAGTGGTACGGGAACGTCGAACGTCGGCTCGGGCGGGCCGACGGGAAGGAGGCAACGCCCGGATGAGACTCTCGACCGAAGGAATCGCGCGCTCGTGCAGCCGGCACCCCTGGCGCACGATCGGCGTCTGGCTCGCGGTGCTAGTCCTCTCGTTCGGCCTGATCGGGACGCTTCTGGCCGACGCGCTGACGGGTGGGGAAGAGGTCACGAGCGAGACGGACTCGAAGCGCGGCGACGAGCTCATGTTCGAGCGCTTCAGGCCGACGAATGACGAGATCGAGCGAAGCACGACCGAAGTCGTGCTCGTCCGCGGGGAGAACGCCGCCGAGCGCGGGAATGCGCTCGCGGAAGAGCTGCGAACTGCCGGCGCCACCAACGTCGTCACCTCCACGGACGATCCGACGCTCGTCTCGGCCGACGGCGACACGGTCGGCCTCCTCGTGGCGCTCGGCTTCGACCCCGAGGATCGGATCGGGGGCGTCATCGAGGCGGTCGAGCGGCTCGACGCTGAACCCGGGCTCGAGGCCGCCATCACCGGGGAGTGGACGCTGGAGGAGGACTTCGGCCAGCTCGCTCAGGACGACCTGCGTAACGGGGAGCTCTTCTTCGGCGCGCCCGCCGCGCTCATCGTCCTCCTGCTCGTCTTCGGCACCGTGGTCGCGGGCTTCGTCCCGCTCGTCCTTGCGCTCGTGTCGATCCTCGTCGCGATCGCCCTCACCGCGCTCGTCGGCCAGGTGTGGGGGCTCTCGGAGTTCGTCACGAACATGATCTTCGGCATGGGGCTCGCGCTCGGGATCGACTACTCGCTCTTCATCCTGTCCCGCTACCGCGAGGAGCGCACGGAGGGCCGGGACAAGACGGACGCGATCGGAGCGTCTGCAGCGACCGCGAGCAGAGCCGTCCTCTTCAGCGGCTTCGCCTTCGTCGTCGCGATGACCGGCCTCCTGCTCGTTCCGAACACGATCATGCGCAGCCTCGCAGCCGGCGCGATCCTGGTCGGGTTCACGTCCCTGCTCGCAGCGCTCACGCTCCTGCCGGCCGTGCTGGGCCTGCTGGGCGACCGGGTGAACGCGCTTCGGCTTCCGTACTTCGGCCGCTCGGTCGGTGGGCAAGGCGCGACTGAGAGCCGGTTCTGGGGCCGGATCGTCGCCGCCGTGATGCGACGCCCCGTGGTGAGCCTCGTTGCTGCAACCGCGCTGCTCGTCGCCGCCGCGATCCCCGTGCTCTCCCTCGAGATCGGCACCGCCGGGATCAGCACGGTCCCCGACCGCTTCGCCTCCAAACAGGGCTACCTGCTCCTGAACGAGGAGTTCCCGGGTCAGACGACCGAGCCCGCCGAGATCGTCGTCGATGGGCAGGTCGACTCGGACGCCGTACAGGCGGCGATCGAGCGCCTCGAGACTCAGCTCGCCACGAACCCGGTCTTCGGCGAGCCCGAGGCCGAGTCGAACGAGACGGGCGACACCACCGTGCTGACCGTGCCGGTCGCGGGCGACCCGAGCTCCGCCGAGGCGGTCGCGGCTGTGCGAGACCTGCGCAGTGACCTCATCCCCGCTGCGTTCGAGGGCGCTCCCGCGGAGGTCTACGTCGCGGGGGACACGGCGGAGGAGATCGACTACTTCGACGTGATGTCGAGCTGGCAGCTGCCTGTCTTCATCTTCGTCCTCGGCCTTTCCTTCATCCTCCTGACGGTCGCGTTCCGCTCGGTCGTGCTGCCGGCGAAGGCGATCCTCCTGAACCTCCTCTCGGTCGGGGCGGCCTACGGCCTCCTGGTGCTCGTCTTCCAGAAGGGCGTCGGCAATGAGCTCTTCGGCTTCCAGCAGGTGGACGCGATCGAAGCCTGGGTGCCGCTCTTTCTCTTCGCGGTCCTCTTCGGCCTCTCGATGGACTATCAGGTGTTCCTGCTGAGCCGGATCCGCGAGCGCTTTATGCGCACCGGCTCGAACGACGACGCGATCGCCTTCGGTGTCGGCTCGACCGCTCGTCTGATCACCGGGGCGGCGCTGATCATCATCGCCGTCTTCTCGGGCTTCGCCCGCGGCGACCTCGTGATGTTCCAGCAGATGGGCTTCGGCGTCGCTGTCGCGCTCCTGATCGACGCGACGATCGTCCGCTCGGTCCTCGTCCCGGCGAGCATGAAGCTCCTCGGCTCGTGGAACTGGTACCTGCCGAGCTGGCTGGGCTGGCTCCCGAACGTCCACGTCGAAGGCGCCGAGCCTCCGCGATAATCCCGGCCGTGCCGGACCAGCTGCCGATCCGGGTCGTCGTCGAGGACGACCTGCGCCGCTCGCGGCTGACAGTGGCGTTTCGCCTCATCCTCGCGATCCCGCACATCCTCTGGTTCTTCATCTGGAGCCTCGGCGCGTTCATCCTCGCGATCGTCGCGTGGGTGATCGGGATCGTGCGAGGACGTCTGCCCGACGGCCTGCACGACTTCTTCGCCTCGTACGTGCGCTACTCGACCCACTTCTTTGCCTACGTCCTTCTCGCGGCGAACCCGTACCCGGGCTTCACCGGGCGCCAGGGCTCGTATCCACTGGACGTCGAGATCGCCGGGCCCGAGCCGCAGCGGCGGCTGACGATCGCCTTCCGGCTCTTCCTGGCGATTCCGGCGATCATCATCGCCTCGACGCTCCTCAGCACCCCGTTTGCCGGCGGAGGTGGCTCGGGCCAGAACGACGAGTGGGGTGGAGGCGAGTACGCCTTCCTGGGCGGCGGAGGCGTCGCGTTTCTCGTCGGGTTCCTCGCGTGGTTCTCCTGCCTCGCCCGGGCACGCATGCCGCGCGGCTTCCGCGATCTCCTCACGTACGCGCTCCGCTACAACGCCCAGATGACGGCCTACCTCTTCTTCGTCACCGCGCGCTATCCGGACAGCGACCCCGCCGAGCCGCGAGCGGCCGGCGACGAGGGGATCCCGCCGCAGGCGGTCCGCATGACCGTCGACGACGACGGGCGCCGCTCGCGCGTGACCGTCTTCTTCCGCCTCTTCCTGACCTTTCCGCATCTCGTCTGGCTGACGCTCTGGGGCGTCGCGGCGCTCCTGGCTGCGCTGGCCAACTGGGTCGCGACGCTCGTGAGCGGGCGCCCGCCGCGGGTCCTGCACCGGTTCCTCTCCGCCTACGTCCGCTACACCGTCCACGTCGCCGCGTTCCTCTTCCTGGTGGCGAACCCGTTTCCCGGGTTCACGGGCGCGCCCGGCTACCCCGTCGACGTGGAGATCGACCCGCCCGAGCCGCAGCCGCGTCTCGCAAGCGCATTTCGCCTCCTCCTTGCCCTCCCGGCGCTCCTGCTCGGGGGAACCCTCCTCGGACTCCTCTTCGTCGTCGGCATGCTCGGCTGGTTCGCGTCCCTCGCGACCGGACGGATGCCCGAAGGCCTTCGCAACGCCGGCGCCTTCACCCTTCGCTATGGCGCGCAAGTGGACGCCTACGGGCTCTACCTCCTCACGGCCCGCTACCCGTACAGCGGCCCTTCGCGGCCTGCGGAGCCTGCCGCGGAGCCGTACGACGAGCCCGGCGCGCCGCTTGCCGCGACCGCGTAGCGCCCTCATCGCGCTCGCGCTCGCCGGGTGGGGCCTCGCCGCCTGGTTTCTCTGGCAGACCGAGGTGCCGGACGACCTGAGGCTCCCGCACGTCGAGCCGGGCGACGCGGTCTCCGCGGGGGAGGAGCGCGCAGCGAGCGACTTCGAGGAGTTCCTGCGCTTCGACTTCCTGCTCTCGCAGGTTGCGGTCGTGGGAGCTCTGGCGCTCTACGCCGTCTTTGGGCCGCGCTTCCTGCGCGAATCGGCGTCGGGTCGCATCGGCTCCGGAATGCTGCTCGCGATGCTCGGCCTGGCCTTCGTCTGGATCGTCAGCATCCCCTTCAGCGTCGCCGAGCTCTGGTGGAGCCGGCGGCACGACCTCTCCGAGGAGAGCTACGGCGAGCGCGTGCTGGGGGGTTGGCTCGCCCTCGGCGGGGAGTTCCTCTTCATCTGCCTGGCGATCCTGATCGTCATGGGCCTCGCGGGCCCGCTTCGTGACCGCTGGTGGATCCCCGGCGGAGCAGTCTTCGTCGGGCTCGCCGGGCTCTTCACCTTCGTCTACCCGTACCTGATCCCGGAGCAGGAGCCCCTCCGCGACCCGGCGCTCAGCGCGTCCGCCCGTGAGTACGCGCGCGATCTGGGGGTCGAGGGGGTAGGAGTTCGTGTCGAACGCGTGGGCGAGCTGACGGACGCGCCGAACGCGGAGGCTGTCGGCCTCGGGCCGACGCGGCGGGTGATCCTCTGGGACACGCTTCTCGACCCCCGGTTCTCGGACGACGAGGTGCGGGTCGTCCTGGCACACGAGCTCGGCCATCATGCGCGCGACCATCTCCCGAAGAGCATCGCCTGGTACGCGCTCTTCGCCTTCCCCGGGGCGTTCGTCATCGCTCGCGTCACGCGGCGCCGCGGTGGGATGCGCCGCCCCGAGGCCGTCCCGCTCGGACTCTTCATGCTCGTTGCGCTGAACCTGCTCGCGCTTCCCGTCCAGAACGCGATCACGCGCCATCTGGAGGCCGAGGCGGACTGGGTCGCGCTCGAGACGACGGAGAAGCCCGACGCGGCCCGCGCCCTTTTCGCCCGCTTCACGACGGAGGCTCTTGCCGACCCGGAGCCGCCCACCTGGGCCTTCGTCCTCGTCGACAGCCATCCCACCGTCGTCGAGCGGATCGCGATGGCCGAAGCGTGGGCGGAGCGGGGCGGACGCTGACGGGTACGCTCAGCCGCATGGCCCGCTCCGTGATCGTCGCCGCCGTCCGGACGCCGTTCGGCAAGCTCGGCGGCGGCCTCGCCGACCGCGATGCGCCGGAGCTCGGGTCGGTCGCAATCCGCGCCGCCCTCGAGCGCGCGGGGCTCGAGCCGGGCGAGGTCGAGTACGTGATCATGGGCCAGGTCCTGCAGGCCGGCGCCGGCCAGGCCCCCGCCCGCCAGTCCGCGATCGGCGCGGGGCTTCCGATCGAGATCGGGGCCGACACGGTCAACAAGGTCTGCGCCTCGAGCGTCCGCGCCGTCGAGATCGCCGACCAGATGATCCGCTCGGGTGACCACAGCGTGCTTGTCGCGGGCGGGATGGAGTCGATGTCGAACGCGCCGTACCTTCTCAAGCGGGCCCGCTTCGGCTATCGGCTCGGCGACGGCGTCCTCGTCGACTCGATGGTGCACGACGGGCTGACATCGAGCTTCGACAAGCGCCACATGGTGCAGCAGGCCTCCTTCGTCGCCCGCGAGCTCGGTATCTCGCGGGAGGAGCAGGACACTTGGGCCCTCCGGTCGCACGAGCGCGCCGTCAACGCGATCGACAACGGGCTCTTCGAGGACGAGATCGTCTCGGTCGGGGACGTAGAGGTGGACGAGGGCCCGCGCCGCGACACCTCGATCGAGAAGCTCGCCAAGCTGAAGCCGGTGTTCGACCCGGAGGGCACCACCACCGCCGGGAACGCGCCCGCCGTGAACGACGGGGCCGGCGCTCTCGTCGTGACGAGCGAGGAGTTCGCGCGCAAGCGCGGGCTCGAAGTGCTCGCGACGATCGTCTCCCAGGCCTATGTCGCGGACGACTTCGCTTATCTCGCGCGCACGCCCGCGAAGGCCGGGCAGCTCGCGCTCCAGAAGGCCGGAAAGTCGATCGGAGACGTCGAGCGGGTCGAGCTCAACGAGGCCTTCTCCTCGGTCGTCCTCAATTCCACGGCGATGCTGGGGGCCGACCCCGAGCAGGTGAACGTCAACGGTGGAGCTGTTGCGCTCGGCCACCCGATCGGCGCCTCTGGCGCGCGGATCCTCTCGACGATGATCCACGAGCTCCGGCGAAACGGCGGCGGCCTCGGCCTCGCGGCAATCTGCTCGGGCGGCGGACAAGGCGACGCTCTTCTCATCGAGGTCTAGGTGCTCTTCGAGCACGTCCTCGTCGTCGGGGCGGGGCAGATGGGCGGTGGAATCGCGCAGGTGCTGGCCGCCTCGGGGCGCCGCGTCTCCTTGCACGACCCCTACCCTGGCGCGAGCGGCAAGGCCATCGCGACGATGCGGAAGAGCCTGGGGCGGCTGGCCGAGAAGGGCGCGGCCCTCGATCCGGCGGAGGTGGTCGGTCGCGTCGAGCTCGTGGACGAGCTCGCCCGGGCCGACCTCATGGTCGAGGCGGTCGTCGAGGACGCGGCTGTGAAGCAGGACATCTTCCGCCGCGCGGACGGCATCCTCCCGCCGGAAGCCGTGCTCGCCTCGAACACCTCTTCCATCCCGATCGCCTCACTCGCCGAGGCAACCGGCCGGCCCGAGCGCGTGATCGGAATGCACTTCTTCAACCCCGTCCCGCGCATGAAGCTCGTCGAGGTCGTCCGCCATCCGGGCACGTCGGCCGCGACGGCCGCGGCGATCGTCGAGCTGGCCCGTGAGCTCGGCAAGACCCCGGCGGAGGCGAACGACTTCCCCGGCTTCGTCTCGAACCGGATCCTCATGCCGTTCATCAACGAGGCGGTCTGGGCGCTCCACGAGGGCGTCGCCGAGCCCGAGGCGATCGACACGATCGCGACGCTCGGCTTCAATCATCCGATGGGCCCGCTTGCCCTCGCCGACCTGATCGGCCTCGACACCTGCGTCTCGATCATGGAGGTCCTCCGCACGGGCCTGAGCGACTCGCGCTACGAGCCCTGCCCACTCCTTCGCGAGCACGTCGCGGCGGGCCGGGTGGGCCGCAAGTCTGGACAGGGCTTCTACATCTACTAAGACGAGCGGCTGCCTCTAAAGGAATTGGGCGTGCCGGACGATACAAGTCACCGTCTCCACGAGAGGAGAGGTCTTGCGACTGTTGCTCGTCGACGACGATCCCGGACTTCGCGCGCTCGTTCGCGCGACGTTCGAGGCTGTCGACGTGGACATGGAGGAAGCGGAGGACGCGCAGTCGGCCCGCGGCGCGATCGAGGCGCACCCTCCGGATGTCGTCGTCCTCGACGTCGGCATGCCAGGCATCGACGGGCTCGAGTACGCCCGCGAGCTGAAGGCCGATCCCGCAACGAACGGGATCCCTGTGATCCTTCTCACGGGCTCCGCGCTCGCCACGAACGGGCATGCGGAGGCCGCCGGCGCGGACGTCTACATGCGCAAGCCGTTCAGCCCGCTCGAGCTCCTCGCCGTCGTCGAGCGTCTGGCGGGCGGCCTGCACGCTACGCCCTTCCGGGCCTCGAAGGCGCGCGATGCCGAAGAGCAGCTCTTCCTGTATGCGCGCGACCTCCGTCACATACTCGAGATCGAACGGGGGCAGCGCGTCCTGCTCCAGAAGGCCTATCAGGAGACGGTCGCCGCGCTCGCGAGCGCCCTGGAGACGAAGGACACCGGGACGAGAGCGCACTCCCAGCGGGTGCAGCGCTACGCGATCGAGCTCGCCCGCGCGATGGAGCCCCGCCTGGCCGAGCAGGAGAGCGCGCAGTACGGGTTCCTGCTCCACGACGTGGGCAAGATCGGCATTCCCGACGAGATCCTGCGCAAGCCGCGCTCCCTCACGGAACAAGAGGAGCGGCTCATGCGCACCCACACCATCCTGGGCGAGCAGATGCTCGGGGGCGTCGCGTTCTTGAAAGGACCCGGCCTCGAGGTCGTCCGCCACCACCATGAGCGCTGGGACGGCAGCGGGTATCCGGACGGGCTTGCGAAGACCGAGATTCCCTTCGGTGCCAGGGTCTTCGCCGTCGCCGACGCGCTCGACGCGATCACGAGCGACCGCCCGTACCGCAAGGCGCGGACCTGGGAGTTCGCCCGTGTCGAGATCATGGACGAGGCCCGCCGCCAGTTCGACCCCGACGTGGTCGACGCGTTCTGCGAACGCGAGCCCGAGCTGCGCGAGATCTCGCTCGAGTTCGCCGCCGCCTAGCCTCGCGCGCGGGAGACGATTCCCCCGGGGCCTTCGGCCCATAACCCCCGTGCTTCAGCGTAGCGCCAAGAATTGCGCGGGTGGGTCGCCCTTCGCGCCGGCTCTGTGCCGTCTTCGCGCCGAGACCCCGCGCCGGGCGCCTCTATCCTCCCTGACATGGAGTTCGAGCTCTCTCCCGAGCAGCGCGAGATCCAGACGCTCACCCGGGAGCTCGCCGAAGCGGAGATCGTCCCGAATGCCGCGGCCTGGGATCGCGAGCACCGCTTTCCCCACGAGCTGATCGAGAAGCTCGCCGAGCTCGGCCTCATGGGCGTGTGCCTGCCCGAGGACCTCGGCGGCGCAGGGGCCGACTTCCTCTCGTACATCCTCGTCCTCGAGGAGCTCTCGCGCGCCGACGCGGGCATCGGGGTCACGGTGGCGGTGCACACGAGTGCCGCTGCGCTTCCGATCCTCAAGTTCGGATCGGACGAGCAGCGCGAGGAGCTCATCCCGCCGCTAGCGCGGGGCGAGCACCTGGGGGCGTTCGCGCTGACGGAGTCGAGCTCCGGGTCGGACGCCGCGTCGCTGCAAACGCGGGCCGAGCTCGAAGGAGACGGCTGGCGCCTGACCGGGCGGAAGCAGTGGATCACCAACAGCGCGCATGCCGGGACGATCCTCGTCTTCGCGCGCTCCGAGCCGGGCATCTCGTGCTTCCTGGTCGACCGCGACTGGGAAGGCGTGACCGTCACGGGAGAGCACCGCAAGCTGGGCCTCCATTCGAGCTCGACGACCGACCTCGTGCTCGACGGCGTCCCCGTCCCGGCAGAGCGGCTGCTCGGGGAAGAGGGCAAGGGTTTCCGGATCGCGATGGCGACCCTCGACGGCGGGCGAATCGGAATCGCGGCGCAGGCGGTTGGTATCGCCCAGGCCGCGTTCGAGACTGCGCGCGCCTATGCCCTCGAGCGTCGCCAGTTCGGCCGCCCGATCGCAGACTTCGGCGCCATCCAGGCGAAGCTCGCCGACATGGCCACGGAGATCGACGCGGCGCGACTCCTGGTGTACCGGGCCGCCTGGCTCCGCGACCGGGGCGAGCCGCATGGCGAGGCGGGCGCGAAGGCGAAGCTCTTCGCCTCGGCGGTCGCCAGGCGCACGAGCGGGGAGGCGATCCAGGTGCTCGGCGGCTACGGGTATACGAAGGAGTTTCCGGCCGAGCGTTTCTACCGCGACGCCAAGGTCACGGAGATCTACGAAGGGACGAGCGAGGTGCAGCGCCTGGTGATCGCCCGCAGCGTCCTCGGGCTCGCGGAGCGGGCCGTCCCGACGCCGGCGTGAGCGCCCGCGGCCGCCGCCACGACGAGCCCGTGAGGCTGGACCGGATCTACACGCGCGGGGGTGACGCAGGGGAGACGAGCCTCGGTGACGGCGCCCGCGTGCCCAAGTCCGACCTCCGGATCGCCGCGTTCGGAACGGTCGACGAGCTGAACTCGTGGCTCGGGCTTGCGCTCGCCCGGGGCCTCCCGGACGAGTTCCGGCCCTGGCTCGAGCGAGTCCAGAACGAGCTCTTCGACCTAGGCGCCGACCTCTCGGTCCCGACAGACGAGCAGCGCGAGCGTCTCCGCGTGACCGGTGAGCAGGTCGAGCGCCTCGAGGAGCTCTGCGACCAGGCGAACGACGGACTCGAGCCCTTGCGGAGCTTTGTCCTCCCGGGTGGGACGGAGGCCGCAGCCGCCCTCCACTTCGCGCGTACGATCTGCCGCCGGGCCGAGCGGATCGCAGTCGAGCTCTCGGCCTCCGAGCCGGTCAATCCTCTTGCGCTCGCCTACCTGAACCGACTCTCTGACCTCCTCTTCATCCTCGCCCGCGCGGCGAACGCGGGCGGCCACGAGCCGCTCTGGAAGCCTGGGAGCTCGCGCTAGCCGCGGCGGGGTCGTTCACGGCCGCCCTGCTTGGCGCGGCGGTCGGCCTCGTCCTCGGGAGCCTGCGCCTTCCGGCCGTGCTGCTCGCGTCGGGTAGCACCGCGGCTGCGGCCGGGACGAACATCGCGGTCAGCGCGGTGACCGCGCTCGTTGGTGGAGTCGGCCACGCGCGAGCCGGGCGTGTCGACTGGCGGATCGTCGCGTGGATGGCGCCGCCTTCGGTGGTGGGAGCGTTCCTGGGCGGGTTTTTCGGCAGCTCGCTCCCGGATCGGGCGCTCCTGGCGGCGATCGCCATCGTCCTCGTCTACAGCGGGCTGGAGCTGCTGCTCGGTCTGCGACCGGGCCCGGAGCGGCCTCGCAGCCCGCGCGCGACCGCTGCGGGCTCCGGGGCCCTCATCGGCCTGCTCGGCGGCGCCGTCGGGCTCATCCTCGGAACGCTCCGCCTACCGGCCCTGGTCAAGGGCGTCGGCCTCGGCGCGCACACGGCCGTCGGGACGAACCTGGTCGTCGGCTTCTTCCTGGGAGTCTTCGGCTTCCTCGGGCACCTGGCACGGCTCGAGGTTGAGTGGGTCGTTCTGGGAGTGTCGGTCGCCGCCGCGGTACCGGGCGCCTGGCTGGGATCCCGCCTGACGGGTCGGCTGTCGGAGCTGGCGCTGCGGCGCGCTATCGGCGTGACCCTCCTCGTCGTGGCCGCCGTGATCGGCCTGGGCGCGGCCCGTCCGTAGAATCTGAGCGTGGCGACGACCGAGGACCGCTCGGCACTGAACGCGACCGAAACCTGGCACCAGGAGCTCTACGAGCGCAAACCGGAGCGCGAGGCCCTCCTGACGACGATGTCCGGTCTCGAGGTCGAGCCGCTGTACACGCCGGACAACGTCGACGTGGACTACGAGCGCGACCTCGGCTACCCGGGGGTCTTCCCGTACACGCGCGGCGTCTACCCGTCGATGCACCGCGGGAAGCTCTGGACGATGCGCCAGTTCGCCGGCTTCGGCACGGCCGAGGAGACGAACGAGCGATTCCACTATCTGCTCGAGCACGGCCAGACAGGGCTCTCGACGGCCTTCGACATGCCCACGCTCATGGGCTACGACTCGGATCACCCGAAGTCGCTCGGCGAGGTCGGGCGGGAGGGCGTTGCGATCGATTCGCTGGAGGACATGGAGCGCCTCTTCGAGGGGATCCCGCTCGACCAGGTGTCCACCTCGATGACGATCAACGCCCCCGCAGCGATGCTGCTCGCCTTCTACATCTGCGTTGCGGAGGAGCAGGGAGTCCCGCGCGACAAGCTCCGCGGGACGATCCAGACGGACATCCTCAAGGAGTACATCGCGCAGAAGGAGTGGATCTTCCCGCCCGAGCCGTCCATGCGCCTCTGCGTCGACATGATCGAGTTCTGCGCGAACGAGGTGCCGCGGTGGCACCCGGTCTCGATCTCGGGGTACCACATCCGGGAGGCCGGCTCCACGGCCGCCCAGGAGCTCGCCTTCACGCTCGCGGACGGTTTCGCCTACGTCGAGGCGGCCATGGAGCGCGGGCTCGACGTCGACGCCTTCGCCCCGCGGCTCTCGTTCTTCTTCAACGCGCATATCGACTTCTTCGAGGAGATCGCCAAGTACCGCGCAGCCCGGCGGATCTGGGCGCGCGAGCTCCGCGACCGCTACGGGGCGAGGAACCCGCGCTCGTGGCTCATGCGCTTCCACGCGCAGACGGCCGGCGTGTCGCTGACCGCGCAGCAGCCTCAGGTGAACATCGTCCGGACTGCGGTCGAGGCGCTCGCGGCGGTTCTCGGCGGCTGCCAGTCGTTGCACACGAACTCCTTCGACGAGGCGCTGGCGCTCCCGACCGAGCACGCGGTCAAGATCGCCCTTCGGACACAGCAGGTGCTCGCGCACGAGACCGGGGTGCCGAACACGATCGACCCGCTCGGGGGCTCCTACTTCGTCGAAGACCTCACCAACCGCCTGGAGGCGGAGGCGTACGACTACTTCGACCGCATCCGCCGATTCGGCGGGGTCGTTCCCGCGATCAAGGAGAACTTCTTCCAGCGCGAGATCGCCGAGGCGTCCTTCCGCTTCCAGAACGAGGTCGAGCGCGGCGAACGCGTGATCGTCGGCGTCAACCGCTATGAGGATCCCGACGAAAAGGAGATCGAGATCCTGCACATCGACCCCGCGCTCGAGGCGCAGCAGATCGAGCGGGTGCAAGCCCTGCGCGTCCGTCGCGACGCGCAAGCGGCCGAGCAGGCCCTCCTTCGCTTGAAGGAAGATGCGGTGGCGGAGCGGAATCTGATGCCCGCCATGGTCGACGCGTCGAAGGCGTACGTGACGATGGGCGAGATGTGCGACGCGCTTCGCGAGGTCTGGGGAGTCTGGCGCGAGACCCCGGTCTTTTGAGGGCCTGTCGCTCTCTGTCGTCCTCTTTCGAGTGATCAGCGGCCACCCTGCGGCGCCGAGCTCCTGAGTAGCGAGAAGTCGGGGCTGCGCCCGGGGAAAGGTCTGCGGTGGAGCACACGAACGGATCGGCAGGAGAGAACCGGCGGGAGCGTCCTGACGCTCCGCTCGGCACGCTCGTCTACCGTGCCGGGCTCCTGAGCAAGGACAAGCTGGAGAGCGCGCTCGCGGAAGGCGCCCGCACAGGTCGCCGGCTCGGTGAGGTGCTCGTTCAGAAGGGCTTGATCGACGAGAAGGATCTAGCTCGCCTGCTCGCCGACCAGAAGGGCTTGCCTTTCGTCAGCTTGCGCGGTCGCGGCTTCGACAAGGAGATCGCGCGCCTCCTGCCCGAGCGCGTCTGCCGCTTTCACACGGTCATGGCGGTCGAGATGGAAGACGGCGAGTTGCTCGTCGCCATCGCCGATCCGGGAAACGACGAGGCTGTCGCGGACATTCGCTCCGAGCTCGACCAGATCTTCCGGCTCGTCGTCGCGATGCCCAGCGAGATCTTCGCCGCGCTTGACCAGGTGTTCGGAAACGGCCATGGGATGGTCGCTTCGGGCGCCACCGCGGCCGGTGCTTCGAGCGCGGTGACCTCCGCCGACGGCAGTTCGAGCCCCGAGTTCGGGCTCCGGATCGCCCTGGCTCAGCCGAACGAGCCGATGGCGTCCGACCCCGAGCCCCTACCCGTGCACGAGCCGGAGCCCCAACTCGCCCGCGAGCCGGAGCCCCAGCCCAAGCCGGAGCCCCAGCCGGAGCCCCGAGGCTTTACCGCTCCTGGCGGGCTCCCGCACCCGCTTCCTTTCGCCGAGCCAGTCGCTCCTCCACCTCCCGACGAAGCATTTCTTCCCGCTCTCGAGCCGGCGCCTGTCGACGTGGCTGCCCCCGAAGAGCCGGCCGTGCCCGAGATTCGAATCGAGCACGCCGCGCCACCGGAGCCGACTCCCGTCGAGCTCCCGTCTCCGCCGCCGAGCGGCTGGGAGCCGCGCATCGAACGTAATGAGGCCGCCCACGTGAGCGTTGCCTTCCACACCCCCCCGCCGGTGCCAGCCGCTGCCGAGGCTTCTGTCGCCGGGCGGGAAGATGCTCCGCCCACCGCTCCGCGGCCGCCCGAGCCAAGTCCCGCCGGCACCGCCGACGACTTGCTCCAGGAGAACTTTCGGGTGGTGCTCGAGCTCGACGGCGAGGACGAGGTCGACCTCCAGGCGTTTGCCACCCAGGAGAAGGCCGAGGAGGCCGCACGCGACTTCATCGCCCGCCTCGCACGTCGCGACGAGTGGCCGCTGGTCGGTACCCGCTTCGTTCGTCCCGAGCGCATTCGCTCGATCGCGATTCGCGAGCGCCAGAACTTCGGCGGCTCGACGAGCCGGGCGCGCTGGGGCGCCGGCTAGCCCGAGCGCGCCACCAGGTCGACCGCGAGACCGTCGGAGGCGACCTGCGTTCCGTCAGGCGCCGGTAGCTCGATCGGTCGGTGGGTGAGCAGGATCGGCCCGTCGGCCGCTGCGAGCGCTTCGTGTGCGGCCAGATGCCCGCGAGGGTCGGCGTCCTCCGAGTCTTCGCCCAGGGTCGCCTCGCACAGGAAGAGATCAGCGCCCCGTGCGAGGTCGGCCAGCTCCGCTCCGGGCCCCGAATCGCCCGAGTAGGCAAGGACGGTGCCACCGTCCGGATCGCGCACCCGGAAGCCGTACGCCTCGAGCCCGTAGTGCGGCACGCGCAGCGCCGTCAGGGCGAAACCGGCGACCTGGGACTCGGCGCCGGGCCGGAACTCGCGCAGGTCGAAGGCCCGCTCGAACATTCCTTCGTTGCCCCACCGCGATGCGAACGCCTCGAGCTCGCCACACCCCCCCGGGGGCAGCCAGACCTCGGGACGAGGCAGCGGCTCCGGCCCGTAAGCGCAGAGCCAGGCCCAGGGAACGAGGTCACCCCAGTGGTCGAGATGAAAGTGGGTGATCGCAACCGCGTCGATCTCGAGCCGGCCACGCTCACGCAGACGCCCGAGGACGCCGGGCCCGCAGTCGAGGAGCAGGCGCCCGGGGCCTTCCAGGAGGTAGCCCGACTGGGCGCTCCCCGGGTTCGGCCAAGCCGGAGAGGAGCCGATAACTGTGAGCCGCACGTCCATATACTCGCGCAGCGTGGCGAGGAAGATCCGTGTAGTCATCGCCAAACCAGGCTTGGATGGCCACGATCGCGGCGCCAAGATCATCGCCCGTGCGCTCCGCGACGCCGGGATGGAAGTGATCTACACGGGCCTCCACCAGACGCCGGAGCAGATCGTCGAAACGGCGCTCCAGGAAGACGCGGACGCAGTCGGCATCTCGATCCTCTCGGGCGCGCACATGACCCTCGTGCCAAAGATCGTCGACGGTCTGCGCGAGCACGGGCTAGAAGACGTCCTCGTGGTCGTGGGCGGGACGATCCCGAAGCCCGACATCGCAGCTCTGAAGGAGCGAGGCGTGGCGGAGATCTTCACGCCCGGCGCTCCCGTCTCCGACATCGTCGAGTTCCTGAAGTCGAAGATCCCGGTCGGTGCCTGATGCCGATCGGCGTCAAACGCGACGACGGCGTCGCGCTCGTCACGATTGACCGGCCCGAGGCCCTGAACGCCTTCAGCCTCGAGCTCCTGGGCGAGCTCCGCGAACGTCTCTCCGAGCTTGCTCACGACGAGGCCGTGCGCGCCGTCGTCCTCACCGGCGCCGGCGACCGGGCGTTCGCCGCCGGGGCCGACATCAAGTTCATGAGCACGCTTTCAGTCCTCGAGGCACGGGAATGGGGAGGGCTCGGACAGGCGACCGCGCTCCTCTTGGAGACGATGCCGAAGCCGACGATCGCGGCGATCAACGGCTTCGCGCTCGGTGGCGGCTGCGAGCTCGCCCTCGCTTGCGACCTGCGCTACGCGGCGCGCAGCGCAAAGCTCGGCCAGCCCGAAGTGAACCTGGGGGTGATTCCGGGCTGGGGCGGCACGCAGCGCCTCGCGCGGACGACCACGCTCGGGTTCGCCAAGGAGCTGGTGCTCACCGGGCGTACCGTCGGCGCTGAGGAAGCCGAGCGCCACGGTCTCGTGAACGGCGTCTTCGAACCGGAGGAGCTCCTGCCGAAGACGCTCGAGGTCGCCCGCGGCCTGGCCTCGAAGGGAGCGGTCGCCCTTCGCTGGGCAAAAGAAGCGGCGAACCTCGCGCTCCAGGGCGCGCACGAGTCGAACCTCGCGCAGGAGGCGAACCTGTTCGCGCTCGGGTTCTCGACCGACGACCAGAAGGAAGGCATGGCCGCGTTCGCCGAGAAGCGCGAGCCGCGCTTCACCGGCCGCTAGCTACGATCTGCGGAAGCGGGAGTCCCTGGACGGGGGCTGAGAGGCGGCCACGAGGCTGCGACCGGAGAACCTGATCTGGGTCATGCCAGCGAAGGGAGCGGGATGCAGGACGACGTGCTGACGATCGCCGGGCGGGCGTTTCGCTCGCGGCTCATCACGGGGACGGGGAAATACGACTCGTTCGAGACGATGCGCGACGCCGTGGTCGCCTCGGGCTGCGAGCTCGTGACGGTTGCCGTGCGGCGGATCGACCTGGAGGCGAGCGGCGACGACATCACGAGCTTTCTGCCTGAGACTGTCGGGCTCCTGCCGAACACCGCCGGGTGCGAGACCGCCGTGGAGGCGATCCGAGTTGCAAGGCTCGCACGCGCCGGGGGTCTCCCCGACTGGGTGAAGCTGGAGGTCATCCCCGACGGGCGCTACCTGCTCCCCGACCCGGTCGAGACCTTGCGGGCGGCGGAGGCCCTCGTGGCCGACGGCTTCACCGTGCTGCCCTACATGCTCCCGGACCCCGTCCTGGCCTCGCGCCTCGAGGACGTTGGCTGCGCAACGGTCATGCCGCTCGCAGCCCCGATCGGGACCGGCCGCGGCCTCAAGCTTCGAGACGCGATCGGGATCATGATCGAGCAGGCGAGGGTCCCGGTCGTGATCGACGCCGGCCTCGGCTCGCCCTCCCAGGCGGCGGAGGCAATGGAGATGGGAGCCGACGCCGTTCTCGTGAACACGGCGATCGCGCGCGCAGGCGACCCTGTCGCCATGGCACGCGCGTTCCGGCTCGCCGTCGAGGCGGGGCGCCTGGCCTACTGCGCCGGCGTAATGGAGCCCGGCGAGACGGCCGAGCCTTCGAGCCCGGTCGCGGGACTCGTGACCTCGTGAGCGCGTGCACGGTCAATGGAAGGGAGCATGCTCTCGAGCCCGGCGAGACGGTTGCACGACTCCTCGAGCGCCTCGGGGTTGCGGGACCGTACGCCCTTGTCGAGCGAAACGGCGAGCCGGTCGAGCGGTTCGCCTACCCCAGGGTCAGGCTGGAGGGCGGTGACAGCGTCGTCGTCGCGCGTCCCGTGGCAGGCGGCTAGCCTCGCCGCCGCGCGGCTCTACCTGATCACGGGAGCGCGCCCCGACCTGCGCGCGTTCCTCACCGCCGCCGTGCGTGGCGGCGTCGACCTCGTCCAGCTTCGTGAGAAGGGCCTCCCGGACGGACGACTCCTCGAGACGCTGCACGAGGCGCGTGCGATCACGCGTGAGCTCGGCGTGCCGCTCGTCGTCAACGACCGGTCTGACCTCGCGCTCCTTGCTCAGGCCGAGGCGGTTCATCTGGGCCAGGACGACCTACCGACGCGGGAGGCGAGGCGGTTCGGTCTCCCCCTTGGTCTCTCGACGCATGCTCCGCACGAGATCGACGAGGCGGAGGCCGATTACCTTGGTGTCGGCCCGGTCTTCGAGACGCCGACGAAGGCCGGCCGTACGCCTGTCGGGCTCGAGCTCGTGCGCCACGCGGCGGCCCGCGCGAACGTGACCTGGTTCGCAATCGGCGGGATCGACCGGACGAACGTCGAGTCGGTCGTGGCGGCAGGCGCGACGCGAATCGCCGTCGTGCGCGCGATCGGCGAGGCACGGGACCCGGAGGCAGCCGCGCGCGGGCTGCGTGAGGCCCTTCCCTAGAGTCCGCGGAGGCGGAACTTCGACGCGGCGAGGACGTTCGCCCCGGCCATCTGCGTCGCGAGCGTCGGGGCGAACCAGGTCGTCCAGACGGAGACACGCTCGCCGGCCCGGGCACTCGTAAGCTGGGCGAGGGCGAAGGCGCCGGACTCGGTCTGACGCTCGACGACGAACCCGGGCGCGTACGCGAGCGAGACGCGGGTAATTGTAGGAATCCCGCGCCAGCCGCTCGAGACAGCGATGCGTCCGACGCCGACGCCGAAGCTCGTGCCGATCTCCTTCACGTTCCCATAGAGCGCAAGGCGGACACGTCGTGCGCTGCCCGGAGCCGCGTACAGAAGTCGAGGCGCTGCGCGCAGCCACTTGTAGGGCGAGACCGCGCCGCTCGACTCAGGATGGAGCTCGAAGTGGAGGTGCGGGGACCCGCCGGCCGCGTTCCCCGAGTTGCCGACGTAGCCGATCAGTTGGCCGGCGCGAACGCGCATGCCGCTCTCGAGGTCGGGAGCGAACGAGACGCCGTTCCGGCAGCCACCCCGGTTGTCGTCACGCTGCGTCAGGTCGTTGTTCATGTGGAGGTACCAGTACTCCGTGCCGCTTCGCCCGGTGAGGATCAGCGAGCAGTCGCTGGAGCTCCAGCTGGGCCTGTCGACCCGGCCGGCCTCGACCGCGACGACCGGCGCCTTGCGCGCGGCCATGAGGTCGTTCCCACGATGGCTGTGACCCGACCGCGGAGCGCCGAAATCGTTCGTGTACTGCACCGGCCCGATGACCGGGAAGATGATCTGCTTGGGCGGCTCGGCACTCGCGGTTCCAGCGAAGAGCCCTAGGAGCAGGACTGTGAGGATGCTTCGGGATGTCGTCCGGTGGCCTCTGGGCATACGGTTCCGGTTCGCGTCCGAAGGGCCAGACCCTAGCAAAGGTCTCGGAACGGTCAAGCCTGGCTGTCCCTGGAAGGGGCTGAAGGCGCGGGCGGTATGCTCGCGCCCGTGAAGGTGGCTGTCTGCATGAAAGAGGTGCCGGCGGCGGCGGCTCCGAAGCGCATCGACCCGGGGACGAAGCGCCTCGATCGCTCGGTCGAGGGCGCGCTGAACGACTTCGACACGCATGCGCTCGAGGAGGCGCTCCGCCTGAAGGACTCGGCGGCCGAGACCGAGGTCGTCGTCGTCTCGATGGCCCCGGAGCGGGCGAGCGAGTCCCTTCGCAAGGCCCTCGCCATGGGCGCGGACCGGGTCGTCCTCGTCTCGGATGAGGCGGCCGCCGGCTCCGACCTCGTGGCAACCACGGCCGTCCTCGCGGCCGCGCTTGAGCGCGAGAGCCCGGACCTCACCCTCTTCGGCCAGCAGGCGGGAGATGCCGATGGCGCCGTCCTCTGGGCCGCGATCGCCGATCGCCTCCGCCTCCCGATGATCTCCCAGGCCGCGTCGCTCGAGCTGCAGGACGGGAAGGTGCGCTCCAAGCGCCAGACCGAGTTCGGCTACGACGTGCTCGAGGCGCCCCTGCCCTGCGTCGTTGCGGTGTCGGACGCGATCAACGACCCGCGCTACCCCTCGCTGAAGGGGATCATGGGCGCGAAGAAGAAGCCGCAGGACGTCGTCTCTCTGGCCGACCTCGGCGTCGAGCCCGGCCGAGCGGGCGAGGCCGGCTCGCGGACGGCCGTGCTGGCTCTCGCCGAGCCGCCGTCACGCGGCGACTCGCGACGGATCGAGGACGACGGCGGGAGCGCCGCGACGGAGATCCTCAGCTACCTGACCGAGCGCAAGCTCCTCTAGGCGCGGCCCGACCCGATGTCGATCCTCGTCTACGTCGAGCACCACGAGGGGGAGCCCGTCAAGGGCGCTCTGGGCGTTCTCTCGAAGGCCGCGCAGCTCGACGACGAGGTGACCGCGCTCGTTGTCGGCTCGGGCGTGGAGCCGCTCGCGGAGTCGGTGGGGAAGCATGGGGCGGCCCGTGTGCTCGTCGCCGACGACCCGTCTCTCGAGGCTGCCCTCCCGCAGCCGCGCGTGGACGTGCTCGCGAGGCTCGTCACCGAGCGGGGTTTCGGCACGGTCCTCTTCGCGGCCACCGTCCTGACGGCGGATGTCGCTGCGGGGCTCGCCGCGCGCCTCGAGGCAGGCCTCAACTGGGACCTGGTCGACTTCACCCTGGAAGGTGGCTCCCTCGTCGGCAAGCGGGCAGCCCTTGGCGACTCGGTGCTCGTCGACGTGGGCTGGACGTCCGAGCCGCGGCTCGCGCTCGTCCGCTCGGGGACCTTCGAGCCGGTCGCGAACGGTGGGCAGGCCGAGGTCGAGCGCGTGCCCGTCGAGCTCGAGGAGTGGTCGACGAGGACGGCGATGGTCGAGCAGGCGCACGAGGAGCGCGCTGGTCCGTCGATCGAGGACGCAGACGTGATTGTCGCGGGCGGCCGCGGGCTCGGATCGCCCGATAAGTTCGGGATGCTCGAGGACCTCGCGAAGGCGCTCGGCGGCGCGGTGGCGGCGACGCGCGCCGTCGTCGATGCCGGCTGGTATCCATACGCGACGCAGGTCGGCCAGACGGGCCGGAGCGTCGCCCCGAAGCTCTACGTTGCTTGCGGAATCTCGGGGGCGATTCAGCACAAGGTGGGAATGCAGGGCTCGGGCACGATCGTGGCCATCAACAAGGACCCGAACGCACCGATCTTCGAGTACTCGGATCTGGCCGTGGTCGGCGACATCCATGAGATCGTCCCGAGGCTGACCGACCTCGTTCGGCAGCAGCGAGGAGCCTAGTGCGCCCGTCCGCCTACCCGCCGCCGTTCGACTCCGCCGAGTTCGTGGTTGAGCCGAGCGCGCCTGCCGTGGAGCGGATCGACGTCGGGATCCTGATCGTCGGCGCAGGTCCGGCCGGCCTCGCGGCGGCGGTGCGCGCAGGGCAACTGCTCGAGGAGCGGCCCGAGCTGCGCGAGCGCCTGGGCGATGTGCCGATCGCGGTGGTGGAGAAAGGCAAGGCGCCCGGAGCCCACCTCCTCTCCGGCTCCGTCGTCAACCCGCGCGCCTTCCGGCAGCTCTTTCCAGGGCTGCCCACCGAAGACCTGCCCTTCCGCTCCCCGGTCATCCGCGAGGGCGTCTACTTTCTGACCGAGAAGCGCGCGACGCGGATCCCGGCTCCACCCACGATGTGGAACCACGGGAACTACATCGCCTCGCTCTCCGAGGTGGGCCGCTGGCTCGCCGAGCGGGCCGAGGAGCTCGGCGCCCTGATCGTCCCCGAGACCGCCGCGACCCACCTCCTCGTGAGCGGCGGGCGCGTCGTGGGGGTGCGAACCGGCGACAAGGGGCGCGGCCGCGGTGACGTCGAGCTTGCGAACTTCGAGCCGGGCTCCGAGCTTCGCGCCCGCGTGACGATCCTCGCCGAGGGGACGCAGGGCCACCTGACCGGGGTTGCGCTCGACCAGTTCGGCCTCGCCTCGCGCCCGCAGGTCTGGGCCCTCGGCGTCAAGGAGGTCTGGGAGGTCGCGCGGCCGCTCGACCGGGTCGTCCACACGATGGGCTGGCCGCTGCGCGGAGGCGCGCGCCACCGGGAGTTCGGCGGGAGCTTCCTCTACCCGCTGGACGACCACACTGTCTCCCTCGGGCTGGTGGTCGGCCTCGACCACACTGACGCGACGATCTCCGTCCACGACCTCCTGCAGGAGCTGAAGGGCCATCCGCGCTTTCGTCGGCTCCTGGAAGGCGGGCGCCGGATCGCCTGGGGCGCGAAGACGATCCCCGAGGGCGGGCTTCTCTCCGTCCCCGACCGCTTCCACTTCCCCGGCGGGATGATCGTCGGCGACGGCGCAGGCTTCGTCAACGTGCCCGCCTTGAAGGGGATTCATTATTCGGTGCGCTCTGGGACGCTCGCGGCCGAGACGGCGCTCGAGAGCGTCGCGCCCGGGCGGACGGCCTGGACGCCGGGTGCGCTCGAGGGCTACGACGAGGCGATCCGGTCGAGCTACATCTGGAGCGACCTCGAGCGGGTGCGGAACATGCGGCCCGCCTTCAAGCACGGGTTCGTTCGCGGGGCATTGCTGGCGGGTGCGGCGCTGAACTCACTCGGCCGCTTCCCGCGCGGCAACCTCGACATTCAGTCCGACGCGAGCTCCTATCTCGTCCTGGGCGACCGGTCGCTGAGCTATCCGTCTCCGGACGGGAAGCTCTTCTTCGACAAGCTCTCGAGCGTCTACCTGAGCGGGAACCAGACGCGGGACGATGCGCCGAACCACATCCGCGTCCGACGCGAGGTGCCGCGCGTCGTCGCGGAGGCGTGGGTGCACATGTGCCCCGCGCAGGTGTACGAGATCGCGGACGGCGGCCGAGAGGCTCGCGAGGAGGATCTCGTCTCGGTCGACGTAACGGCCTCGAACTGCGTCCAGTGCGGCGCCATCACGGCCAAGGGCGGGCGGCTCACCCCGCCCGAAGGCGGCTCGGGCCCCGAGTACTCGGTCATGTGACGGGGCCGGTGACGCCGGACGACGTCGTCCGCGCCTCGGCGATGCTCGGCAACCGGCTGCACCGAACTCCGCTCCTGAGCTCGGCGACGCTCAGCCGGCTGACCGGTGCGCGCGTCTTCCTCAAGGCCGAGCTCTTCCAGCGCACCGGCTCGTTCAAGCCGCGCGGGATGCTCGCGCGGATCGCGGTCCTCTCGCCGGAGGAGCGCCGGAGAGGCGTGATCACGATCTCGGCGGGGAATGCAGCCGCCGCGGTCGCCTACGGCGCGGCCCTCGAAGGGCTCGACTGCCTCGTCGTCATGGCACGGGGAGCGAGCGCGCAGAAGGTCGAGGCGACGCGGGGCTACGGCGCGCACGTCGACCTGGAAGCCGAGACGCCGGACGAGGCTTTCGCGCGGGTGGAGGAGCTGCGCGAGGCGAGCGGCCGCGCGTTCGTGCACCCGTTCGACGACGACATCGTGATTGCGGGCCAGGGCTCTCTTGGGCTCGAGGTCGTGGAAGACCGGCCGGATGTGGAGGCGATCGTCGTTCCCGTCGGCGGCGGCGGCCTCATCGCGGGCGTAGCCGTCGCCGTGCGGGGCGCGCGGCCTGATGCCCGCGTGGTGGCCGTCGAACCGGAGGGCTCGGCCGCGCTCCGCGACGCCCTCCAAGCCGGGGAGCCGGTCCGGATCGTCCCGCGGTCGATCGCAGACGGCCTGAACGCACCCTTCGCCGGTGAGCGATGCCTGGCCGTCTGCCGCGAGCTCGTGACCGACTCGGTGACCGTCTCGGAGGACGAGATCCGCGAAGCCTTCCGCTTCCTCTATGCCCGGGCGAAGCTCGCCGCCGAGCCCGCCGGAGCGGCCGGAGTCGCCGCGCTTCTTGCCGGCCGTGTGCCCGATCTGGAGGGAAAAACGGTCGTTGTCGTAGTCTCGGGAGGCAACGTGGCAGCCGATACCGCCTCTGCTATTCTCGCTGGAGATGAAGGCTGAGATTCACCCGGACTACATGCTGGCGACGGTGACCTGCTCGTGCGGGAACTCCTTTCAGACCCGCTCGACGAAGCCTGAGCTCCACGTCGAAGTCTGCTCCGAATGCCACCCGTTCTACACGGGCAAACAGAAGCTCATGGACAGCGGCGGACGCGTCGAGCGCTTCCAGCGGCGGCTCGAGCGAGCCGGCGCGGCGAAGCGCTAGCGCCATCTGCGGCTGAACCGCGCTAAGGCTCATGCGCGAATACCCGATAGAGAGAAGATGAGCAGGCTCCGCCGTCTCATTCCCATGCTCGCTGCCAGCGCCCCGATCGGCGGTCAAGCCGTCCTCGAGGGCGTGATGATGCGCGGTCCGTCCGCCTGGTCAGTCGCCGTGCGGAAGAACGACGGCGAGATCGCGGAGGTCAACCGGCCGATCGCCTCCTTCTCTCTACGCCATCGTTGGGCCCGGCTGCCGGTCATTCGCGGCGTCGTCGCGCTCGGCGAGTCGCTCTCGATCGGCTTCCGAGCACTCGCGATCTCAGCGAACTATGCGGCGCAGGAGGAGGGTGAGGACGGGGAGGTGCAGACCGAGCTCACTCGGGGGCAGCTCCTTTTTGCCTTCGGGATCGCGATCGGCTTCGCGCTTCTGCTCTTCAAGGTCTCGCCGGCCCTCATCACGAACCTGCTTCCGGTCGACGGCACAGCCGCCTTCGTGATCGTCGAGGGCCTCGTTCGCGTGGGAATCTTCATCGCCTACCTACTCGTCATCTCGCTCCTCCCCGACCTGAAGCGGGTTTTCCAGTACCACGCGGCCGAGCACAAGGCGATCAATGCGCTCGAGGCGGACGCCGAGCTCGTGCCCGAGAAGGTGCAGCGCTTCAGCCTCCTGCACGTCCGCTGCGGGACGGCCTTCCTGCTCTACGTGATGGTGATCGCAATCTTCGTCTTCGCCTTCTTCGGGCGGCCGTCTTGGTACTGGCTGATCGCAACGCGCATCCTCATGCTGCCCTTGATCGCCGGGATCGCCTACGAGGTCATCCGTTTCGCCGGGCGGCACCCAGAGCACCGAGCCCTCCGCACGCTTCTTGCGCCCGGCCTCTGGCTCCAGCGGCTGACGACCCGCGAGCCGACTCTCGACCAGGTCGAGGTCTCGATCAGAGCGCTCCGCGAGGTGCTCCGCCTCGAAGGCCGAATGACCCCCGAGCAACGAAAAGTCGAAGTAATGGCGTAAGACCCCGGGCTACCATCTGAGGATGGCCGGGATCGACGACCTGATCGACGAGCTGGAGCGCTCCCACGCCGAGGCGCAGGAGCGAATGAGCGACCCGTCCATCTTCTCCGACCACCGGACGGCGGCCGATGCGGGTCGAAAGCTGAAGGAGCTCGAGGGGCCGTACAAGCTGTCGCAGGAGTGGCGGCAGGCCCGGGCCGACCTCGACGACGCACGCGCGGACGCTGATCTGCGCGAGATGGTGCCCGGGCTCGAGGAGCAGGTCGACTCGCTCGAGGAGGAGCTGAAGCTCGCGCTGGTCGAGCGCGACCCAGCCGATGCGAAGGACGTGATCGTCGAGATCCGCCAGGGAGTCGGCGGCGACGAGGCGGCCATCTGGGCCGGCGACCTCTTCCGCATGCTGACGCGCTACGCCGAGCGCTCGGGCTATCGCTTCGAGGTGCTTGGCTCGAGTCCGAGCGAGGCCGGCGGGTTCAAGGACGTCACCTTCGCCGTGAAGGGCGACGCCGCTTTCTCGCGCTTCAAGTGGGAGGGCGGCACGCACCGCGTTCAGCGTGTGCCAGAGACCGAGTCGCAGGGCCGCATTCACACGTCCACCGCGACGGTCGCGGTCATGCCCGAGGCGGAGGAGGTCGAGGTCGAGATCGACCCAAACGAGCTGAAGATCGACGTCTATCGCTCGACCGGCCCGGGTGGCCAGAGCGTCAACACGACCGACTCGGCCGTCCGGATCACGCACCTGCCCACCGGGGTCGTCGTCGCCATGCAGGACGAGAAATCGCAGCTCCAGAACAAGGCCAAGGCGCTGCGCGTCCTGCGCGCCCGGCTTTTCGAGCTCGAGCGGCGGCGTCAGGAAGAGGAGCTCTCGGCGCAGCGCCGCTCGCAGATCGGCGGCGGCGAGCGCTCCGAGAAGGTGCGGACGTACAACTTTGCGGAGAACCGCGTGACGGATCACCGGATCAAGCTGACGGTGCACCAGCTCGAACGCGTGCTCGACGGGGAGCTTGCTGAGTTCACCGACGCGCTCACGGCGGAGAGCCGCCGCCGAGCGCTCGAGACCGCCGCCTTCGCTTGAGGCCGCTCGACGCGGTTCGTGACGCGGAACGGCAGCTCCGGGTGGCAGGAGTCCCGGATGCCCGAACGGACGCCGAGCTGCTCGTCGCCCACGTGCTCGGCGCTCCGCGCTCCGCGCTCCACGCCCGATCCGGCTACCTCGACCCCGCACAGCTCGCCGCGCTGCGGACGCTGGTGGAACGGCGGCGTGCCCGCGAGCCGCTCCAGCACATCCTCGGCCACTGGGGCTTCCGTCGGCTGACGCTCGGAGTGGACGGGCGGGCGCTTGTTCCGCGGCCCGAGACGGAGGTTGTCGTCGAGCGCTGCATCGCCCTGCTCGCGCGTGTGGACGCGCCGCGTGTCCTCGACGTGGGGACCGGCTCGGGGGCAATCGCGCTCGCGCTCGCCGACGAGCGGCCCGACGCTCACATCGTGGGCGTGGAAGTCTCACCTCCGGCGCTCGCGCTCGCGCGTGAGAACGCCGAGCGGACGGGTCTCGCGGAACGAGTGGAGCTGCTCGAGGGCGACGTGCTCGGCACCGCCGACGGGCCCTTCGACCTCGTCGTCTCGAACCCGCCGTACATTCCGGAGGAGCGGCTCGCGTCGCTCGAGCCGGAGGTGCGCGACCACGACCCTCGCGAAGCACTCGTCGCCTCGGGCCTGACGGAAGCGGTCGCACGCGGAGCGCCGGACGTGCTCTCCCCGGACGGTTGGCTCGTCCTCGAGGTAGGGGACGGCCAGGCCCACGACGTTGCGGAGCTCCTGCGCGCGCTCGGCTACCACGATGTGCGCGTCACGCCAGACCTGGCCGGAATTCCGCGAGTGGTCGAAGGGCGACCGTGAACGACGTCGTCGAGCACGCGGTCACAGCGCTCCGGGCCGGGCGACCTGTCGTCCTTCCGGCCGACACCGTCTACGGGCTTTGCGCGGACGCGTACCGGGAGGAGCCGGTCCTCCGGCTCTTTCGGCTCAAAGGCCGCCCCGAGAGCGAGCCGGTCGCGCTCCTTGGCGCTGACCTGGACACGATCCTCGACGCCGTCCCGGAGCTTCGTGGCCGCGCGGCCGTCACGGCGCGCGCGCTCCTGCCGGGCCCCTACACGCTCGTCCTGCCGAACCCGGCGCGGCGCTTCCGCTGGCTCGCCGGCTCTCGGCCGGACACGATCGGCATTCGCGTGCCCTTCCTCCCGGCCGAGAGCAGAGCCGTGGTGGAACGGATCGGCGTCGTCGCCGCCACGAGCGCCAACTCACACGGAGGCGCCGATCCGCGCAGGGTGGAAGACGTTCCGGAGGCGATCCGGTCTCAGGTCGCCGCGGTCATCGACGTCGGCGAGCTACCGGGCACGCCTTCGACGGTCGTAGACCTGTCGGGCCCCGAGCCGGCGATCCTCCGCGAAGGAGCGGTCCCCGTTGATGAAGCGGTCAGCGCGATCGAGTCGGCTCTGGCTCAGCGTCGGGCTTGAACGCCGACACCGCGAGGGAGTAGGCCGCGATCGTCACCACGATCGTTGCCACCCACTGAAGCGAGGGGCGACCGGCGAGCGGCAGCGAAGCGGCGATCCCGACGCCGAGCGCCGGGAAGAGCGTTCCCGCCGCGAGCAGCGCCGCCGGCGCGCTGAGCCCCCACTCGCGGCGAAACTCCAGGTACTCGCGCACGAGCGGCGCGAGGACGGCGACCCCCACGATCCCGAGCGGCACGATTCCGAGAGGAATTGCGGTCACGGCACCCATGTCCCCCTAACGCCGCATCTCCGAACAGGGTTACGGCGAAAATCACTCGAATGGGGTAGGCCGTTCCCTCGAACGAGGTAAGACGGCGACTACAGTAGGGTCCCAGCGTGGCGGTCGCGCAAGAGACGTTTCAGGAGCTGCGCCAGGCCTTGCTGGCCGATCTCGACCCCGAGGTGGCCGCCCTTCTCGGCCGCGAGCTCGAGCGCCAGCGGGGCCAGATCGAGCTGATCGCGTCCGAGAACTTCACCTGGCCGAGCGTCCTCGAGGGCCAGGCGAGCGTTCCGACGAACAAGTACGCGGAGGGCTATCCGGGCAGGCGCTACTACGGCGGTTGCGAGGTGGTCGACGAGATCGAGCAGCTCGCGATCGACCGGGCGAAGGCTCTCTTCGACGCCGAGCACGCGAATGTCCAGCCACATGCGGGTGCGCAGACGAACATGGCCGTGTATTTCAGCTGCCTCCAGCCGGGCGACACGATCCTCGCCATGCGCCTCGACCACGGAGGTCACCTGACGCACGGCCTCAAGGTGAACTTTTCCGGGCGCCTGTACGACATCGCGACCTACGGCGTCGACCGGGAGACCAACCTGATCGACTTCGACGAGGTCGCCCGCGTGGCGCACGAGCGCCGGCCGAAGCTGATCGTCTGCGGCGGCTCGGCCTACTCGCGCGCGATCGAGGCCGACCGCTTTCGGGAGATCGCCGACGAGGTCGGCGCGCTTCTCCTCTGCGACATGGCCCACTTCGCCGGTCTCGTCGCGGCCGGCCTCCTCCCGAACCCGACGCCGCACTGCGACTTCGTCACCTCAACGACGCACAAGACGCTCGCCGGGCCGCGCTCGGGCTTCATCCTCTGCCGCGAGGAGCACGCGCTCGCCGTCGACAAGGCGGTCTTCCCCGGCATGCAGGGCGGCCCGCTCGAGCACACGATCGCCGCCAAGGCGACGTGCTTCAAGATCGCAGCCTCGGCCGGCTTCCGCGCCTACCAGACCCAGGTTCGCGCCAACGCCGACGCCCTCGCCGACTCTCTCGTGGACGGCGGCCTCGACCTCCTCACGGGCGGCACCGACACGCACCTCGTACAAGTCGACCTGCGCCGCGGCGACTGGACGGGCAAGGACGCGGAGGAGCGCCTGCACGAGGTAAAGATCACGGCCAACCGGAACACCGTCCCCTTCGACGAGCGCCCGCCCACCGTGGCGTCGGGGCTTCGGCTCGGCACCCCCGCGGTCACGATGCGTGGCTTCCAGGAGCAAGATCTCCACGAGGTCGGCTCCGTCATCTGCGAGGCGCTCGCGGACGACGCCGATCTCGGCCCGCTCGCCCAGCGGAGCAGGGCCCTCTGCGAGCGCAATCCGCTCTACCCGGGCTTCCGCGGGTACGCGACCTACGCCGCGTGACGACGGCCGCCGCCGCGCAGCGCGTCGTCGAGGTCACCCATCCGCTCGTGCAGCACAAGCTCGGCCTTCTCCGAGACGAGGAGACGCCTACGCAGAGCTTCCGCCAGCTCGTCAACGAGCTGACGCTCCTCCTGACCTACGAGGCGACGAAGGTCCTCGCGACCGAGGAGGTCGAGATCTCGACGCCCCTCGAGCGAACTACGGTGCAGCGGATCTCCGGGAAGAAGGTCGCGGTCTGCCCGATCCTCCGTGCGGGGATCGGGATGCTTGACGGCGTGCTCTCGCTCATCCCGGGCGCTCGCGTCGGCTTCATCGGCCTTTATCGGAACGAGGAGACGCTCGAGCCGGTCGAGTACTTCGTGAAGCTCCCCGGGGACATCGACCAGCGCGACGTGATCCTCCTCGATCCCATGCTCGCGACCGGGAGATCGACCGGCTACGCGACGCAGCTGGTCAAAGAGGCCGGGGCAGAGAGCGTCCGGCTGATCGCGCTGATCGCGGCTCCCGAGGGGATCGAGCACATGCAGGCCGCGCATCCGGACGTCTCGATCGTCGTTGCCGGCGTCGACCGCCAGCTGAACGAGAAGGGCTTCATCCTTCCGGGCCTCGGCGACGCGGGCGACCGGCTCTTCGGCACGAAATGACCCGGGCGCGGACGGTTGCCGCGCTCTACGACATCCACGGAGTCCTTCCGGCCCTGGAAGCGGTGCTCGCCGAGCCCGATGTCCGGTGGGCTGATCTGGTGCTGGTCGGCGGCGACGCGGTGATGGGCCCCTTCCCGGCCGAGACGCTCGAGGCGCTCGTAGGCCTCGGAGAGCGCGCGCTCTTCGTCCGTGGCAACACGGACCGCGTGCTCGGAGAGCTTCCGGCCGACGACCCGTGGGCCGAGCGGAACGCCTGGGTGTGCGCCGAGCTCGGCGACGAGGCAACGGCCGCCGTGACCGCCTGGCCCGAGTCTCTCGCGGTCGAGATCGACGGCCTTGGCCAGACGCTCTTCTGCCACGGCTCGCCGCGCAGCGACACCGAGATCCTCACGCGTGCGACCCCGCCCGAGCGCCTGGCACCGATTCTCGCGGAGGTGCGGGAGCCGGTCGTCGTCTGCGGGCACACCCACGTCCAGTTCGACCGGCGCTTCGAAGGAACGAGGCTCGTGAACGCGGGCAGCTTGGGGATGCCGTACGAAGGCGAGACCGGGGCCCGCTGGGCGCTCCTCGGGCCGGACGTCGAGCTCAGGCGGACGTCCTACGACGTCGAGGCTGCGGCGAACCGGGTGCGCGCAAGCGGTCTCCCCGGCGCGGACGAGTTCGCCGAGGAGTACGTCCTGAGCTCCCACTCTGCGCAGGAGGCGACCGAGACCTTCGAGGGCATGGCGGCGGAGCGCTAGCGGGCTGCCGGGGCCAGCAGGCCGGGGCGGGAGAGCGCCTCCAGCCAGACGGCCCTCGTCTCCTCTCGCGTCCCGCGTTCCGGCAGGCGCTCGAGCACCCACGCCGGCGCCGCCATCGCGATCTCACCGGCGAGCGGGGCGATCCCCTGGAAGCGCTCGGGCTCGAGCTCCTCGCCCGGCCCGACGAGCACCTCGCTCATTGTCTCGCCGGGCCGGATGCCGACCAGCTCGAGCTCGGGCTCGTCGCCCCGGCCGGCCTGGCGCCAGATCCGCTCCGCGAGCTGACCCACCGTCAGGGAGACCGGGTCGGCCGGCCCCGCGAGCAGCGTGCCTTCGCCGGCAAGTAGCGCTCCGTGGGCCGCGAGCGTTACCGCGTGGGGCATCGTCATCCAGTAGCGCACCATGCCCGTGTCCGTGACGGTCAGCGGGATCCCTGTGCGCGCCTGACGGAGGAAGAGCTCGGAGACGCTCCCGGCGCTCCCCAGCACGTTGACGAAGCGGACAGCCGTCCGGTGGGCGCCGCCCTGGCGCGCGGCGAACGCGGTCAGCTGCTCCATGAAGCGCTTGGTGCGCCCGTACACGCCCGCACCGAGCGCGGCCTTGTCCGTCGAGGCGACCACCACGGTGTCGATCCCGACTCGATCGGCCGCGCGCAGTACGTTCCAGCTCCCCTGGAGATTCGTGTCGGCGAACTCCTCCGGGTAGAGCTCGGCCCAGTCCACGTGCTTGTACGCCGCCAGGTGGAAGACGACATCAGGGCGGGCGTCTGCAAGCACGCGCTCGACTCGTGCGCCGTCGCGGATGTCGCAGAGGACGTGGCTCACACGCGCGAGCTGAGCGGGCTCGATCGCGCGCCGCGCAGCGGTCAGCGAGGCTTCGTGACTGTCGAGGACGACGATCCGCTCCGACTCGAGCCCGCCGAGGAAGGCCGTCAGCGCCCGTCCGATCGACCCGCCTCCGCCCGTCAGGGCGACGCGCCGGCCGCCGAAGCGCTCCTGCAGCTCGAGAACGGCCGGAACCGGGTCGCGCCGGCCCAAGACCTGCGACCAGTCGAGTCTCTCCGACGGGAGGCGGCGGCGAGCCCGGCAGGGGACGACGGGCGCGGCCGCGAGCGCCCGCTCGATTGCTCTGTAACCGGCCTTCATCTCGGGCGAGCGCGCGGGATTCGGCTCGTTGATCTCGGCCACGACGAAGCGGGCGAAGTCGCCGAGGCGGCGCACCACCGGGTCGAGCTCCAGCGAGCCGGCTCCGATCGGAAGGCCCTCACCCAGCAGGCCGAGGGCGTCGGAGACGTGGGCGACCTCGGTGGACGGGCCGAGCTCCTCCACGTAGCGCCCGAGCTCAAGATCCTCGTCCGAGGTCAGGCCGAAGAGCGTCGGGTAGACGGCCGCGAACGAGCGAAAGAGGGCTGCGTGCGAGGTGTCCAGCGTGAAGCGAAGCTCGGGGATCCGCGCGTGCCAGACGCGCAGGTCTCGCCAGTGGCCGCCGATCGGGGAGAAGAAAACGCCGCCCATGCGCATGCGCAGGACGGGCGGGACGTTCTCGATCAGCGGCGAGACGCCGCGCTCGAGGCAGGCCTCCGCAAAGAAGCGCAGGAACCCGTCGACGGCGTCCTCGTCGAGGGGCGGCGCGTCGCGGAGCTCGTCCGGGGCCATCGGTGCATAGAGGTGGATTGTGAGGACGGGCGACCCGATTGTCCGCGCGAACTCTGCGCTCCGTTCGATGCAGGCGCGCGCCTCGTCCGTCAGCCGGTCGACGCGGACGAACGCGCCGCTCGGCCACGCGACGGGGGCCTCCGCCGTGAGAACGAGCTCGCGGCCGTCCGTTCCCGCGCGCACCGCCTCCACTGCCCGGGCGAGCGCATCGTCGTCGGCCACGTCGGCCGGAGCGAGGGCCAGTTCGAGCCCACGCCACGGGCAGCCGTCGAGCCGCTCGGCGATCTGCTCAGGCTCGGGGGCGGCCTTGAGGAGCGGTATGGGCGCGGAGCCAGTCGACATACAGGCGGATTCCCTCCTCGACCGGTCGAGGCTCGAAGCCTAGCCCCGGGGTCGGCTCGGCAGGGTAGGTCTCGTTCTCGCCGGGCGGGAGCTCTCCGCCCGGAAGCTCGACGGGAACGGCTGAGCCGGCGGCGGCGAGGACGAGCTCTGCCGCCCGGCGCAGCGGGGTGGTCTCTCCCCGGGCGAGCGTGACCGTCCCGCCCCAACGCCCCTTCACCACGATCCGCTCGACGACCGGCACGAGGTCGTCGGCGAAGACGAAGTCGCGCCCTCTCTCCGGATCGCCCGGGATGACGATCGGCGCGCCCTCGAGCGCGCAGGCCGCGAAGCGAGCGATCGCCCCGGTCGCGCCGGCGCCCGCCACCTGCCCGCGCCCGAAGACGGACGTCAGGCGCAGCACGGTTGCGCGGGCCCTGTGCAGCCGGCAAACCTCCTCGCCCAGCCGCTTCGAGATCGCGTACGCGTCCGGCGGGGAGTCCAGCGCGGCCCGGATCGTTGAGGGATACAAAAGGCCGGAGTCATGGCGGACGCAGGCCTCGAGGAGGGTCAGCGTCGTGCCGGCGTTCTCGCGCACGGCCCGAGCCGGATCGGCGTTCGCCTTCGTCGGGTCCGGCACCCCCGCGAAATGGAGGACAACCTCGCGGCCGGCGACGAGCTCCTCGATCGCCTCGTCGCCCGCGTCGATGGCCACGGCCTCGACCCCGGGCGGGCCGGTCCGCCCGCCGGGGCGCGTGGTCGCGAGAACGTCGTGTCCCCGCTCGGCCAGGAGGGTCGCGAAGCGCGAGCCCAGGAAGCCCGCCGCGCCGGTGACCAGAACTCTCACGAGCGGCGCAGGTAGTCGGCCACGCGCTGCCCGTAGCCAAATGGGGTCGCGAATGCCAGGGGAGCGTTGCCCGCGCACTCGCGGCCCTCGGCGAGCGCGGCGATGTCGGCCACCGTAAGGGTCTCCGCAGCCACGTTCGCCGCGCTGACCCCAGGCTGGTGCGGCGCCTCGAGCAGGATTCGCGCGACGTCGTCGACGTGCGCGACCCCGAGCGCGGCTCGACCGCCGTCATCCACCGGTAGTGGCTCCCCGCGCGCGGCCAGGAGGCGAAACTTATCGACGACCGTCTGCGACTCGGGGCGGTCGTGCTCGACCGGGCTCGGTCCGTACAGGATGCCCAGGCGCAGGATGGCGAGGTCTGCGCCGGCGCGGCGCGCGTGCATCGCCAGCACGAGCTCGCCGTAGATCTTCGAGAGATGCGCCAGATCCCGCTGCTCACCGTAGGGCTGCGTCGCGTCGACCTCGCCCTCCAGACCGGTCCCGTACACGTGGAGGGAGCTCCCGAAGACGACGGCCGGCCCGCCCCTCGCGCCGATTGCCTCCGCAACGAGCCGGATGCCCGTCACGTTCGTCTCTTCGGTGTAATCGGGGTCGCTCTCCGCAAGCGGGCGGCTCGCCTGCGCCGCGAGCAGGTAGACGCGGGCGGGATCGAGGGCGAGGAGCCCCTCGATGTCCCCCCTCGACCGGATGTCGGCCGTCTCGACACGCGCGCCACGCTCCTCGAGGGGCGCGACCTGACCGCGCTCCGTTGCGTACCAGTTGTCCGCCAGCACGACCTCCTCGCCGGCGGCCAGGGCTCGGTCAGCGAGCGCGGCGCCGACGTAGCCCGCGCCAAGGACTAGAAGCATGGCCTAGATGCGGTGGACGTTCGGGCCGGCCGGGACGACGTTCCGCGCGTCGACGGTGCAGCGCGCCGCGTCCCAGAGTGGCTCGTCGAGGAACTCACGGTGCTGCGTCAGGACGACGACGCAGTCGGCCCCGGCCACCTCGTCCCGCGTCCAGGCGACGCTTCTGTGCAGGGCTCCGTCGAGCTCGAGCTCAGGCACCCAGGGATCGCAGTAGCGGACGTCAGCGCCGCGCGCGAGCAGGAGGCGCATGACCTCGAGGCTGGGCGACTCGCGGATGTCGTGAACGTCGGCCTTGTAGGCCATCCCCAGGAGAAGGAGGCGGGAGCCCTTGACCGGGAGCGCACCCTCGTTCAGCGCGTCCGTGACCTTCTGGACGACGTAGGAGGGCATTCGGGTGTTGATCTCGTGCGCCGCGTCGATCAGCTGCGGCGAGTACCCGTACTCGCGCACGCGCGCGGCGAGGAACTGCGGGACGACCGGGATGCAGTCGCCGCCGAGCCCAGGGCCCGGATAGTGCGGCAGGAAGGCGAACGGCTTCGTCGCGGCCGCCTCGATCACCTCCCAGGCCGAGATTCCGAGCTTGTCGCACATGAGCGCGAGCTCGTTCGCGAGCGCGATGTTGACCGCGCGAAACGTGTTCTCGTGAAGCTTCGCCGTCTCGGCGACGATCGGGCTCGAGACTGGCACGACCTCGTCGACGATCTGGCGGTAGAGGAGCTCCGTGCGCCGGCGGCACTCGTCCGTCACGCCCGCGACGAGCTTCGGCGTCGTCCTGATCGTGAAGCGCTTGTTCCCCGGGTCGACGCGCTCGGGAGCGTACCCGACGAAGAAGTCCTCGCCGGCCGTGCCGCCGGTTCGCTCGAGAATGGGGAGGACGATCTCCGCCGTTGTGCCCGGGTAGGTGGTCGACTGGAGGACGATGAGCTGACCGGGGCGTAGGTTCGCCGCGACGGACTCTGCCGCTGAGACCACGTAGGAGATGTCGGGCGTTCGCGTCTTCGAGAGCGGTGTCGGCACACAGATCGTCAGCGCGTCGAGGTCGGCGACGGCCGCGTACTCCGCCGTGGCGCGAAGCTCGCCGTCGAGCACCTCGTAGCGCTCGGCGGGGACGTCCACGAGGTAGGGACGACGCTCGGTGACCGCCCTGACGCGTTCCGCGTTCAGATCGATTCCCGTCACGTCGAAGCCCGCTTCGGCGAAGGCCATGGCGAGCGGCAGGCCCGCGTAGCCCAGGCCGACGATCCCCACCCGGGCCGTACGCGTGCGGATCCGCTCGTCGAACGCCTGTGTTGCAGCCAGGACCTCGGTCATGGCGTTCGATGGTAGCGCCCCGCGGTCGGCCGGACCACGGGGCAAGCGGGGAGACACCCAGCCCCTGTGCGATAATCGGCCGGGTGTCCTTTGTCGATTCCCTCGACACTTTGGTGGGCGAGGGGGCTGTCGTCTGGGGGTTCCTGGCGGCCGTGGGGATCGTCCTCGCGCTCGCCCCACTGACTGCCTGGCTCGCGCCGCGGATCGGCGCAGTCGACGATCCTTCGCACACCGACCGCCCGCGCGTCCACAGTCGCCCGCTCCCGCGGATCGGTGGAGTGGCGATCGTGATCGGGATCCTCGTCCCGGCCGCTGTCTTCATGCGCCCGGACGGGCCCTACCTCGGGATCCTGGTCGGCACCGGGCTCGTAGCCCTGCTCGGCCTCGTCGACGACGTGCGCCGCCTGACGCCGAGCACGAAGCTCCTCGGGGTCACGGCGATCGCGCTCATCCCGGTACTCGGCTTCGACGTGACGTTCGACGGGGTCTCGATCCCGCTCGTCGGCAACCTCGACTTCGGCCCCTTCGCCGATCCCCTGACGATCTTCTGGATCGCGTTCCTCGCGAACCTGGTGAACCTGATCGACGGGATGGACGCGCTCGCGGCGGGAATCGTCTCGATCGCGGCCTTCTCGTTCGCCGTCCTCGCCGCATCGTTCGGCCGCGTCGACGCCGCGGCGCTGGCGGCGATCACGTGCGGGGCGACGCTCGCGTTCCTGCGCCACAACTACCACCCGGCCCGCATCATCATGGGCGACTCCGGTGCACTCGCCCTCGGGTTCCTGCTCGCGTGCGTGGCCGTCCAGGGCGTTCTGAAGACGGCGGCTTCGATGGCGCTCGTCGCGCCGCTCCTCGTCGTGGCCGTGCCGATCCTCGACACGTCCTTCGTCGTCCTGAAGCGCCTCAAGTACCGGCGGCCGCCCTGGGGGGCAGACCAGAATCACTTCTACCACCGGTTCCTGCGCATCGGCTTCTCGCAGCGCCGGACGGCTGCCTACCTGCACCTTTGGGCGGCGCTTCTCGCGGCCTGGGCGATCCTCGTGCGCTTCGTGCCGCCGCGCCCGAGGGGCGAATGGAACCTCGAGAACTCGCTGATCATCGGGGCCGTCGGACTCGTCGTGCTCGCAGCCTCGGTCTGGATGGTCTACTCGCTCGAGATCCTGAAGGCGCGCCATCTCCGGGTGCTCGGATTCGGTCGCTGGGCGACGCGAGAGGCGGAGCGCGAGGAGGCGGTCGAGCGGGTGCTCAGCGCCGGGCCGCGCTGATGGAGTTCCACCAGGGCCGGCTGATCGACCACGTGCACCTGCGCGTGGCCGATCTCGAGGCGTCGAAGCGTTTCTACCGGCAGGTGCTCGGAGCCGTCGGGCGAGAGCTGACGCTCGAGACCGAACATTTCTTCGCCGCCGACGAGCTCTTCGTATCCACGGGCGTCGCGCCTACCGCCGGCCTCCACCTCGCCTTCCAGGCGCCCGACCGGGAAACGGTGCAGCGATTCCACGAGGCGGCCCTCGCAGCCGGCGGGGATGACAACGGCTCACCGGGCGAACGGGATTACCACCCCGAGTACTACGCGGCATACGCGCTCGATCCGGACCGGAACAACGTCGAGGCGGTCTTCCACGGACCGGCGGAGCGCTCGGCACCCTCGGTCGTCGTCCGGCCCGCGACCGGCTAGCGGATCCAGGGGAGCGCGAGGCGCAGGAGCTGACGCGGGTCGCGTCGCACGCGCCCGCGCCATGCTCCCTCGGGCTTCCGGACGACGCTCAGCTCGGCCGGGTCGTGCAGGAAGCGCAAGCGGCCCTCGCGTGCGAGCTGCTCGTCGACCGCGCCCAGCCGGCCCTCGAAGATTGACCAGACGGGCGTCCCGAGGACCGCCGCCTCGCGGTTCATCGTCCCGCCGGCCGAGACGAGCAGGTCTGCGAGCGCGACCAGGCTCCGCCCGTCGACAGCTCGGTCTGGGACGACGACTCGCGGGACGCCGAGCGCCCGAACCGCGGAGCGCTGCTCGTCCGTTCGTGCGAGGACGACGGTTTCGGCTCCTCCCTCGGCAAGCTGGGCGAGGACCTGCGGGAGGAGCGCGCTTTCGGCGCCGCCGAGGTAGAGCGCGTACGAGGGCGCCGTCCTTATGAGAGCGAGCGGCGCGTCGTGCCTGAGCCCGAGCGCTTCGGGCACCCCGGGATCGGGCTCGAAATCCGCGAGGTAGTACTCCTCTTTCAGGCCGGGGTAGCGAACGAGCTTGGGAGGCCGGGCCCCGAAGCGCGCGAGGCGCTCGGCGGGGATCGCATCCGGCACGAGGACGCGGTTCGCGAGACGGCAGTTTGCGTGATGCTGCAGTGCTGCCCACTCGTAGTCGAACATCGTCGTGCTCGGGATCCGGAGTATCCGACACGCGGGCGGGAGGTCGGTCGACCCGTGCGCGAGCGCCGCGTCGAAGCGGCGGCCGCGGGCAAAGGCGAGGAGCTGGGGGACGCGAGATGCTGCGGCGCTCGCCTTCCGGAGCCGTCCGGAGCCGCCGTGGCGGCCGATGAGGGTGTATCGATGGCCCCAGTCGTCCAGTAGCTCGACCGTATGGGAGAGCGGGCGCGCCGTGAGCTCCACGTCGTGCCCGTCCGCCTCGAGGAGGTCGATGAGCGGGCGCAGCACGAGCACGTGGGCGGTGTTCGTGAGGTCGATCCAGACGCGCACCGCCCGATCGTAGGCGTGCGCCCGTGTTCCGGCGCGAAGCCGATGCAGCTCCGTGACGCCTCGCGCGCCACCTGCGCGGTCTCCGGCGATAGGCTGAACCCGAGCAGGGGGCGGGTCGGGACCCGCAGTCAGACGCGGGTGAAGCGACGCACAAAGTAGTCCTGGAAGCGTCCGTTTCGCGCGCATCCAAGCGATTTCTCGCTGTCACGAAGTATGGCTCCGCTGATAGGCTCGCCCCGACCTGTGATGATGCCGACCGCGATCGCAGAGCGCCCCACCCTTGACCCTCTGAGCGCCGGCGGAATGCTCCTCGGCGCGCTCGTCGCGTGCGTGGGCATAGGCGCGCTCGTGGGCTGGGCGGCGGGCTCTGTGGGAATCGGAATCGCGATCGGTGCGGTCATCGGGATCCCCGCCTCGATCTTCGCCGTCTACCGGGCCTACCGCGAGGCGTTCTGAGCGTGGCGGCCCCGCTCCTCACGCCTCGGCCGCTTCCCGACCGGCGTTTGCCCGTGGTCGCGGGCGGCGCAGTCGTCGCGCTCGCACTCCCGATCTTCCTCGTCTCCGGCTGGCGCCTGCAGGGCTGGGCGCTCGGCGCCGTCCTCTGGGCGGCGAGCCAGCTTCTCGGCCTCGTCTTCGCCCGCATCGGGATCGGCGAGCCGAACCTGCGCGGCTCGGGCGTCGTCGCCTTCGGAATGATGGCGCGCGGGATCCTCCTCATGGTCGTCGCGCTCGCCGTGGCCGTGAGCGATCCCGAGCTCGCCCTCGCGGGTGCGCTCGTCTATGCCGTCGCGTACAGCGTGGAACTCGGGCTCGGCCTGACTCTCTACTTCGGCGGGGAGCCGCGCGGATGAGCCCTCTCGTCCTCGCCGCCACGGAGGACTTCAGCCCCGAGCACGAGTTCGAGCTTCCCGCCTGGATCCCGCTCGAGCTCGGCCCCATCGACCTCTCGGTCAACAAGGCGGTGGCCTATGTCTGGCTGAGCGGCCTGATCACGATCCTGCTCGGGATCTGGCTCATGCGCTTCGGGCTGGCGCTCCGCCCGAGCCGCCGTCAGACGACCGGGGAGAGCATCTACGAGGCCCTCCAGGCGCAGATCGCCGAGGGGAACCTGCCCAAGAAGTCCGTCGGTCGCTGGTTCCCCTACGTCGCGTCACTCTTCCTCTTCATCTGGGTGATGAACATGGTCGGGTTCATCCCGCTCCCGCTCTCGGACGAGACATTCAACCTCTTCGGCTTGGATCTGCCGACGTGGGGCGTCTACGCCGCGACCGCGAACCTGAGTGTCACCCTCGCGCTAGCCCTCATCACTTTCGTGGCCACGCATGTCGAGGGAGTGCGCTTCAACGGTCTCGTCGGGTACCTGAAGAGCTGGATCCCGGCGGGTGCGCCCAAAGCGCTTCTCGCGCTGATCGTGCCGCTCGAGGTCATCTCCCAGTTCATGCGGCTCATCTCGCTCTCCGTCCGTCTCTACGCGAACATGCTCGCGGGCCACATGCTCTTCCTCGTCATGATCGGCCTGATCTTCATCTTCGGGAACGTCTTCCTTGCGATCGTCTCCGTTCCCGTTGCAACGGCCGTCTACATCTTCGAGGTCGGGATCGTTGTCTCGATTCAGGCCTTCGTCTTCGCGCTTCTTTCCGCCATCTACATCGGCGGCGCCATCGAACCGGAACATTGACCCAGGGAGGCTGAGTTGGATTTCTTCTTTGTGCTCGCACAAACCACCGACGAGGGGCTCGCGAACCTCGGCAAGGCGATCGCGTTCGGCGTGGGCGTCGGTCTGGGCGCCGTAGGCGCCGGCATCGGCATCGGCACCATCTTCGGCTCGATGATCCAGGCGGTCGCCCGCCAGCCCGAGCTCCGCGGCGAGCTGACGGGGATCCAGTGGCTCGGCTTCGCGCTCACCGAGGCGGTCGTCTTCTATGCGCTCCTCGGCGGCCTCCTGGCCTACGTGCTGGTCTAGTCGATGCTCGCAATCATCCTCGCGCAGGAAGAGAGCAGCGGCGGCAGCGCTCTCATCGACGTCGTCCCGGGCCTGATGATCTGGACGATCGTCACGTTCGCGATCGTCTTCTTCATCCTGCGCAAGCTCGCCTTCGGGCGGATCCAGGGGCTCATCGACGAGCGGCGTGACCGGATCCGGGAGGCCCTCGACGAAGCGGACAAGGCCCGCGCGGAAGCCCGCCAGCTGCGGGAACTCACGAAGCAGGAGCGAGACGAAGCGATCGCCGATCGCGATCGTGCGCTCGAGGAGGCGCGCCGGCAGGGGCAGGAGCAGCTCCGCCGTTCGCGTGAGCAGGCGGACTCCGACCTCGAGCGCCGTCTCGAGGAGAACCAGCGCGCCATCGAGGCCGAGAACCGGCGCCTGCGTGAGGACATCCGCCGCGACGTCGTCGAGCTGACGCTCCTGGCCTCCGAGAAGGTGACGCGCAAGTCTCTGGACGCCGAGGATCAGAAGCGCCTGATCGACGAGACGATCGAGGAAATGGACGTCAAGCGGATCGCGAGCGACAACTAGCGCCATGGCCGTCGCGCACCGGATCTATGCGGAGGCCCTCCTCCAGGCCGCAAAGGAGAAGGGGAGCCTCGAGGCCGTGCGCGAGCAGTTCGCGGCGTTCGCCCAGGCGCTCGAGAGCTCGCCGGAGCTCGCCGAGCTGCTCAGAAACCCCCAGATCGAGCCGGGGGCGAAGGGCGACGTCCTGGAGTCCGTCCTCGGCGATGCGGACGAGAGCTTCCGCCATTTCGTCAGCCTCGTTGCCGAGAAGAACCGGGCCGGTGAGTTGGCCGAGATCCACGCCGAGTGGGAGCGTCTGCTGGCTGCGGAGGCGCAGGTTCTAAGGGTCGAGCTGACCACTGCCGTCGAGCTCTCCGACGGCGAGGCCGCGGAGATCGTCGGCAAGATCGAGAAGGCCGCCGGCCGGCGCGTCGAGGCGACGCGCGAGGTCGACCCGGATCTGATCGGCGGCCTCGTCCTCCAGGCCGGCTCGATGAGAGTCGACGGCAGCGTTCGCGGGCGCCTCGAGGGCCTGCGGCACGAGCTCCTCGCGCGCCGCTGATCCGCCCGGCCTGGGGAGCCTTGTGCGCTGGCGCTGCCGGTTAGCTGCTGAGCGTGGTCTCGAGCTCGCGGAGGCGCGGCGCCGATGAGGGGCCGTCCACGAGGAAGAACGTCACGTCGTTCGCGCCCGGCCGGAAGGCCGATTCGGGTGCCAGGGCCGCGAAGCGGACGGGGCCCTCGTCGTGCCTGAAGGACCGGCAGACCGCCGCGATCCGGCCGTTCAGCGCGACGGCGACCCACGAGTCGGGCTCTACGCCTGAAAGCGTCCCGAGAAGCGGCGAGGGGACGAGCGGGGAGCCGGCCGGCAGCGAGCGAAGGAGCCGGCTTCCGGTCGGGTCCACGACGGCCTCCCCGTCGCCGGGCGATGCACCAAGCGCGGCGACCCGGCGCCCGAGCAGGCTCCCGTACGGCTCGAGGTCGTAGATGTCCCAGTCGCGGTCCCCGAAGAGCGCGATCTTGCGACGCAGGGCCTCGTCCCGGCGTGTGAGGAGCTCCTCGTAGGGCGCCGTGAGCCGGCCCACCTGGACCTCGTCCGGCCCCGGGCCGTCGTCGGCGAGCCCGGAGCGGCCGTCCACCTTCCAGGGCAGCTCGACGCCGAGCGCGTCGGCGATCGTGGGGAGGACGTCCACGATCCGGACGTGGCGTTCGACGACCCGGCGCCGCTGCTTGCCCGGCAGCTTGACGAAGAAGGGCACGAAGGCGAGGTCCTGGAGGTTCTTCGCCGTCGGCAGCCGGCGGTCGTCGTCCCCACGAAACGCGATCCCGTGGTCGGAGACGACGACCAGGAGCGCTCGGTCGTACAGGCCTGTCCGCTCCAAGCGGGCGATGAGGCGGCCGAGCAGCCGGTCGGTGTAGCCGAGCTGAAGGAGGTGCCGCTGGTACGCCTGGACCGCAAGGTCGTCATCCCACCAGCGCTCACCATCTCGGCCGGGGGCCCTGGGCTGCGCCACCGCGCTCACGCGGCCGTCGGGAAAATAGAGCCAGGGCCCATGCGGCATCAGAAGGTGGAGGAAGCTGAGTGTCGGCGCGCGTCCGGCAGGGGCCTTGAGAGAGTGCAGGAACCGATTGAAGTCGCGGATCCGCCCCAGGTAGAAGGTCTGGACGTCGATCTCAGGAACCTCCGTCGAGACGTTCAGGTTCTCGACGGCCGCGCCCTCCTCGCCGAAGCCGGTCCAGGCCTCGTCGATCGCGGGCAGGCCCTCGGCGAGCGCCGGCGGCGCAACCAGGTGTGCGTAGACGACCCGCGCATCCGCGTAGAGCGAGGAGAGCCTCTCGCTCGTGTCTGGCCCAGCGCCGCCGCAGAGCTCGTCCGGGCAGAGGCGCGTCTGCGACTCCTGGACGTTCA
>JACCXC010000093.1 GCA_013697275.1 Actinomycetota bacterium | reverse complement strand
TCGACCTCGCGAAGGCGATGGGCGCCGAGTGGCCCGAATATCGAGGCGCCGAGGAGGTCTGGGACGAGTTCGCCGACCTCGCGCCGCTCTGGAGCGGCATCCGTTATGACCGCCTCGAGGAGGTCGGCCTCCAATGGCCCTGCATCGATCGCGACGATCCCGGGACGCCCTTCCTCTACGCACCGCGTCCCGCGCGTCCGAGCGGGAAGGGCAAGTTCTACCCCGTCGAATACCAGCCCCCGATCGAGGAGCCGGACTCCGAGTTCCCGTTCGTCCTCTCCACCGGCCGGACGCTCTACCACTACAACTCGGCGGGGATGACGATGCGCGAAGACGGCCTCACGCAGAAGCAGGAGGACCCTTTCATCGAGATGTCGCCCGAGGACGCATCGAACCTCGGCGTCGGGGAGGGGGAGTGGGTACGGCTCGTCTCGCGGCGCGGGCAGATCGAGTCGCGGGTCGCCCTCAGCGAGAAGGTCTACCCCGGCCTGGTCTGGATGGCGCTCCACTTCGCCGAGCAGCGGGTCAACCTCCTGACCAACGACGTCACCGACTCGCTGATCGGGATCCCGGAGTACAAGGTGTGCGCGATCCGGATCGAGCCGCTGCGCGGTGCACTCCGGCCCGCCGCGCGCTGACTCGCGCCCGCGCCGTTCTACGATCCCCCGGTGGAGCGCGCTCCGGCAGCGTCGGGTGACGGCCGCATCCTGCTCGAGATCATCTCGACGGTCGGGTCGTCGCTCGACCTCGAGGAGGTACTTCGAAGCGTCGTCCGCCTGCTGACGGACGCGGCCGCCGTGCACGCCTGCTTCGTCTACCTGATCGAGGACGACGGCCAGCGGCTCGTCATGCGGGCCGCCTCGCAGCCGTACGGCCACCTCGTCGGCCGGATCGCGCTCGAGCGCGGCGAGGGTCTCGCCTGGTGGGTGATCGAGCATCGAGAGCCGTCGTTCATGCGCGAGAACGCTCCGGATGACCCACGCTTCAAGTTCGTCCCCGAGCTGGAGGAGGAGCAGTTCCAGTCGTTGATCTCGGCTCCGATCCTGGCGCGCGCAGGCGAGCCGATCGGGGCGATCTCGATGCACACCGAGGCCCCGCGAGAGTTCAGCGAGCCCGAGGTGGACGTGCTCGTCTCGACGGCGTCGCTCGTGGCCGGCGCGATCGACAACGCGCGGCTCTACGAGGAGACTCGGCAGCGCGTCGGCGAGCTCGAGAACCTGACCGCGCTCGGGGAGCAGATCGCCCGCGCCGAGAGCCGCGACGAGCTCCTCCCCGAAGTGGCCGCGCGTGCCCGGCGCTTGCTCCGTGCGGATGCCTGCCACCTGTACGTGGCCGACCGCGCGCAGGGCGAGCTGCGCCTGCACTCCTCCTCGCCCGGCAGCTCGGGCGCCCGGACGGCGATCCCGCTCGCGGAGATCGGACAGGAGGTCGGCGGCGCCCGGTCTCCGGCCGTCGCGCTCCCGCTCCTGGCCGGCGACGAGCTTCTCGGGCTCTTTCGCGCGGAAGGCACCGCCGAGGTTGATCTCGCGCGCGCGGTCGCGAACCAGACGGCAGTCGCGCTCGCGAAGATCGATCTGATCGAGCGCTTGACGGAGAAGAACCTGATCAAGGACTTCTTCGAGGAGCTCGCAGGCGGCCGGCCGATCGGTGACCTCGAGGGCCGTGCGACTCGACTCGGCTTCGACCTCGACGCGCGGTATCTCGTCCTGGCCGCTTCCCCGCCGGCAGAGGCCCTCGAGGCGGCGATCGCCGCCGTCGCGCCCGGCTCGCTCTTCGACCGCCGTGACGACCTGCTCCGAGCGCTCCTCCGGGTCACGGAGGAAGGGGTGGGCGACATCGTCGAACGCGTCCGCAACCTCGCCACGGCCGACAAGGGCATGGCGATCGGGCTCTCGAACCTGTGCAGCGGAGCCGCGAGCTTTGCCGCCGGCTTCGAGGAAGCCCGCCATGCCCTCATCGGGGCGACCGTCCTCGGTGGCAAGCCCGGCGTGGTCGCCTACGAGGAGCTCGGCCCGTACAAGTACCTGCTCCGAATGTCGCTCGACGTCGGCGTTCGTGATCCCCACCGGGAAGCGGTTGCCCGCCTCGCCGAGTACGACCGCGAGCACTCGACCTCACTCCTGCCGACGCTCGAGGAGTTTCTGCGGCGGCACGGGAGCATCGCGGCCACGGCTTCGGCCCTCTACGTGCACCCGAACACGCTGCGACAGCGCCTGGGGCGAATCTCGAGCGTCTCGGCGATCGACTTGCGCGAGGACGACTGGCTGGCCATCGAGATCGCCGTCAAGCTGGTCAAGCTGGAGGAAGCGCTCGGACCCGGCGCAGCAGGCGGTGGGCCGGGTCGTGTCTAGGCGTTAGGGTCGGCCGGCACAGACAAAGGAGGGATGCGCTCTATGGCCACCACGACGGCGGCGCCGACGGTCGACGACATCCGTCGCGAATCGAAGGAACGGGGGATCGACTTCTACTTCGCGCAGTTCGTAGACATGTACGCGCGCCCGAGCGCGAAGCTCGTGCCGGCGCAGAACCTCGACGACCTCGTCACCGATGGAGCGGGCTTCGCCGGCTTCGCCGCGGGTGAGATCGGACAGGTTCCGGCCGATCCGGACATCGCGGCGATCCCGGACCTGCGCTCCTTCACACCCGTCCCCTGGGAGCCAACCGTCGCGCGCTTCGCCTGCGACATCTACGTGGACGGCGAGGAGTGGCCCTACGACCCGCGCACGATCCTCCGCCGTCAGGTCGAGCGCGCCCGGCAGAAGGGCTTCGAGTTCCAGATCGGCCTCGAGCTCGAGTACTTCCTGATCGAGCTGATGGACGATGGCTCGATCCGGCTCGCCGACGAGCTCGACACGCTCGAGAAGCCCTGCTACGACCTGAACGGCCTCTCGCGCCACTACGAGTTCCTGACCCGGGTCTCGCGCTACGTGAACGAGCTCGGCTGGGGCAACTACGCAAACGACCACGAGGACGCGAACGGCCAGTTCGAGCAGAACTTCACCTATGCGGACGCCCTGACGAGCTGCGACCGAGCGATCTTCTTCCGCTACATGATCCACCAGCTCGCCGAGCAGAAGGGCCAGCGTGAGGGGAAGCGGCTGCTCGCCACGTTCATGCCGAAGCCCTTCTCGAATCTGACCGGGAACGGCTGCCACTTCCATATGTCGCTCTGGGACGGGGACACGAACCTGTTCCTCGACGAGGACGACGGGCGCGGCCTCGGCCTCTCCGAGGCTGCCTACAACTTCATCGGTGGCCTGAAGGCACATGCGCGCGCCTACAGCGCGATCACGGCCCCGACGGTCAACTCCTACAAGCGGCTGAAGCTCGGCTCGACGGCATCGGGGGCCACGTGGTCGCCCGTCTGGATCTCCTACGGCTACAACAATCGGACGCAGATGCTCCGGATCCCCGGTCCCGGGCGCATCGAAGACCGGACGATCGACGGCTCCTGCAACCCCTACCTTGCCGCCGCGGCCGTCCTGGCGGCCGGGATGGACGGCATCGAGAACGGCCTGGACGCCGGTGACCCGAACTCGGAGAACCTCTACACGAAGTCCTTCGACGAGCTCACCTCGCAAGGCCTCGAGTCCCTTCCACGGAATCTCTGGGAGGCGACGGTCGAGCTCGAGGGAGACGACGTCCTCCGTGAAGCGCTCGGCCGCGGTCGCGACGAGGACTACGTGGACTACTTCATCCGTGTGAAGCGCGACGAATGGAGCCGCTACCACGAGCAGGTCACCCCTTGGGAGATCCGGGAGTACCTGACCCGCTTCTAGCGCGCCGCTAGAAGACGACGACGGATCGGGCTCGCTCGCCTCGGCGCATGGCGTCGAACGCCTCCTCGATCTCGTCAAGGCCGATCCGGTGGGAGACGAGGCGGTCGAGCGGCAGCGCGCCCTCCAGGTAGAGGCCTGCGAGGCGCGGGAAGTCGACGGCCGGATCGCTCGAGCCGTAGTTCGACCCGATGAGGCGGAGGCCGCGATCGACGAACGTGTAGGCGTCGAGGGACACCGGCACGCCCTGCGGCGTGAGACCGACGAGGACGCCCGTGCCACCTGGCGCAAGGAGGCCCTGAACCGCCTCGATGGTCACTGGTAGGCCGATCGCCTCGAAGACGAAGTCGGCCCCCTCCCCGAGGAAGCCGTGAGCCTCTTCGGACGAAGCGGCAGTCTGGGTCGCGCCGAGCTCGCGCGCGAGGTCGAGCTTCTCCTTGGAGCGGTCGACGGCGACGATGGGACCGGCTCCCGCGAGGCGGGCTCCCATGAGAACGGAGAGACCGACGCCCCCGCAACCGAGGACGATCACCGAGGCGCCGGCCGGCACGCGGGCCGTGTTCAGGACGGCGCCGACGCCCGTGGTGACTGCGCAACCGATCAGGGACGCGACGTCGAACGGCACGTCCGGCGAGACGCGCACGGCGGCCGACTCGGGCACGACGGCCAGCTCGGAGAAGGTCCCGATCGCGAGGTAGGCGCGCACAGGCTCGCCCGATTCGCGCTGCAGGCGCGTCGTTCCGTCGGGGAGGAGCGACTCGCCGGCGCGCGTGCCCGAGCACGCCCACGCCCGGCCGGACGCGCAAGAGCGGCAGCGCCGGCACGGGTACCACCACGAGAGGACGACGTGGTCGCCTGACTCCACGGACGTCACGCCGTCGCCGACTGCCTCAACCAGGCCCGCTCCCTCGTGGCCGAGCACAGCCGGAAGCGGCCGCTTCCAGTGGCCGTCGCGGACATGCAGGTCCGAGTGGCAGACGCCGCTCGCCCCCAACCGGACGAGCACCTCGCCCGCGCGCGGCGCGTCCAGCGAGAGCGTCTCCAGGACGAGCGGCTGCCCCGGCGCGTCGAGCACGGCTGCACGAGTGTCCATCCGACCGAGTGTATGAATATGGAGAGAACCTCCATACAGCTTGCCCCGAGACCGGCGAGACTCAGCGAGGTTCTGCGGGAAGACCGGTGTAGAATCGGAACACATGTGCGGGATCGTGGGGCTCTTCGCCAAATCGCTTGAGCTCGAGGAGTCGCTCGGCGAGCACCTCGCCGCGATGCTCACGCAGATGTCCGGTCGCGGGCCCGACAGCGCGGGCATTGCGGTCTATCGAAACCCCGCTCCCTTCGGCTCGAGCAAGCTCACGCTCTTCTCGCCCGACCCCCTGGAGGACTGGGAGGCGCTCTGCCAGGAGCTCGGCGCGCGCTTCGGCGGATCCCCGGAGGCGAGCGTGCGCTCGAGCCACGCGGTCATCCTCGTCGACGCCGAGGCCGCAGACGCCGAAGCCTGGGTCAGGGAAGCGCATCCCGACCTGCGCGTGATGAGCGCCGGGCAGGCAATCGAGATCTACAAGGAGACCGGGCGCCCCGAAGAGTTCGTGAGCCGCTTCGACCTCGCGAGCTTCCAGGGCTCCCACGCGCTCGGGCACACGCGGATGGCAACCGAGAGCAGCGTGACGACCGAGGGCTCGCACCCCTTCTCGACGGGGCTGGACCTTTGCCTCGTGCACAACGGCTCGCTCTCGAACCACAACCGCCTCCGCGAGCGGCTCCGTCGTGAGGGGATCGCCTTCCAGACCGAGAACGACAGCGAGGTCGCCGCCGGCTATCTGGCGTGGCGCCTCCGCGAGGGCGCCTCGCTCGAGGAGGCGCTCGAGGCGTGCCTCGAGGATCTCGACGGCTTCTACACCTTCCTCGTCGGGACGCTCGACGGCTTCGCCGTCCTGCGCGACGGGATCGCCTGTAAGCCTGCGGTCATCGCCGAGACGGACGACTGGGTCGCGATGGCGTCCGAGTGGCGCGCGATCGCCACCCTTCCGGGAGCGGCCGAGGCGCGCGAGTGGGAACCAGCTCCCGGCGTTGCGTACGCGTGGGAGCGCGCGAAGGTGTGACCGCGACCGAAGCGGTCGGCGCGGCCGTCGAGGTCGTCGATCTCGCCGTCACGCCGCTTCGGGAGCTGAACCAGCGCCTGCACGACTTGGCCGACCAGACGGCCGGGCCGGAGCGCTGGCGGGTCCTCAACCCGAACGGCGCCCACGCGGTCGCCTGCGGCCTCGACGCAGAGCTGGAGGTCGAGATCGAGGGACACGTGGGCTACTACTGCGCCGGGATGAACAAGCTCGCGGCCGTGCGCGTGCACGGAAACGCAGGCACCGGACTTGCCGAAAACCTGATGTCCGGGACGGTCACCGTCGATGGGAACGCCAGCCAGTCGGCCGGCGCGACCGGGCGGGGCGGGCTCCTCGTCGTACACGGCGACGCGGCCGCGCGCTGCGGCATCTCCATGAAGGGGATCGACATCGTCGTGCGCGGCTCGGTCGGGCACATGAGCGCGTTCATGGCGCAGCGCGGGCGGCTCGTCGTCTGCGGCGACGCGGGAGACGCGCTCGGCGATTCGATCTACGAGGCCCGCCTCTACGTGCGCGGCCACGTAGCCGGGCTCGGCGCGGACTGCGTAGAAAAGGAGCTGCGCGACGAGCACGCGGCGGAGCTTCGCGAGCTCCTCCTCCAGGCGGGTCTCGGAGATGTCGACCCGCGCGAGTTTCGCCGCTACGGTTCGGCGCGCCAGCTCTACACCTTCAAGGTCGACAACGCGGCCGCGTATTGACGTGATGGCGACGCCACTCGACTCGCACGATCCCTGGAGCCTGCGCGAGTCGTACCTCTTCGACCGGGCGATCATCGCGGAGATCCAGCGTGCCGCCCGCGAGGGCATCTACGACATCCGCGGCTTCGGGGCGAAACGGCATCTACCGCACTTCGACGACCTCCTGTTCCTCGGTGCCTCGATCTCGCGCTACCCGCTTGAGGGCTACCGTGAGCGCTGCGCGACGGACGTCACGCTCGGAACGCGGTTCGCGCGGAAGCCGCTCGAGCTGAAGATCCCGGTCACGATCGCCGGGATGAGCTTCGGCGCGCTCTCGGCGCCGGCGAAGGAGGCGCTCGGGCGCGGCGCGAGCGAGGTCGGGACGTCGACGACGACGGGCGACGGTGGAATGACACCCGAGGAGCGCGAGCACTCGACCCTCCTCGTCTACCAGCTTCTCCCGTCCCGCTACGGGATGAACCCCGACGACCTGCGGCAGGCAGCCGCGATCGAGGTCGTCGTGGGGCAGGGCGCCAAGCCGGGCGGCGGCGGGATGCTTCTCGGGCACAAGATCTCCGACCGCGTCGCAGCGATGCGCGACCTGCCGAAGGGCATCGACCAGCGAAGCGCCTCGCGGCACCCGGACTGGACGGGCCCCGACGACCTCGAGATCAAGATCGGGGAGCTCCGGGAGATCACCGACTGGCAAAAGCCGATCTTCGTCAAGGTCGGGGCGACCCGGACGTACTACGACGTCGGGCTCGCGGTGAAAGCGGGCGCGGACGTAATCGTCGTCGACGGGATGCTGGGCGGGACGGCCGCGACGCAAGACGTTTTCATCGAGCACGTCGGGATCCCGACGCTCCCGGCCGTGCGCCTCGCGGTGGACGCGCTCCTGGAGCTCGACATGCACCGCAAGGTGCAGCTCATCGTGTCGGGGGGAATCCGGACCGGGGCCGACGTGGCCAAGGCGCTCGCCCTCGGCGCGGACGCAGTGTCGATCGGCACCGCCGCCTTGATCGCAATGGGCGACAACAGCCCGGAGCACGACGAGGAGTACCGGAAGATCGGAAGCTCGGCCGGCTTCTACGACGACTGGCAGGCCGGCCGCGACCCCGCCGGCATCTCGACCCAGGATTACGAGCTCGCCGCACGCTTCGACCCCGAGCTCGGGGGCCGGCGGATCGCCAACTACCTCCGAGTCCTGACGCTCGAGGCCCAGACCCTGGCGCGCGCATGCGGCAAGTCCCACGTGCACAACCTGGAGCCGGAAGATCTGGTCGCGCTGACGGTCGAGGCCGCGGCAATGGCCCGCGTCCCGCTCGCCGGCACGAGCTGGATCCCCGGCTCGAACGGCGCTCGATAACGCCCTTCCCCCTGCGGAACACGACACGCGCCGAGCTTCGTCCCTTGACGCGGTTTGATCAAAGATCAAGGATGTCGACATGGCTACGCTCGCACCGCTCGCGACCCTGTCCGTCGAGGACGGCGTCTACCGAGCGCTTCGGCGCGAGATCGGCCAGCTCGAGCGTGCGCCAGGCGAGCGCCTGCGACTCGAGGAGCTGGCGAGCGCTTTCCAGGTGAGCCTCACCCCAGTGCGGCAAGCGCTTCGCCGCCTCGAGTCGGAGGGCCTCGTCGTCAGCCTCCCGCGGCGCGGATCACGTGTCGCGCCCCTGTCGGTCGAGGAGCTCGAGGAGATCCAGGCGCTGCGCCTCGGGCTCGAGACGTTCCTCGCACGGGAAGGCGCCGAGCGCTGTACGAGGGAGGCGCTCGCGACCATGACCGCCGCGCGCCGGCAGATGGAGGAGAGCTTCCGGGCCGGCGACCTGCGCGCGTACATCGGCTCCTTCTGGTCGCTCCGCGACGCCTGCTACCGCTGCGCCGAGCGGCCGCGCCTCTTGCGGGCCCTCGAGGATCAGCGGATCCGAGTGGAGCGGTACATCC
>JACCXC010000067.1 GCA_013697275.1 Actinomycetota bacterium | reverse complement strand
GGGTGAGCCCGACCACCACGACGGTCGCCCAGAGGAGGTCGAAGTTGGGAAGAGCGCACGGACCCGCTGCGCGATCACAGGTCGGCTCTCCTCCTTGGCCACGCGGCTGACCTCGGCGGTCACGAAGGTGACGACGTCCTTGGCCACGACGAGCGCAACGGGTGTCAGCATCGCCAGCGCCATGTCGACGCCGAACCCGAGCATCTCGTCCTTCGACTCGTCGCCCGCGAGAGCGCGCTCGGGATTGCGGCGGAACTCCTCGCTCGTCGCCTCGAAGAGCGGCAGCTCGTGCGGTGCCGCCTTCGAGACGAGGTCGCGGGCGAACTCCGCGGCCAGATCGACCTAGACGGTGTCCGCAGCCATGCCTCCTCCTCTGCCTATTGTCGAGCCAGTCTGGAACCTCGCCGCGGCGCCGTCAAGGAGCCATGAGGAAGGCGTGCATCTGGCCGAGCGGCGCGAAGCCGAGGCGGCGGTAGAGCTCCTTCGGCCAATCGTCGTAGTCGGCGACGAGGAAGATCAGATCCTGGCCGGCCCCGCGGGCCTCCTCCGCCGCCCGCAGGACGATCGCGCTTGCGAGGCCGCGTCCACGGTGATCTGGCCGCGTGTACACGTCCTCGATCTGGGCCGTCACGCCGTTCGAGTAGAGATCCGCGCACGCGACGGGCTCCCCGGCTGCGAACGCCGCGAAGTGGCGGGCCCGCCCGGCCTCAGCGCGCCTGCCTCCCCAATCGAGGAGCTGCTCGATCGTTTCTGCGTCTCGCTCGGCGCCGAGCGTGTGCTGCTCATGCGTGCGGAGCGGGACGATGGCCCCGTGGTCGACCTCCGAGGCGTGCTCCGGAGCCCGAAGGTCGCCGGCTGCTTGTAGGCACTCCATGAGGAGGAAACGGTCCTCCTTCCACCCCAGCTCCCGAAACCCCGGTGACAGGCGCGCCCCCAGCCCCTCGACGGGGACGTAGACCCGCCGGTGGCCGAGGCCGGCGCTGCCCTGGACGCGCTCGGCTTCCGCAGCGAGCTCGGCCGCCCGAAGGCCCTCGTCATGTTCGACCCGAAGCATGTTCAGGTCCCAGACCCGAGGTAGGGAGCTCGTGAAGACGGCGGTGGCTGAGCGTGCCGCCTCGAGACGGTCGGCACAGCGGTCTCGCAATGCCTCCTCGAAGATCCAGGCGCGCTCGAAGCGTTCAGTCACGGAGTCCTTTGGGACGGCCGAGCATCCCGAGCTCGACAATGTCTCGTCGGAAGAAGAGCGCGACTGTCCAGTCGACGACGACGCGAAGCTTTCGCGTGAAGAGAGGGAGCTGGTAGAGGTGGTACGTCCGGGTCACCCACCACCCCGGGAAACCGCGGAGGTGCAGGCCGAGCACGTCGGCGATGCCCTTGCCGCGCCCGAGCGTCGCCACCTGGCCGAGCATGCGATAGCGGTACGGCTTCGGGTCGCCCTTCAGGTTCTTCGCCAGGCGCCGTGCCTGTCGGAGTGCGTGCTGGCACGTGGGCGGGTCCGGATGGTCGGGCGTAGCCTCGTTCGGCACCCGTGCGCAGTCGCCGAGCGCCCAGATCCGCTCGCGGCCCTCGACGCGGAGTGTCGGCTCGACGACGATCCGCCCCCGCTCGTCGGTGGGCAGGTCGAAGATCTCGACGGCCGGGCTCGGACGAACCCCCGCCGTCCAGACGAGGGTGTGCGTGAGCAGCGTCTCGCCGTCGGAGAGCCTGGCCGTCTGGCCGGTCAACTCCTCGAGCGTCGTCGAGACCCGGATGTCGACCTCCCGTCGCTCCAGCTCTTTCGCGGCGTACTCGCCGAGCCGGGTCGGGATCTCGGGGAGGATCTTGGGCGCCGCGTCCACCAAGACCCAGTGCTGGGGCTCGTGGCGAAGCCGCGGGTAGTAGCGAAGCGCGTCGCGCACGAGGTCGGAGAGCTCGGCGAGCGCCTCGACGCCCGCGTAGCCCGCGCCCACGAAGACGAAGGTCAGCTCGCGACGGCGGTGTGCTTCCGTGCCTGCTGCGTTGGCGGCCTCGAGGCGGCGCAGCACGTGGTTTCGCAGCTCGATCGCGTCGGCAAGGTCCTTGAAGCCGAGGCCGTGCTCCGCGAGGCCGGGGATCGGGAGCGTGCGAGAAACGGCGCCGACCGTGACGACGAGCTGGTCGTAGGTGAGCCAGAAGAGCTCGTCTTCCGTTCGCACCTGGATTCGCCGTTCCGCTTCGTCATGCGCGACCGCTCGCCCCAGGACGAGATCGGCGTGTGGACACATCGCACGGAGCGGAACGACGACGTGGCGCGGCTCGAGCGTCCCCGAGGCGGCCTCGGGCAGCATCGGCGTGTAGAGCATGTAGTTCTCGGGGCTGACGATCGTCGCGCCGCGGCTCCCGAGCTCCCTGGCCACCGACGCCCCCGCGAAGCCGCCGCCCAGGACGAGAACCCCACGCGGCTCGCGCACGCCTGCCATGGGCCCTTCCTACCAGCCGGCGGCGGGCGGCGCTCATGGTGGTCGAGGACGAGTCGCCGGACGGCGGGGGAGAAGTCACCGAGCTGGCCGAGCAGCTCGTGTCCCCATTCGGGGTGCCGACGGATGACCGCGTACTCCTCGTCAGCGAGCGCGCCGGTTTCTTCAGGATCGTGTCGGGGACGGCCAGCTTGCCGATGTCGTGCAGCAGACCGCCCGTAGCCAGGCTTCGCAGGCGTGCCGGCGTGAGGCCGAGCTCCTCTCCGACCTGAACGGCGAGAAGGGCGACCCGCCGGGTGTGCTCCTCGGTCGACTCGTCCTTCTCTGCGAGTCGGAGCGTGAGGGCGCGGACACGGGATCCGAGAAAGGCCTCCTCGGCCGCTACGAGATCGCAGGCGCCGACGCCTCCCGTGAGCGGCCGGGACTGCCTCGCGCGGTGAAGGTCGGCGGCGACCGCGGCTCCGACGAGGCTCAGGCCGACGACCTCGAAGAGGTGGCCGAGCCACCAGCCGAGCTGCGTGAAGTCGAGCAGGAGCGAGCCGACGAGCGCGGCTGCGAGACACGTCAGGCCGACGACCACGAGGGCGTCGCCGATGCGCTGGGTCAGGAGCAGAGTGCCCAGGGCGCGCAGCGCCAGAAACGCGTAGACCGCAAGACCGGCAGCGAGCAGGAGTAGGGCCACCGCGCTGCGCGGCTCTGGGACGCCGGGGACGAGGGACGGGATGAGCAGGCCAAACGTCCCGACAAGCGCAATCGCGCCGAAAAGGGCTATCTGGAGTCCGACGAGGAAACGGATCCGGCGCGCGCCGCCGAAGCCGGGGAGCGCCGTGAGTGCGAGGAGCAGCCCTCCGACGGGAAGCGTGGTGCCCCCGCTGAACGAGACTAGGCCGTTCATGCCGACGAGCACGCCCGGCGAGGCCAGCCCGTGCAGTAAGAGCAGCGCGGCCATCGCCGAGAAGGCCGTGCCGACGACGACCGTGCACCCGTCTTGGCGGCGCACGCCGACGATTGTGAGTGCGAGCGAGGCCGCGGTCGCAGCGAGAGCGCTCCCGCCAACGGCGGTGAAATGAAGGTTGCTCGTCAGATGCACCTGGGCGCCGCCGACTACGAAGAGAAGGGCGGCGGGCGCGGCGGAGCCGATGGCAGCGAGAGCCAGCGGAGGTGCCAGCCGGGGCCGCGTCAGCGTCGGCACGTCTCGGATCATGGCCCGGCGCATCGCCGCCGTCGTCACTCGAACGGGTGTAGTGCGGCGCGTTGCTTAGCCGGTCGATACCTGGGCGAAGCGGGCCTTGGAGAAAGGCGCGCTCCGCCTCGCCGGGCGCGAGAGCGGCAGCGCGGCGGTTACGCGTCGGCGGCCTCACTCGGCCGGTCGAGCCGCCTCAGGAGATCGGCAGGCGTCGCATGGAAGAGGTGGTCGGCGTCGAGGTCGGCCGCAAGCGTGTCGGCGAGCTCGAGACCGCGCGCCGGTCCGTCCGCCATCGCCACGGCAACCGCGCGGTTCAGCTCGACGACCGCCGAGGGAGTGAGCGCCGCGAGCCGGCCGTAGAGCGCAGCGATCTCACCCCAGTCAGTCGTCTCCTCCGCGTGTTCGACTCTACGACGAACGGAAGCGCAGAAAATCGACATCCAAGACGGACGGGTACCGAGGTGGGGTGCCGGGCCTGGCGAGCGGGCCCGCGGCTAGGCGGCAGAGAGCATGCGGCGCAGGAGCGTCAGCGCGCCGGTCTTGTCCAGCATCTCGTTGAGGTTCCCGCACTTGGGCGACTGGACGCAGGACGGACAGCCCCGCTCACAGGGGCAGCCAGCGATCATCCGGGCCGTGTCCTCCGCCCAGCCCTCGAATGCGTCGTAGCCGCGGCGGGCGATGCCCACGCCGCCAGGGTGGCCGTCGTATACGAAGACCGTCGGGCGGCCGGTCTGGAAGTGGACGTTGGTCGAGAGCCCCCCGATGTCCCAGCGGTCGCACATCGCCCAGAGGGGGAGCAGGGCGATCATCGCGTGCTCGGCTGCGTGCAGGCTCGAGAGGAGCCGCGGCATCTCGGTAATCCCGTCCAGCATCCACTCCTCGGGCAGATACCAGACGGCCTCCGTTTCGAAGGCGGTCTGTGGCAGGTCGAGAGAAACGAGCTCGAGCGTCTCCTGGTCTCGGATCGACTTCTTCTGGTACGCCACGACCTGCTCGGTCACCACCACGCGGCCGAAGAAGGCTTCGAGACCGAGCTGCCGGTCAGCGAGCTCGGTCTCCGCGATTGCGGTCATCGTTTCCTTCTTTGCCTGCGTGTAGTAGTCGCTTCGAAACGGCTCGACGAGCGCGGCGCGCGCTTCGAGGTCGAGGGCGAGCACGCGGTAGGACTCGCCGAGGTGGAGGTAGATAGCGCCCTCGTGCACGGTCGAGTAGGCCCGCTCCCGCTCGACGGTTCCGAGGATGGAGCCGGTCTCGCGCTCGATCACGGCGAAGGAGTCCGGGCTCGTGGAGCGGAGCGGGACCTGTGCCGCGGGGTACTCGCGCCCGGCCCACACGTAGCCCGCTTTCGTCCGCCGTAGGTCGCCCGCCTCCGCGAGCACGGCGGCGCGCTCGAGCGCCTCGGGGCCGAGCGAATCGGAGTCGCGCTCGTCGAGCGGCGCTTCGAAGGCCGCTGCGCGGACATGCCCGTCCAGGATGCGCGCGTTCGCGTGGTCGAGGATCGCCGCTTCGACACGCCGGCCCATCAAGGCCTCCGGCTCGCGCATGAAGAACTGGTCGAGCGCGTCCTCGCTCGCAACGAGCACCGCGAGGCCATGGCTCCGCCGCCCCGCCCGGCCCCACTGCTGGCGCAGGCTTGCGACGGTGCCGGGGAACCCGACCGAGATGGCCGCGTCTAGGAGGCCGATGTCGATCCCGAGCTCGAGTGCGTCGGTGGCCGTGACCCCGAGGAGCTCGCCCTCGACCAGGCGCCGCTCGATCTCGCGGCGCTGCGAGGGTGTGTAGCCGGCCCGGTAGGGGGAAAGCCGTGCGGCCTTATCCGCATCGAGCCGCTCGACGGCGAAGCGATGCACGAGCTCGGCTGCGCGCCGGCTCTTGGCGAAGCAGATGGTGCGCTGCCCCTGGGCTACGAGTCCGGCAAGGATGCGCGCGGCCTCGCCGAGTGGGCTCGCCCGGATGCCGAGCTCCTCGTCGAGGAGCGGCGGGTTCCAGAATGCGACCGTCCGCTCTGCGCGCGGGGCGCCGTCGTCGTCCACCACGGTCACGTCGAGCCCGAGGAGCGCCCGCGCCTGCTCGCCCGGGTTCGCAATCGTCGCCGATGCGAGGAGGAATTGCGGCTCGGCGCCGTAGATCCGCGCAACGCGCCGCAACCGCCGCAGGACGTTCCCGACATGGGAGCCGAAGACACCTCGGTAGACGTGCGCCTCGTCTACGACGACGTGGTGAAGGTTTTGCAGGACGTCGCCCCACCGGTCGTGGTGCGGCAGCACGCCGACGTGCAGCATGTCGGGGTTGGAGAGCACGAGGTTCGACCACTTGCGGATCTGCCAGCGGCGCTCGGCCTCGGTATCGCCGTCGTAGATGGCTGCGCGAATGCGCGGGACTTTCAGCGACGTCAGCGAGCGGAGCTGGTCCTGCGCGAGCGCCTTGGTCGGGTAGAGGTAGAGCGCGCGCCGCTTCGGCTCGCGCGCAAGGGCGTCGAGGACGGGCAGGTTGAACGCCAGCGACTTGCCGCTCGCCGTCCCGGTCGTGACGACGACGTGCTCGCCGCGCGCGGCCGCCTCCCAGGCATCGGCCTGGTGCTCGAAGAGCTCCGTGACGCCCTGCGCCTCGAGCGCGGCGCGCACCTTCGGGTGCAGCTCGGCGGGGAAAGGCGATGTCCGCGCCCCGCGAGCCGGCTCGCCGCCGAGGTAGGCCAGCTCCTCGCCCGCGAGGATCCCGTCCCAGAGCGCTGTTCCGACCGCCACTCGACGAGGGTAGCGTTCGCGGGCGAGATGCCCGTTCCGCGCTGCTTGACGATCGCCGGCTCGGACTCGGGCGGCGGCGCCGGGATCCAGGCC
>JACCXC010000056.1 GCA_013697275.1 Actinomycetota bacterium | reverse complement strand
TCGGTGGACGGCGCAATTATCTACTCATCGAGGAGCTTGCGGCGCGCCTCGCGCGCCGCGTTCTGCTCGGCCGCCTTCTTCGAGGCACCGCTTCCCAGACCGGCCTGCTCCCCGTCGATCACCGCGGCACAGGTGAAACGGCGATCGTGCGGCGGGCCCTCTACTTCGACTACCTGGTAGGAGACGCTCAGACTACGCCGCGCGAGCTCCTCCTGGAGCTCGGTCTTGTAGTCGACGTACGTCGTGAGCGCGTAGTCGACCCGGTCGGCGAACGCTGCGAGGATGGCGGGACGGACGGCCTCGAAGCCGTGCTCGAGGTAGATGGCGCCGAGCGCCGCCTCGACTAGCGCGGCGAGGACGTTGCGGTTCGTCGAGAGGCTCTCGAGCTCGTCGGACGAACTCGAGTCGGCTCCATACTCGAGGAGCTTCGCGCCGAGGTCGAGCTGGCGTCCGACGACCGCGCAGCTCTGACGTGAGACGACGTGTGCGCGGATCTTGGCCAGTTGTCCCTCCGGGTACTCGGGGAAGCGTTCGTAGAGCTCGCGCGCAACCGCGAGCCCAAGCACGGAGTCGCCGAGGAACTCGAGCCGCTCGTAGGACTCCTCGCGGGTGGGCGCCCAGGACGTGTGCGTGAAGACCGGGGCGGCGTTCTCCGGACGGAGCGCGTCGATCAGCGCGCCGAGCTCGGCGTGCCCGGCATCACTCGGATCGGAGCTACTGGTGGGAGGAGATGTAGTCGACGGCCTGCCCGACGGTCTGGATGCCCTGGGCGTCCTCATCCGAGATCTTGATCCCGAACTGGTCCTCGAGCTCCATGATCAGCTCGACCAGGTCGAGGGAGTCGGCGTCCAGGTCCTCCTGGAAGTTCGCTTCGGGTGTGATCTCGCTCTCCTCGATCCCGAGCTGCTCCACCAGGACGTTCTTGACCTGCTCCTGAATCTCCTCGCGGGTCGCTGCCATGTTTGGTCTCTACCCTCTCTCCGTGTCGGGCCGAAATGGACGCCGGATGCTAACACGCACGCTGCGTCAGCTCTGAGCAGCAGCCGGCTCGGGCGCGAGGCTCCGCGCCAGGCGCTCGACCACTCCGCCCTCGACTCCGCGGGCCGCGAGGCGAACGGCGTTCTCGATCGCAGCGCTCGACGAGTTTCCGTGGGCGATCACCACGAGCCCCTTGAGGCCGAGCAGGTAGGCGCCCCCGTAGGTATCGGGATTGAGGCGCTCGCGGAGCCGCCCCGCCGCCGGACGGATGAGGACACCGCCGACCTTGCCGCGAACCGTGGCGGTCACCTCGTCGCGCAGGCTCCCCAGGGCCACGGCGAGCCCTCCCTCGAGCGTCTTCAGCGCGACGTTGCCGGTGAAGCCGTCGCAGACGACCACGGCGGCCGTGCCGATGAGGAGGTCACGACCTTCGACGTTCCCGGTGAAGCGCAGGTCGGCCTGGGCGAGAAGGTCGTGCGTCTCGCGAACGAGCCGGTTCCCCTTCTCGCGCTCCTCGCCGATCGACAGGAGCGCGACGGTGGGGTCGTCGACGCCGAGGACCTCCTGCGAGAACACGCTGCCCATGTGAGCGAACTGGAGGAGATGCTCGGGACGGGCATCCGCGTTCGCGCCGCCGTCGATCAGAACGGACGGCCCGCGCTTCGTCGGGAGCGGCACGGCGATCGCCGGGCGGTGCACTCCGCGCAGGCGGCCGATCTCCACCAGTCCGGCGGCAAGGAACGCGCCCGTGTTGCCCGCCGAGATGACTGCATCGGCCGACCCCTCCGCGACCGCGCGACAGGCGGCGAAGAGCGAGCTCGCCCGCTTCGTCCGGACAGCGTCCCCGGGTTTGTCTTCCATCCCGACGGCTTCGGGCGCATCCACGATCTCGGCGTCGGGCGCGAGACGCTCGAGCTCCTCGCGCGGGCCGAACAGGATGGGCTCGACGCGTTCCGTCCGCGCCGCAAGGGCTCCAGCCACGATCTCCTCGGGGGCGCGGTCTCCTCCGAGCGCGTCGACGGCGACGCGGACCGCTCGGTTCATCGCGCTACGGCGCGGTGCTGCGGAGCGGCTCGACCTCGCGACCGCGGTACGTCCCGCAGGTCGGGCACACGTGGTGCGGCCGCTTGGGCTGGTGGCACTGCGGGCACTCGACGACGACAGGGGTCGAGAGCTTGTGCGTCGCGCGCCGCTTGTCGCGGCGCGACTTGGAAGTCTTTCGCTTGGGGACAGCCATCGCGGCGGATCAGTGTACCGATCCTTACAGGCGTCCCTTGAGCTCCGCGAGGGCGTCCCAGCGCGGATCCTCCACCACCGTCTCGTGCTCGTGCGGCTCGAGGTTCAGGTCGCGCCCGCATACCGGGCAGAGGCCCGCGCAGTCGGCGCGGCAGAGGATCTTGTCCGGCAGGGCGAACGCGACCGCATCGCGCGCCCAGGCGGAGAGATCGAGCCTGTCGTCCACGACGTACGGCGTCTCGAGCTCGTCCGACTCCGCCTGGCTCGAGGCCTGGTACTCGCGGCCCCGAATCCGCGACGTGACGCCCGTCTCGGCGAGGCAACGGAAGCAGGGGCCGAAGAGTCGCGCCTCGAGGGCGAGCTCGAAGAGGAAGCCGGAGGTCGTCCGGCTGATGGTCACATCGGCCTCGGGGTGCTCGGGCGCGGCGACGTAGCGCTGGCCGCCGAGCTCGAACGGCTGGAGGTCGACCTCGCGGGTGTCACTCCATTGCTCGCCCGAGCGGATCCGGATCGAACGAAGGTCGAGCGTGCTCATGCGGGTCAGGGTAGCGCTGGGTCGCGGAGCCGAAGCTCGGGGTTGCCCGCGAGGGAACTCCCCGACCGCCGGTCGTGTCGGCGCCTAGGTGACGGTCTCGTCCGTGATGCCCGCCATCACGGACTCCTGCGAGCGCTCGTTCAGGCGCTCGCGGCCTCGGCGGACCGCGCCGAGGAACTTGTCCAGGTTCACCTCGAGCGTCGAGAGGATCGAGTCGGCCCAGTCCTCCATTTCGAGCCGCGTCTCGCGGGCCTGGCGGCGGGCTTCCTCGACGATGTCCTGGGCCTGGCGCTCGGCCAGCTTGACGATCTCGGTCTGGGACGCCTCGCGCACCGCCTGCTCACGCGCCTCGCCGAGGATGCGGTCGGACTCCCGCTTGGCCTCGGCCAGCATCTCCTGGCGCTCCTTGACGATCCAGCGGGCCTGCTTGATCTCCTCGGGGATGGTCGCCCGCATCTGATCGAGGATGTCGTAGATCTCCTCGCGGTCGATCCGAACCTGATCGGTGAGCGGCACGGCCTTCGCGTTGTGCACGAGGTCGTCGAGCTTGTCGATGAGCACGAGTACGTCCATGGCGGGTGAGTCTACTCGCGGGGGCTGATCGGCGTTCCCTCCTGCGGGCGCGGGTACAGGCGCGTGAAGCGCTCTGCCACAGGGCCCGGGACCAGGCTCTCCACCGAGCCGCCGAACGAGGCGATCTCCTTCACCCCGCTCGAGGAGAGAAACGAGTACTGCGGGCTCGACATGAGATACATCGTCTCGACGTCCGGCGCGAGCCTCCGGTTCAGGTGGTGCATCTGGAACTCCCACTAGAAGTCCGAGATCGCGCGGAGGCCCTTGACGAGTGTCCGGGCACCCCAGCGGCGCGCGAACTCGACCACGAGCTCGGAGAAGACGTCCACCTCGATGTTCGGGTACTCCCGCAGTGCGTCCTCGAGGAACTGAACGCGCTCCCCGACCGGGAAGAGCGGCTCCTTGTGGCGCGGCTCGCGGACGACGCCGACGACGACGCGCTCGAAGATCCCGGAGGCCCGGATGATGATGTCCAGGTGGCCGTTCGTGACGGGGTCGTAGGCCCCGGGGCAGATCGCGGTGACTGGCTCGCCGGCGCTCACGGGGCCTCGAAGAGCGTGATTCGCGCAGAGCCGTAGCGCCGGCTCGTCCGCTTCGGGAGCGGGAGCTCGGGCTCCTCGTGGGCGTCCGATTCGACGGCGGCCAGGCCGCCGGGCTCGAGCACAGACGGAAGGTGGGTGGACAACATCGGCAAAAGCCCTGCAAGCATGCGGTAAGGCGGGTCGACCAGCACGAGATCGTAGCGCCTTCCCGACGCCGCGTCCGCCGCAAGAACCCTCGCCGCGTCGTCGCGCAGCACGGTCGCCCCGGCAAAGCCGAGCTTGTCGAGGTTACGAAGGATCGCCTCGGCGGCCGCGCGGTCCCGCTCGACGAAGACGGCGGTCTCGGCGCCACGGGAGAGCGCCTCGAGGCCCATCGCGCCCGAGCCTGCGTACAGGTCGAGGACGCGGGCGCCGTCCACCACGGACCCGATCAGGTTGAAGGCGGCCTCGCGTGCCCGGTCGCCGGTCGGACGCGTGTCGAGACCCTTGGGCGCGAAGAGCCGTGCGCCCTTATGCGAGCCCGCGATGATCCGCATCGGCGAAGAACGCTGCGACGGCGTCAGCGAAGGGGCCTTCCTCGTCCACGAGCTCGGCGGTGCGCCGCTTCGCCCGGACGATCAGGTCGCGGTCGCGAGTCAGGCTCGCGAAGCGAAGGTCGGGAAGCCCGGACTGGCGCGTGCCGAGGAGCTCCCCTTCCCCGCGGAGCCGAAGGTCGACCTCCGCGAGCGCGAACCCATCGGTCGAGTCGACCAGCGCCTGGAGCCGCGTCCGCGCGGTCTCGGTCAGATCTTCTCGCGGCCGGGAAACGAGCAGGCAGTAGGACTGCTCCGCCCCGCGCCCGACGCGCCCGCGGAGCTGGTGAAGCTGCGCGAGGCCGAAGCGGTCGGCCTCCTGGACGATCATGATCGTCGCGTTCGGGACGTCGACGCCGACCTCGATCACTGTCGTCGCGACGAGGACGTCGAGCTCGCGGCGCTTGAACGCGTCCATGACGGCGCGCCGCTCAGCCGCCGGAAGCTTCCCGTGCAGGCAGCCGACGCGGAAGTCGCTCAGCTCGGCCCGGCGCAGGCGCTCGGCCTCCACCTCGGCTGCCCGCGCCTCGCTCGTCTCGCTCTCGGAGACGAGCGGGCAGACGACGTACGCCTGGCGGCCCTCCCGCAGGTGCCTGCGAAGCCGCGTGTAGGCCTCGCCACTTCGCTCGTGCGCGACCCAGGCCGTGCGGACCGGGACGCGGTCGCGCGGAGGGCGCGCGATCTCGGTCACGTCGAGATCGCCGTAGACAGTCATCGCGAGCGTGCGCGGAATCGGGGTCGCGGTCATGTGGAGGACGTGAGGCGCCTCCCCGCCGCTGCCCCCGAGCGCCCGGCGCTGCTCGACCCCGAAACGATGCTGCTCGTCGACGACCGCGACGGCGAGGGAGCGGAATCCGACGTGTTCCTGGATCAGGGCGTGCGTCCCGACGACCAGGTCTGCCTCGCCGCCGGCCACGGCCCCGCGGGCCGCGGCGTGGGCCTTCGGCGCGAGCGAGCTCGTGAGGAGCACCGCTCGGACGCCGAGCTTCGCGGTGAGGCCTTCGACCGTAAGGAAGTGCTGCTCGGCCAGGGTCTCGGTTGGCGCCATGAGTGCCCCCTGGTGACCGCGCTCGACGGCGCGCAGGAGGGCGTAGAGCGCGACGACCGTCTTCCCCGAGCCGACGTCCCCCTGGAGGAGCCGTTGCATCGGGCGTGTGCCGGCGAGGTCGAGGTCGATCGCGCGGATGGCAGCCTCCTGCTCGGGGGTCAGGTCGAACGGAAGAAGCGCGCGGAGGCGTGCGAGGAGCTCACCCGGCTCGGCGAGGGCGGGCGCTGCGGCCCCCGCCTCGAGCTCGCGCCGTCGCTGCGCGAGGCCCGTCATGAGCAGGAGCAGCTCCTCGAACGCGAGCCGCTTGCGGGCCCGCTCGACGTCGGCGCGCTCGAGCGGACGGTGGCAGGCGGCGAGGGCGTCCGCGCGCAGCGGCAGGTCTTCGTCGGCCCGCAACCAGGCGGGCAACGAGTCCAGGGCCCAGCGAGCACGCGGGAGGACCAGCTCGGTCAGCTCGCGCAGGCGGGCCGTCGAGACGGTCTCGCTCGCCGAGTAGACGGGGACGAGCCCGACGGTGTGGAGGCCGGCCGACTCGCCGTCGAGCTCGTGGCGCTCGACCTTGAACGTCCCGCCGGGAGCGAGCGCGCCGTGGATCAGGACTCGAGTCCCCGGCTGCAGGCGCTCCGCGAGCCAGGCCTGGTTGAACCAGATCGCGGTCGTCCGGTCGCCCGCCGAGTCCGTGACCGCGGCCTCGAGAAGCTTCAGGTTGCGCCGGCGCGTCGGGCGGACGCGTGTGCGCTCGACCGTGCAGGCAACCGTGGCCTCCTCACCGACGCGGAGCGTCCCGAAGCCGGTGGCCTTCGACCAGTCGAGGTGCTCCCGCGGGACGTACTCGGCCAGGTCGCCGAGCGTCCGGATCCCGAGCGCTGCGAGCCGCTCGGTCACCTTTGGGCCGACGCCTGGGAGCGTCTCCACAGAGACCTCCGCCTGGAACCGCCTGGGCCGCTCCGGGGCGAACGGGACCACGCCAGCAAAGCCGGCCAGAGCCGGGCGGGTCGCGGTCATAACGGCCAGGACAGGATCACCTTAGGGCCCTGGCCGGACGGTATCCCTACCGCTCGCCGTCCCAGTAGTCGAGGCGCTCCAGCCGCCCGATCACGCCGACGCCGCGGAAAGAGATCTTTCCGGAGCGGGGGTAGTAGGCGATGTCGTTGGGCTCGCGGGTTCCATAGGCGAGGTAGGTAAGAGCGCTCTTTCCGGCCCAGAGGGCGTGCGGCACTCGGGTCCCGGCGGGACGCGAGACAACGTCTCCGGGACGAAGCGGGTGCTTCCGGTCCCCGAGCGCCAGCGTGCCCTCCCCCTCGAGGACGACGAAGAGCTCCTCCTCGGCCGAATGGACGTGCGGCGGGGCGGCAAGCTTCCCCGGGGCGGCCGTGCAGTGCTGGATGCCGGTGCGAAGGGACCCGGCGGCCCGGCCGAGATCACGGTGGGATCCCTCGACGGTCTCCCCCGCGAACTCCTCCACCTCGACGTCTCCGACGTTCACGATCGTGGGCGGGCGCTCGAGGAGCTCACCTACCTCCGGCTCGCCGGCTGCGGCCTCGCGGGTCCAGGGATGGTTCTCCTCGCCGCCGGACACGACCCAGCTCGCCCCGAGCCAGGAGACGCCGGCGCGCGGGAGGTAGGTCGCGGAGTCGGCGTAGGTCCGCATGCCAAAGGCGAGCACGTCGAGACCCTCAGGGCCGGCGCGCAGCGTGTGCCCGACCTCGAGCGCCAGGTAGACGATGCAGTCGCCCGTTCCGATCGCGTGGGCGCTTGTCGATTCGCCGTCCCAGTGGAGCGACATCCCCGATCCGCCGAGGACGAAGAAGATCTCCTCCTCCGCGCCCTCCATGTGGAGCGGCGTCGACCAGCGGCCGGGATCGACCTCGATCCGCTGGAGGCCCACTGCCACCGATCCGGCCGCCGACCCGAGGTCGCGCCACGAGCCCGCAATGTGGCCACGCTCACGCCGGACGGCCTCGGCGTCGTCCCAGTGGGCGGTCGGCGGCACACCGCCTAGCCTACGGGTCGCGGAACCAGAAGAGGCCGAGCGTGCCCGGGCCTCCGTGGGTGCCGATCACCGGGCCGAGCTCCGCCTCGAAGTCGAACGATGCGCTCGGCCTGGCGCGACGAAGCCGCTCGACCAGCGCCCGCGCCTCGTCGGCAGCGTCGGCGTGCGCCACGCCGACGTGAAGATCGGGAGTGTCGTCCGTCGCCTCCACGAACAGCCGCTCGAACTCGGCGAGGGCCTTCGACCGGCCGCGAACCCGCTTCAGGGGCTCCACCTCTCCCCGGATCGTGAGGATCGGCTTCACATTCATGAGCTGGCCCGCCAGTCCGGCGGCCTTGCCGATCCGGCCGCCCCGCACGAGGTAGTCCAGCGTGTCCACGGTGAAGAGCAAGCCCGACTCCCGGCGAAACCGCGCGGCGAGCTCGTCCACCTCCTCATCGGTCGTGCCGCGCTCGAGCTGCCGCTGGATCGCGTCGGCGAGCACGACGATGCCACCCGAGGCGCTCTCCGAGTCGATCACGGTGACCACCCCGCCGGCATCCCGGGCTGCCAGGCGCGCGCTTTCGACCGTCCCCGAGAGCTTCCCCGAGATGAGGACACAGAAGATCCGCTCGTACCCGGTCAGGCCTTCGAACGCCGCGGCGAAGTCGCCCGGCGTCGGTTGCGACGTCTTGGGCGAGACGGCCGCGCCGCGCAGGCGGGCATAGAAGTCGAGCGGCGTCAGCTCCGTGTGGTCACGGAACGTCTCGTCGCCGAAGTGGACGTACAGCGGAACGAGGCGCCAGTTCGGGTGGCGCGAAGACGGATCCGGCAGATCAGCCGTCGAGTCGAGGACGAGCGCGGTGTTCTCAGACGAGAGATGCACCGCGGGCCGCGGCGTCGCGGATCGCGCCGACGATCTCGTTCAGCTCGCTGTCCTTGGTCAGGCAGGCGACGGCGCCCGCATCGCGCAGCGCCTCAAGCTCGCCACGGTCGGCAGTCGCCGTCAGCACGACGACGGCCGCGTCGCAGCCGTCGCTGATCGCCGCGGTTGCCTCGACGCCGTCCAGCCCAGGGAGCCGGTAGTCCATTAGCACGACGTCCGGGCAGTCCTCGCGGCAGAGCTCGAGCGCCGTTTCCCCGTCCCCGACCGAGCCCGCGACCCGGAGGTCCGGCATGACCGCGAGCATGAGCTCGAGTGCCTCGCGGAAGACGTCGTTGTCCTCTACGAGCAGCACGGAGATCGGCCGCGAGTTTTCCACAGCTGGGAGTATCGGCGAAAGACGCCATGTGGAAAAGCCCTGATTGGTCGGTGCTACTCCGCGGACAGGAGCAGCGGGTAGTGCGGCTGGCCACCCTGGTGCACCTCGACCTCGAGCTGCGGGTGTGCCTCCTCGATCTCCGCCACCAACATGTCGATCACCTCGGCCCCCTCGCCGAGCAGGATCGTGAGGACGTCCGCCCTGCCGTCGAGTAGGCGCTCCACGACTGCTCGGGCCACCTCCGAGCATGTCGAGGCGGCCGCGACGGCTTCACCGTCCACGAGACCGAGGAACTGGCCCTGCTCGACCTCGAGCCCACCGAGGGCGGTCGTCCGGGACGCGCGCGTGACCGCGCCGGAGCGGACGAGCATGGCGGCAGCCTCCATCGCGGTCGCATTGACGGCCGCTGGGCGCGATGCCTCGAACGAGACCATCGCCGCGAGCCCCGCCTGAATCGAGCGCGTCGAGACGACTAGGGTCGGCTTCGAGGCGGCCGCGGCGGCCTGCTCGGCCGCGAGGACGACGTTCTTGTTGTTCGGTAGGACGATCGCCTCAGGCTCCGGCACTGCCTCGATCGCCGCGACGATCTCCGACGTCGGTGGGTTCATGCTCTGGCCGCCGGTCACGATCCTCGAGGCCCCGAGGCTTCGAAAGAGTCTCGCGTTCCCCTCGCCGGCGACGACGGCGATCACCGCGGCCGCTCCCGTGCTCACATGTGAGAGCAGGCGCTCGGTTCGCTCGGCAGCCTGGGCGTGCATGTTCCTGATGTCGACTTCCTCGACCACCCCGAGGGCGGTTGCGAGTGAGAGCGCGCGTCCAGGCTCGTCCGTGTGGAAGTGCGCCTTCACGGCGCCCGATGCCCCAACCACGAGCACGGAGTCGCCGAACTCCCCGAGCTCCCGCTCCAGGAGGTCGGGATCGGCGTCGGGGCCCTCGACGAAGAAGCTCGTGCAGTAGCGAAAGCGCGAGAGCTCCTGGTGAATCGCGTCCAGTGGGAGCGGCTCGGCCGGGGAAGCGGACTCGGCGAGCGCCTCACCGCGGACGTGGGCGGCGATTCCGCGAAGCAGCTCGAGGAGTCCCGCGCCGCCCGCGTCGACGACGCCTGCCTCACGCAGAAGCGGGAGCTGCTCGGGCGTGCGGGCAAGCGCCTCCTCCCCATGACGGACGAGCTCGCCAAGAGCGTCTCCCAGGGAGGGATCCCCGGGGGCGAGCGCCTCGGCGCGCTCGGCCAGCTCGCGTGCGACGGTGAGGATCGTTCCCTCCTGCGGCTCGCGGACGGCCGCGTAGCCCGCGTCGCTGCCGGCACGAAGTGCTTCGGCGAGCCTGGCTGCGTCGATCCGTCCCGCCTCCGCGAGCGCCTCGGCCGCGCCTCGCACGAGCTGCGAGAGGATGACGCCGGAGTTCCCGCGCGCGCCCATCAGGCAGGCTCGAGTGATCTCACGGGCCACGTCCGCCCGGGTCGGCGCCTGCGATGCCGCCAGCACGTCACGAGCCGCCCGCACGGTCAGGGCCATGTTCGTCCCCGTGTCCCCGTCCGGAACCGGGTACACGTTCAAGTTGTCGATCCGCTCCCGGCCGGCTTCGAGCGAGGCCAGCGCCGCACCGACGAGCGCGCGGGCGGCTAGAGGGCCTTCTGGACCTTTCCGGCTTTCAGGCACCGCGTGCAGACGTACGCACGCCGGGCGACCCCGTTCACGAGGATGCGGACGCGCTGGAGGTTGGGGTTGAAGCGGCGCTTCGTCGCCACCATGGAGTGGCTCCGGTTATTCCCGAACGCCGGTGCCTTCCCACAGACTGCGCAGACCTTCGACATCGGCGGCGGATTCTAGCGAAGGCTCAGCGCCTGTTCGCGACGACCGCGTCGGAGCGCAGGCGCGCGAAGACGTCCGCCATCTCGAGGGCGGAGCGGGCGGCCTCGGCGCCCTTGTTCCCGTGACGCCCGCCGGCACGCGACTCCGCCTGCATGCGGCTGTCGCAGGTCAGGACGCCGAAGGAGACGGGGACGCCGGTCTCGAGCGCGGCGAGCTGGATGCCGCTGGCCGCCTCGGAGGCGATGTACTCGAAGTGCGGGGTGTCTCCGCGGATGATGCAGCCAAGCGCGAGGACGCACGCGTAGCGCCGCGTCTTGGCGAGGGCCATGGCCGCGAGGGGCAACTCGAAGGCGCCCGGCACCTGCATGACGTCGACGCGGGCCCGATCGACGCCCGCCTCCTCGAGCGCCTCGAGCGCGCCGTTCAGAAGGCGCGTCGAAATGTCGCCGTTGAAGCTCGAGATCGCGATGCCGACCGACCGGCGCGTCCCGTTCGGTGAGCCGATGAAGACACCTACGCCGTCGGGGATGTCGAGCCCGCCGGGGGCGTGCTCGACAGGGTCGGCCGAGGACTCGGGGGTCTCCGCCGTGACCTCCGGCTCCGGGGCCGCTTCTACTTCAGCCGGAAGCACGTTCTCGACGGCCTGCTCGTCGGGCGCGATCGCCTCGTCGGAGTCCTTCGCAAGGCGAAGCTCTTCGGCGCCTTCGATCTGCATCTCGCGCTCCTCATTCACCGGCAGGCTCCTCGAAGCGCAGCTCCTGGTGGTGCAGGCGATGGCCGAGCTTCTCGCGCTTGGTCTCGAGGTAGCGGCGATTCTCCGCGTTCGGCGAGACCTCGATCGGGACCTGCTCGCTCACCCTGAGGCCGAAGCCCTCGATTCCCGTGATCTTGCGCGGGTTGTTGGTGAGGATGCGAATGGTCGTGAGGCCGAGGTCGGCCAGGATCTGGGATCCGATGCCGTACTCGCGCGCGTCGGGCGGAAAGCCAAGCTCCACGTTTGCCTCCACGGTGTCGAGGCCGGTCTCCTGAAGCTCGTAGGCCTGCAGCTTGGAGAGGAGGCCGATTCCACGCCCCTCCTGCGACATGTAGAGCAGCACGCCGCGCTCCTCGGACGCAATCGTCTGCAGCGCCTCGTCGAGCTGCTCGCCGCAGTCGCAGCGGAGCGAGTGGAAGACGTCCCCCGTGAGGCACTCCGAGTGCACCCTGACGAGCACGTCCTCCTGACCCTCCACCTCGCCCTTCACGAGCGCGACATGCAGCCGCCCCGTGAGCGTCTCGCGAAAGGCGAGCGCCGTGAACTCGCCGTACGCGGTCGGAAGCCGCACCGCGGTCATCCGCTCGACGAGCTTCTCCGTGCGGCGGCGATACTCGATCAGGTCGGCGACGGTGATCATCTTCAAGTCGTGCCGCTCGCAGTAGCGGACTAGGTCGGGCACGCGCGCCATCGTCCCGTCCTCGTTCATGATCTCGCAGACGACGCCGGCCGGGATCAGGCCGGCCAAGCGGGCAAGATCAACGGCCGCCTCGGTCTGGCCCGCGCGCTGCAGAACGCCTCCGCCGCGAGCGCGGAGCGGGAAGATATGGCCCGGCTGGACGAGGTCGTGGGGACCCTTGCTCGGGTCGATCGCCACCTGGATCGTTCGCGAGCGGTCGGGCGCCGAGATCCCGGTCGTGATCCCCTCGCGCGCCTCGATCGAAATGGTGAAGGCGGTTCCGTACGGGGTCTCGTTCACCGGGGTCATCGGGCGGAGGCCAAGCTGGTCGCAGCGCTCGTCGGTCAGGCAGAGGCAGATGAGCCCGCGCCCATGCGTGGCCATGAAGTTGATCGCCTCGGGGGTTGCGAACTGCGCGGCAATCGTCAGGTCGCCCTCGTTCTCGCGGTCGGCCGCGTCGACGACCACGACGAACTTGCCCTGCCGGATGTCCTCGATCGCATCTTCGATCGTGGCAAACGGCGCTTCTACGAGCGTCTGGGTCATCCCAGAATCGTAACGCGGCTACCCGAGCCGGCCGCGGGCCTCGAGGAGCCGCTCCACGTGCTTCGCGAGGACGTCCACCTCGACGTTCACCTCAGCGCCTGGCTTCAGACCGCCGAGCGTCGTCGCCTCGAGCGTGTGTGGGACGAGGGCGACCTCGAGGCGCCCCGGCCTCGAGACCGCCACCGTCAGGCTGACGCCGTCGAGCGTGATCGAGCCCTTCTCGACGCAGTAGCGCTCGAGCTCGTCGGGCATCTCGACCTTCAGGCGCATGCCCTCGCCCTCGGCGTCGAGCGAGAGGACGCGCGCCACGCCGTCGACGTGACCCTGCACGATGTGGCCGCCGAGCGGCTCGCCGGCGCGCAGGGCAGATTCGACGTTGAGCGTCGAGCCTTCGTGGAGGAGGCGAAGCGATGAGCGGGTCAGTGTCTCGGGAACCGCGTCGAACGTGAGCTCGGCGTTGGTCACCTCGGTCGCCGTCAGGCAGACACCGTTCAGGGAGACGGAGTCACCGACGGCCGTGCGGGAGGCCGTTTCGGGAGCGCGGACGCGGAGCCGTGCCGATCCGTCCTCCCGGTCGAGCGCTGCGACCCGGCCGACCTCGCGCACGATCCCCGTGAACACGGCCTGAACGATACGCGTGCCCTTGGCACGGCTCCGGCGCGAAGCCGACACGAGCTGCGCGCCACGCGCGCGAAACCGTGTCGTACGCTGTCCGTATGGGGGCAAGGGGCCGGAGGCCCCCGGGGGTCCAGCATCACGCACGAGGGTCAGTAGCCGCGCTCGTGGTCGAGGAGGCCGAGGAGCTCACGGCCCTCGCGGAAGCGACTGACGTTCTCCTCGATCAGGCGGGCAAGCGGCTCCTCGACGGTTCCCGGTGGGTTCGCCGTGTGCGGCGTGACGAGAACGTTCGCGAACCGCCAGAGTGGGTGTCCTTCCGGGAGCGGCTCGGGGTCTGTGACGTCGAGGCATGCTCCGCCGAGGCGGCCTTCCTCGAGCGCCCGCACGAGGGCGTCCGTCTGGACGAGCGCTCCGCGGGCGACGTTCACGAGCCAACCGCGCGGGCCGATGAGATCCAGCTCGTCCAGGCCGATCAGTCCCCGCGTGTCGGGGGTCAGCGGCGCAGCGAGGACGGCGTAGTCGCTCTCTTGCAACAGCTCGGCGAGCCCCTCCGGACCGTACGAACGCTCAGCGCCCTCCACCGCTCGCCCCGAGCGTGTCAGCCCGAGGATCCGCACGCCGAGCGGCTGCAGGCGAGGAATCGACTCGCGCACGATCGCGCCCCCACCCACAAAGCCGACCGTTCGACCCGCCAGGCGCTCGCCGTCGAGCAGCCCCCAGGCAACGCGCCGCGCGGCCTCAGGGAGCCGCCGGGCCGCGGCGAGGACAAAGGCCACCACATGGTCTGCGACGTCTGGCGCGTAGGCATCCCGAACGATCGTCCAGCTCCGCTCCCGGTCGACGAGGCCTTCCTCGAGCCAGCGCTCGACGCCCGTGAGGTCGAGCTGGACCCATTCGATCCCCGCATGGAGCACCTGGCGGATCCGGCCCGGCGGCCAGCCGTGCCAGACGATGACGTTCGCTGCATTCGAATCGACGAGGGACCCGCCCCCGCGCTCGACCGCCTCAACGAGGAGCGGATGAGTGTCCGGCCCGAGCCAGACGCGAGCCGCTCTCACGGTTCATGGACGTACGCGGTCAGAAGCACGTCCTCGCCGATCCGCGTCACCTCGAGAGAGCGGAGGGGCACGGCGTCGGCAAGCGTGCGGGCCCCGGGGCCGCGGAAGAGGGGAGGCGCGTCGTCCCCGCCGATGAGCGTCGGCGCGACGAAGAGCATGAGCTTGTCCAGGACGCCAGCCCGCAGGAACGCGCCTGCGAGGGTCGGGCCGCCTTCCAGCAGGACCGACTGAACCTCCTCGTCGGCGAGGCGGGCCAGCTCCTCCTCCAGCGGGCCGGAGAGGAGCTCGAGCGCCGACCCGGCGGGGAGCGGCCCAGACCCGAACGCGAGGCGCCGCGGCTGGCGCCTCACCTCGACGTCGCGAGGGGTCAGGCGAGGCTCGTCGGCGCGGACCGTGCCCATCCCGACGGCGACCGCGTCAGAGGCCGCACGAAGCTCGTGGGTAAGCCTCCTGCTCTCCTCTCCCGAGATCCAGCGAGCATCTCCCTCAGCCGGCGCAAGGCGTCCGTCGAGCGTCATGGCTGCCTTGTACGTGACGAACGGCCGGCCCTCGGCGGTCCACGTGCGAAACGCCTCGTTCTGGCGCCGCGCCCGCACAGCAAGGTCGTCCTCGACGAGCTCCACGTCGATGCCGGCCTCGCGGAGCCGTGCGAAGCCGCGACCATCCGTCTTCGGATTCGGGTCGGCGGCCGCACAGAGGACGCGCCGAACTCCGGAAGCGATGAGGGCTTCGGCGCATGGTCCGGTTCGGCCGTGGTGGGCGCAAGGCTCGAGCGTGACGTAGAGCGTGGCGTCCCGAGCGCGCTCTCCCGCGACCTCGAGCGCGACGACCTCGGCGTGGGGGCCTCCGGCGCCCTCGTGCCAACCCTCCCCGACCACCGCGCCATCGCGCACGAGCACCGCGCCGACGATCGGATTCGGCGCAGTCCTGCCCCGTCCTTGCTCGGCAAGCTCGAGTGCCCGCTCGAGGTGATGGCGGTGGCTCACGAGAGGGCGCTCGTGAGTCGGGCGTACGCGCCCGCCACGTCCTCGGCGCCGAAGACCGCGCTTCCCGCAACGAGAAGGTTGGCGCCGGCCTCGCGCACCTCCTCCGCGTTCTCGGGGCCAATCCCGCCGTCCACCTGGACGTGCACGTCGTCCGGAAGCCGCCCGCGCAGCTCCCGGATCCGGTCGAGCGCCTCGGGCATGAACGCCTGCCCCGAGTAGCCCGGGTGAATGCTCATGCAGAGCACGAGGTCGCAGCCGTTGGCGGCGGCTGCCGCGTCCGCGACCGCGGTCTCGGGGTTGAAGGCGAGCCCGGCGCCAAGCCCGTGAGCGCGGGCGAGCTCAACGAGCCGGCCCGGCTCGCGCGTCACCTCGTGGTGAAAGGTCACGCTGTGGCCGCCCGCTCGCGCGATCTGCGGGATGTGCCGGTCCGGGTTCTCGACCATCAGGTGGCAGTCGAGCACGCCGCCGCGCTCGCGCACGAGCGGCGCGATGGACCCGAGCACGACCGGGCCGATCGTGACCGGCTCGACGAAGTGCCCATCGCCCATGTCGAAATGGAAGATCCGCACGCCGGCGTCGAGAAGCTCCCCGACCTGCTCGCCGAGCCGGGCGAAGTCGGCCGCGTAGAGCGACGGCTCCACCTCGGCCCCGCGAACCCACTTGGCCCAGCTCACGCCCGCATTCTCGCGACGAAGAAGCCGGACGTGCGGTGGACGTGCGGAAGGGTGAGGAGAAACTTCGGGCGTGTCGGGTGCCGGAAGCCCGGCCATTCGGCACCGAGGTCGTCCGGCTCGAGCCCGCTCGCGTCGACGACATCTTCGTTCTCCGCGCGGTGGATCGTGCAGACCGCATAGGTGACGGAGCCGCCCGGCCTTACCCGCTCGGACGCGACCTGGAGCAGGCGTTGCTGGAGATCCGGGAGGGGCTCGGCACGCCAGCGCAGGTCTGGCCGCGACGCGAGGACGCCGAGGCCCGAGCAGGGCGCGTCGACGAGCACGCGGTCGAAGCCGCGGAGGTCAGCCGGCAGCTCGAGCGCGTCGGCGTTGACGACCCGGACGTTCGAGAGGCCGAGGCGAGCCACGTTTTCCTCCAGCTCCCGTGCGCGGCCCGGATGCTTCTCGACCGCGACGACCTCGGCCGCGAGCTCGGCGAGCTGCGTCGCCTTCCCGCCAGGCGCAGCGCAGAGATCGAGGATCCGCTCGCCCTTGCGAGCACCTACTGCGACCCCCGCGAGCTGGGAGCCCTTGCTCTGCGGCCAAGCCCACCCGCGCTCGATCCACTCGTCCGGGATGCGATCGAGCCGGAGCGCAGCGGGAAGCTCGGGCTCGCGCTCCCCCTCCTCCGCGACGGCCCCCGCATCCAGGACCCGCACAACCGTCGGCGGCGGCTCGTTCTGGCTCTTCAACAGGGCGAGCGCGCCCTCGCGGCCGTGCTCGCGCCAGAAGGTCTCGGCGATCCAGTCGGGATAGGAGTGCGCGAGGCCGGCCTCTTCCGGAGTCGAGTAGCCAAGCCCCGCAAGCAGATCGTGGATGCCAGCGGCGAGCCGGCGCATAACGGCGTTCGTGAAGGGCACCGCGCGCTCGAGGCCCGCCCGCCGCACGAGCTCGACGGACTCGTTCGCGGCGGCGTGGGACGGAATGCCACCCGTGAAGGCGAGCTGGTAGGCACCGAGTCGTAGCGCCGCACGGACGGGCGGATCGAGCTTACGCACCGGGCGCTTTCCGAGCGTCTCGATCGCGTGGTCGAGCGTGCGGGCCCGCTGCACCGTCCCGTACGCGAGCTGCATGGCGAAGGAACGGTCACGCTCGTCGAGCCCGGCTTTGGCGGCCGCTCCGCGAAACGCGCGGTCAGCGTAGGCCCCGTCCTCGAAGACGCGCCAGACGACCTCGAACGCGACCTGACGCGCAGTCACGGGGAGACGATACGCGGGCCCGGCCAAAGCCGGGCCCGCGTAGTCCTGCGTCAGTTCCAGGACCCGAAGACGTCCCAGTCCGCGTGCCAGTCTGGTGCGGGAGCTACCGAATCGCAGAGGCGCCGGTCGGTCACCCTCGAGTTGCTGCTGCACGCAAACCGCGCTTGCCCGTTGTAGCTGTAGGCCCCCTGGAGCCCAACCGCGATCCGCTTGGCGAGCCCCTTCACCTCGGAGTCGGTGCCCGCCTGCTCGTTCCAGGCGAAGCCGATCCTCCGGTCGGGATAGTCGTGCGAGTGGGCCCACGATCTCGTCGCGAAGATCTGCAGGCTGACGAGCCGCATCATCTGGCCCGCACTCAGGCTCTCCGTCCGGTAGGTCGAGTTCCGCCAGAACGCGTTCCCGAAGGGCAAGTAGCTCGCATCGAAGTACTCCTCGAGGGCGGTGTTCGGCGCACCCGGAGCGAAGGCCAGGCGCGCGTGATGCTGCATGTACTGGTTCACGCGCGTCGCCTTCTGTGCCACCGTCGCCCCCGAGAGGCAGGCGAAGCGGCAGGTCGTGTACACCTCCGTCCCCCAGAGCTGGACGTACGGCCTGACAGAGGCGAAGAAGGTTGGATCGGCCGACCAGTCCTTGAGCGATGCCTTGTACTCTCGAATCGTCTCCGTCGCCGACGTGATCGTGTCGACCTTGTCGAGACGTTTCTCCGGCCACTCGACCTGCACCCACGCGATCCCGGGCGCCGGCCTGAACGAGGTGCTCGGCCGGTAGAGGTAGCGGACGAGCAACTCGAAGCGATCTCGCATCGTGCCGTTGCGCCTGACGGTCTCCGGCAGCTCGTCGATCACCCACGTGTCACCCGCCGCCACGCGGAAGCCTGCGTTGTACATGTTCGTCCGGAACTGCCTCGCGATCTCACGGACGTTGACCCGAGCCGTGCTGTTCAGTCCCCAGGAGCACCAGTGGAAGGACGCGGCTGCCGCGAAACGACTCTGCGCCCGCCGAACGGCCGGCCAGCTGTTGCGCGCGCGGATCCCCTCCGCCCGGCCCGAGGCGAAAGTCCGCTTGTACTTATTGCACGGAGGAGTGCCTCGCGGGCCGGTGTTCCCGGGAATCTCGGTGTAGTAGCGGGTGCAGGTCGCCGGCCACGTGGCGAAGGCGTTCACGAGCCGGTTCCAGCCATGCGGGTTGTGCGTCGAGACTCGCCCGAGGGTCGGGCAGCTCGGCGGGGCGAGGTTCGGCCACTCGGCCCTGGGCGCCCTGTTCGCGTCGGGGTTCGCAATGGCCTCGGAGCTCGCCTGGAGCGGATAGGCGTAGCCGTACGGATAGCGGTAGCCCGGATCCGCGGAGCTTGTCGTCGACTCGGACGGAGACGCCGAATCGTAGGGATTCGGGTCGTACCAGCCGCCCGAGTCCACAGTCAGCGTGATGGTGTCCCCGTAGACGGAGAACCAGGCCGGGACGCTCGTTCCTGCGGCGTCCACGGCCGTCGGGGCGGGAAGCCAGGCGACGATCTCGCCCGAGAGGGAAGCCAGCCGGTCGTGCAGTGCGGAGAGGCCGTCGGCGCCCGGATACGCGACATTGGCACCGTCGTAGACCGCCTCAAGGTCGGAGGAGTACTGGGCGTCCGACGACATGTCGCCGCTACCCGCCGCCTTCGCGTCTGCCTCAGCGCTCGTGTCGGAGACGCCGTCGAGCGCGGCCGGGTCGGAGTAACCGCTCTCGGCGTACATCGACTCGTCGGTCGAAGGAGTCGACACGGTCTCGTCCGTGTAGTAGACCCCGTCCGGGTCGGGGGTGGCCGTGAGCTCTCCGGACACTCCCGGCTCAGTGCCGTCCGAGGCGGAGGAGGTTCCTTCGGACGCGGTGGGCTCGGCGCCGGTCGTGGGAGTGTCCGCGCTGACAGGGCCGTCTGTGGGCCATGGTCGAAGGACGGCCACGCTTCCGTCCGAGAGCAGCTGGAGCCAGTCACCCGAAGGCAGCTGAACCTGCCAGAACGACGAGTGTGCGGCCCATCCGTCCTCGATCGAGAACGTGATCGCCTCGCCGAGATCGGTCGGCGTGGCCGTCGTCGTCCAGTCGAGCGCGGTCGCTTCGACAGGATCGAGCGTGACGGTCAGCGAGGTCGAAGAGCCGGTGGTCGAAGACGATGCGGACGACCCGCCCGCCGCTCCGACTGCGAGCCCGGCACAAAGCAAAACTGCAACGACAAGACGATGGAGAGGCATTTAGTTCCCCCGGTTCCGAGTGTTGCCGGTCGGCGAAAAGACCCACTCGTTACGTCATACGCACGCCTCCCAGAGCGGTCGTGCCCGACTCGGACGAGGCACTACGCGCCTACCCACGCGCGGACCGTTACTAACGGACGCCGCGCAGAAAGGCTTCGTATGGCATGCGCCGCCCGCCTTCGGGCTGCACCTCGAGGAGTTCGAGGCGCCCTTGGACGACGCGCGAGCGCCAGACGAGAACCCGCCGACCATCGACTTGTGTCCGGGCGCCGATGTGCGGCGAGAGCGCCCGAATCCGGTTGTGCAACTCTCCGGGAGGCCACGAGAGATCGAGCTCGCGGTCGATCGGCCGGATCTTCTCCGCGTAGGTAGCCCCTTCCGTCGGCTGCGGGGCGAAGGTCGGCTCCGGGAGCACCTCGTCCAGAAGCTCGAGCGCGACCTGCGCCGCCCGGTCGTAGACCGCGCCGGCATCCTCCTCGCGGCCGACCGGAAAAGCCCGCTGAGCCGCGATCGGCCCTGCGTCGAGCTCTGCAGTCGTTCTGTGGATCGTCACGCCGGTCTCGGCGTCCCCGGCCATGAGCGCCCGCTCGACCGGCGCAGCGCCGCGCCAGCGCGGAAGGAGCGAGGGATGGACGTTCAACCAGAGCCGCTCGCCGAGGAGGCTCCCGGGCACGAGCGCGCCGTAGGCAGCGACAATCACGACCGGCGCGTCGCCGGGAACCTCGGTCAGCCGCTCGGGCTGGGCGACCGGGATGCCGAGCCGCTCGGCGACCTCCTTGGCCGGCGGGGCGCCCACCCGCTGCCCTCGGCCGCGCGGGCGATCGGGACGCGTGAGCAGGAGCTCCACGTCGTGCCGCGCCGCCAGCCCCTCGAGGACGGCCGCCCCGAGCGAAGCGGTCGCCGCGACGGCTAGCCTCACCCGAGAACGGGCTGCGGGCGGAGCTCGGCGAGGGCCCGCTTGCGCGCCTCGGGCGTCGTGCGGTCGATCGCCAGCACGCCGTCGAGATGGTCGAGCTCGTGCTGGATCACGCGCGCTTCGAGACCCTCCGCCTCGATCGTGACCGGCTCAGCGGTCGGAGAGCTCGCCTCGAGCGTGACCGCCACCGACCGTTCGACCGGGACGACGACCGTCGCGGCGCCGAGCGAGAGGCACCCCTCGTCCAGCGTCTCGAGCTCCTCTCCTCGGGCGACGATCCGCGGGTTCACGAGCGGGACGAGCGCCGAGTCGTCGGCGAGCTGGTAGACGAGCACGCGCTGGAGGATTCCGATCTGCGGAGCCGCCAGGCCGACGCCCCGGGCCTCCTGCATGAGCCGGCCCATCCGTTCGACGAGCGCCCCGAGCGGCTCGTCGAACGCCTCCACCTCGTTCGCGCGCATCCGGAGTACCGCATCCGGGTACTGCCGCACCTGGGCGAGCGCGATCTTCCGGCGCGCCTCGCGCTCGGCATCGAGCTTCTCGTCGCGGATCTGGCCTTCGACCTCCGGCACGCCGGAAGTCTAGGCGCGCTAGAACGACTGAGGATCGACGTCGACGACCGCCGCCAGGTCATCCCGGCGCATCGCCGGGGCGGCCGCCGAGAGCCAACGGCCCGCGGGCCCGGCGATCGCGCGCGGGTTGTCCGTCTTGGCCAAGATTTGCGCGCGATAGCGCCCCCTGAGACGAAGCAGCGGAGCCGGGCCGAGGAGCTCGGCGTCGGGGGCGAGGCGCTCGAGCTCGGCGCGCAGCTCGCGAAGCGCGCGGAGCGGGCCGTCGAGCGAGGGGCCGGAGACGGCGATGCTGACGAGGGCGCGGTAAGGCGGATAGCCGAGGAGCTCGCGCCTGGCCAGCTCGCCGGCGAGGAACTCCTCCACCGCATGACGCGCAGCAAGCAAGATCGGGCGCGCGTCCGGCTGGAACGTCTGCACGAGCACGCGCCCAGGCGCTTCGCGCCCGCTTCGGCCGGCGAGCTGCGTCACGAGCTGGAACGTCCGCTCCTCGGCCCGGAAGTCGGGCAGGCCAAGGCCGGTGTCGGCGTCGACCACCGCCGCGAGCGCCACCCCCTCGAAGTGGTGGCCCTTGGCGACCATCTGCGTCCCGAGGAGGACGGCACGGTCGGCGGCACCGAAGCGCCCGAGGACATCGGCGAGCCGGAGGGGGCTCGAGGTGGTGTCCGCGTCGAGTCGATAGAGCTCGAGCTCGGGCACGCGGGCGGCGAGCTCGGCCTCGAGTCGCTCCGTCCCCGCCCCGAGGCGGACGAGCTCGGACGAGCCGCACGATGGGCAGAGCTCGGGGGCGGCCGCCGCGTAGCCGCAGTGGTGGCAGTGGAGCCGCCGGTCGGCGTGCAGCGTGAGCGCGACGTCACACTGGTCGCAGCGCGGCGTCGCCCCGCAGGCCCGGCAGTGGAGAGCGGGCGCGACGCCCCTCCGGTTCAGGAGGAGCACGGCCTTCCCGCCCCGGTCGGCGATCCTCCCGAGCTCGGCGAGGAGCGGCGACGAGAGCGGATAGGCCCGCTCGCGGCGGAGGTCGACGATCCGGACGGGGGGCAGCGATGCTCCGAGGCGCCCGCCCAGCTCGAGATGCTCGAGGCGGGCCCAGCTCTCAGGTCGCGGCGTCGCGCTCCCGTAGACCGCCACAGCGTTCTCGAGGGCCGCGCGCTTGGCCGCGACGGTCCGCGCGTCGTAGCGCGGGTCGGAGTCCTGCTTGTACGAGCCGTCGTGCTCCTCGTCCACGCAGATGAGCCCCAGGTCACGAAGCGGCGCGAAGACCGCCGAGCGCGCGCCGACGACCACGCGCGCCTCCCCCGCAGCCATGCGCACCCGCTCGTCCCGCCGCTCGGCCTCGGTCAGCCGGGAATGAAGCACGGCGACCCGGTCGCCGAAGCGAGCCCGAAACCGCGCTGCGGCCTGGGGTGTCAGGGCAATCTCCGGGACGAGGACGATAGCGGTGCGCCCACGCGCCAGAACCTCTTCGCAGGCCCGCAGGTAGACCTCGGTCTTGCCGCTCCCCGTCGCGCCGTGGAGGAGGAAGTGGGCGGGCGCGCCGAGCGACTCGACGATCCGCTCGACGGCCGCGGCCTGCGTCTCCGAGAGCTCTGCCGGGCGCGCCTCGGCAGGCACGTCGGCCGGTTGCGCGCGCCGCTTCGCCCCGGCCCTGCGGGCACGTGCGGGCGGGGCGACCAGCGCGAGCGCCCTCCCGGGCGTCGAGCCGTACAGCTCGGCAAGCCAGAGCGCGAGGTCGACAAGCGTGGGTGGGATCTCTCCGAGGACGCGCTCGACGGCGACGGGCTCGACGTCAGCCGGGACGCTCTCGTCGAGCGCGACGACCACGCCGCGTCGCGTCGCGCGCCCGAACGGAACGGATACGACTGCCCCTTTCTCCAGTCCGTCTGCCAGATACGTGAAGGGACGCGCGAGCGCCCGGGCGGAGACGAGCGGGACGACGGAGGCATAGCGAGGGCGGGCGATCGTAGAATCGTCGCATGGCCCAGGGACACTCCGTCGACGACTACATCGAGACGATCTATTTCCTCGCGTTTCCGGTCGGCGAGTACCGGCCGGCGACCAAGGGTGCTTCGACGCTGGCCGTCCGGGTGGCCGACATGCTCGGCGTCTCGCGCGCCTCCGCGGGCGAGATGCTGAAGCGGCTCGAGGCCGAGGGCCTCGTCGAGCGAGGCGAGCAGAAGGAGGCGATTCTGACGCCGAAGGGCCGCGACCTCGCGGAGAAGGTCGTTCGCAAGCACCGGATCATCGAGCGGCTCCTCACGGACTTCATGGGGTACACGCCGGCCGAGTCGCACGTCCAGGCCGACCTCCTCGGCGACACGTTCACCGACGAGATGATCGAGCGGATCGCAGAGAGGCTCGGGAACCCCGACCGCTGTCCGCACGGCTGGCCGGTCGACACCGGGTTCGAGCAGGCCGAGAACCGAGAGCTGCAGCCGCTCACCGACCTCGAGGCCGGAGCTCACGCCGAGATCGTTCGCCTCGCGGAGCACGACGGCGAGCTTCTGCACTGGTACTACGACGCGGGGCTGGTTCCGGGGACGACCGTCGAGATCGCGGACTCGAACGGCGACATGCGCATCCTGTTCGCCGGCGGGGAACGCACCCTCGCGGAGAAGGAAGCCGCGGGCCTCTTCGTCCGCGCGGCGTAGACCGCCGGTTACTCGAAGCGGATGTCGAGGCGCTCGTAGCCGAGCGCTCGCACGAGGCTCGCAAGCATCGTGCGCGTGTTCGCCTCGGCCCGCGTGGCGAGCTCGTCGTTTCCGCCGGCGGCTTCGTCGAGCCTCCGCTCAGCGGCGAGATAGACCTCGCGCTCGAAGCCCTCGTCGTCGGAAAACGCTCCGCCCAGGCGGTTCAGAAGCCCCTCGTCGCGCTCGTAGACATACGAGCGGCCGAGGTCGAGCTCGGCGTCGTAGACCCGCGCGTGCGGCAGGACGATGGTCGCGGTGCGCCCGTCAGCCGAGATCTCGACCGCGCTCTCGTCGACCGACCCGAGATCGACGCCCGCGTCGACGGAGCCGACTGCGACGAAGAGCGTTCGCTCGCCGAGGAGCCGGGAAGGCAGCTTCGTGTCGTTCTCGAGGTCGACGATCACCTCGTAAGTTCCGCTCGCCGCGCGGTACTCGCCGATGTCCCGGATCGACTTGAGGACGGGCGTGCGCGTGCGGTCGACCGTCTCCGAGGCGAACGGGTTGTCGAAGGACGGGAACCAGTCGCGGACGCGGTCGACCCCCACGAAGATGGCGAGGATCAGCGCGACGACGGTGATCGCCGTCCACGGGACATCGCGCCGCGGCCGTTCAGGCGGGGGAGGCGGTGGAGCGGCGGGCGGCTCGGCCGGCGGCCGTGTGCGCTCACGCTCGGGAGAGATGACCCCCATCTCGCCCGAAAGAGTAGCGCCGAACGGGGCTAGTGGGGGCTAAGCGACTGCAGGGCTCGCGTCGGCCAGGCCGGCGGCCGCACGAAGATCGTCGGACTTGTCCGTCCGTTCCCACGTGAAGTCGGCGTCGGCGCGGCCGAAATGGCCGTACGACGCCGTCTTCGCGTAGATCGGCCGCATCAGGTCGAGGTCGCGCAGGATCGCGGCCGGCCGGAGGTCGAAGTGCTCGCGCACGAGCTCCTCGATCCGCAGCGTCGGAACGTTCTCGGTGCCGAAGCAGTCGACCTCGATCGAGACAGGGTGTGCAACACCGATGGCGTAGGCGACTTGGAGCTCGCAGCGGTCGGCGAGACCGGCCGCGACGACATTCTTTGCCACGTAGCGCGCCGCGTAGGCGGCCGAGCGGTCGACCTTGGTCGGATCCTTGCCCGAGAAGGCGCCGCCGCCGTGGCGCGCCGAGCCCCCGTACGTATCGACGATGATCTTCCGTCCGGTTAGACCGGTGTCGCCCATCGGGCCGCCCGTCACGAACTTCCCCGTCGGGTTCACGTAGACGAAGTCGCGCTCCTCCAGCCGTCCCTCGTCGTAGAGATCACGCGGGAGGATCGGGTGGAGGACGTGCTCGATGATGTCGGGCTTGATCAGCGTGTCGACGTCGAGCCCCTCCCGGTGCTGGCAGGAGACGAGCACGCGCTCGACCTCGACCGGGCGCTGGCGGCCCTCGTCGTCGACCTCGTAGCGAACGGTCACCTGCGCCTTGCCGTCCGGGCGGAGGTATGGGAGCACCTGGGCCCTGCGCACCTCTGCAAGCCGTTTCGTGACCCGGTGCGCGAGCATGATCGGGAGCGGCATCAGCTCCTCGGTCTCGTTGCACGCGTAGCCGAACATCATTCCCTGGTCGCCCGCGCCCACGCGGTCGAGCGGATCGACGTCGCCGGGGTCGTGCTGAATCTCGTAGGAGGCGTCGACGCCCTGCGCGATGTCCGGCGACTGCTCGTCGATCGCGACGATTACGCCGCAGGTCTCGGCATCGAAGCCGTACTTGGCGCGGTCGTAGCCGATCTCGCCGATCTTCTGGCGCACGAGCCGCGGGATGTCGACGTACGTCTTCGTCGTGATCTCGCCGGCGACGACGGCGAGGCCGGTGGTGACGAGCGTCTCGCAGGCGACGCGGCCGCCCGGGTCCTCCGCGAGGACTGCATCGAGGACGGTGTCGGAGACCTGGTCGGCCACCTTGTCGGGGTGGCCCTCGGTCACGGACTCGGAAGTGAAGAGGAAGTGCCGCGGCACGACTCGACAGAGTAGCTAGTCGATCCCGAGCAGGCCCTCGAACGTGAACCAGTCGACGTCGTGCTCGCCCCAGAGGAAGAGCGACTCGAGGGGCTCGAGGTTGGCCGCTCCCTCGGCCGGGACATCAGCCGGGGAGAGCCCGAGCGCGAGGCCGACGAGCTTCTCCAGGTCCGCGAAGAGGAGCCCGGCCGTCTCGTCGGGCGCGCCGGCCGCCTCGGCAGCTGCGCGGAACGCGTCGTCTTCGGCCAGTGCGCCGCCCCCCTCGGCAACCGAGGCGAGCAGCTCCTCGCTCGACGTGACGACGAGCTTTCCGTCCGTTACGGCGTAGAAGACCTGCGTTCCGCGAATCGTCAGGCGTGACGCCTGCAGTCCGCCCACCGAGACGCCCTCGGCCTCGATCTCGTCGAGGAACGCGCTCGCGCGCTCGATGATGCGCGCGAGGGTGGCGCGAGCCTTCTCCTCGTCCTCGACCTCGGATGCGACGACGACGGCAGGAGTCGTTCCTTCGTAGACCGCCACCGCAGTCTCGCCGTCGAAGAGCGGCAGAACGTCCTCGTCGATCGAGACCCCGAGGCCCAGCTCTGCAGCAGCGATCTGCCGTGCGACCTCCTCGTCCGTGTCGGCGAGGCAGCGAAGGACGCGACGGGCCTGCTCGCCGAGGCCATTGATCGAGACAAGGGCGATAGCACCGCCCGGGAGGCTCGACGAGAGCTCGGAGGAGGACGAGTCCGGACCGTCGGTTTCTCCACTCTTGGTGACTCCAGTGAGACGCACGCCGCCGTCCTCGGCCGAGAGCGCAAAGGCGGAAGCACCGCCAGCGCCCTCGCTACCGAGACAGTCCACCGCCGCGCGTTCTCCCTCGTCGAGGCCGCCACTTCTCTCCGTCTGGCGCGCAAGGGCACCGCCATCCACGAACACGCGGACGAGCGCCTCCTCGGGCAGCTTGCCCATCGCGTCCTCGAACGCACTTTCGTCCGCCAGGGAGTCGTCACGAGCGCGCAGCGCAGCGAGCGTTGCCTCGTCCTGCGCGACGACCGTCCAGTCGTCGATCTCCGCCTTGACGAATTCCTCGCCGCTTCGCTCGAGGAGCTCGTCGAGCTTCGCCGGGTCTTCAGGCTGTGTTAGGAACGCAGCTCGCGGCCCGCCGGCGTCCGTCTCGGCCGCGAGCACGACGAGGTAGGCATCCGGCCCGAGCGCCGGCTTGACGTCCGTCTCGAAGTCGAGGTCATCCTGGGCGAGCTCGTCGATGAAGCTCTGGAACGCGTCCCGGCCCGACGGGAACCTGGCGGCGAGATCCTGCGCTTGCTTCCACTGATCACCGTCAAGATCAGTGTCCAGCGCGACAAACGCCAGAGCATCAGCCGGGGCGACGTCGGCCGCGCCGCCGACTGCGCTCCCTTCGCCGCCACAGCCGGCGGCGAGGAGGGCGAGCGTGAGGGCGGCCAGAGCTGCGACTTGGCGCACGCCCCACACTGTAGTTGTCGTCACTCCTCGGTCGGAGGGCGTTCCATGAGGGCCCCGACCGCCTCGCGGACGCGTTCGCCCTCGAGCACGCGGCAGACGGCCTCGGTAATGGGGAGCTCGATCCGGAGGCGGCGGCCGAGGTCGCGCAAGGCCGGAGCCGTCGTGAGCCCCTCGACGGCCATCGCGATCGTCGCGCGCGCCTCGTCGGGGGAGGCGCCGAGGGCGATCAGCTCGCCGGCGCGGCGGTTGCGACTGTGACGACTCCAGCACGTCACGATCAGGTCGCCCATCCCGGCGAGTCCCGCAAAGGTCTCCGGCCGCGCGCCCGCGGCTTCGCCGAGGCGGGACATCTCTGCGAGACCGCGAGTCACGAGGGCAGCCTTGCCGTTGTCGCCCATTCCGAGGCCGTCCGCGGCTCCGGCGCCGATGGCGATCACGTTCTTTGCCGCCGCGCAGAGCTCGACTCCCACGACATCCGTATTCATGTAGACGCGGAAGCGCGGCGAGATCACCGCGTGTTGGAGGCGGAGCCCGAGCGCCTCGTCCACGCAAGCGATCACGGCGGCCGCGGGCAACCCCGCACCGATCTCCTCCGCGTGGTTCGGACCCGAGAGGACGGCGGCAGGACGCCCTTGCACGAGGCACGAAAGGCGCTCGTCGGTGTCAGGATCGAGGCCCTTCACGAGGCTGAGAACGGGGGCCTCGCCTGGCGGAAACGAGCGCACGACCTCTCCGAAGGCGCGGCTGGGGACGGCGACGACCACGAGCTCGGCCTCCGCAAGCGGCGCATCGGCGAGCGACAGCGCCCGGATGCCCGAGAGGTCGACGTCCGGGACGTAACGCGGGTTCCGCCCTGTCGCGACGATCGCGCGAGCCTGCTCCGGGTCACGGCAGGCGAGGACCACCTCGTGGCCGCGCTCGGCGAGCAGAGCTGCGAAGACCGAGCCCCAAGAGCCCCCACCAACGACTACGACCCTCATGCGAGCCTCGGTTCGTGGCAGAGCCCCGACACGTTATCGCTGCAAACACGGCACTTTCCACGAGCCATTAGCGCGCTATTGCGCGATACAGTGTCAGGAAGGGGGCGAGGGGCCGAAGGCCCCTGGGGGGACAGAGTCACGCGTGAGGTCACGAGCGCCTCGCGAAGTCGATCACGACCGGGACGCCTGCGAGCTCGAAGCGCGCACGCAGCTGGTTCTCCACCCAGTAGCCGTAGTCGCGCGTGACCAGTCCGGGGTCGTTCACGAATACGCGAAACCGCGGCGGCCTGACACTCACCTGCGTCCCGTACAGGAGGTTCAGCCGCCGGCCGTTCCTCCCAGGCCCCGGCCGCTGCGCCCGCAGCTCCTGGAGGAAGCGGTTCAGCTCGCCCGTCGTCACCCGGGAGGTGTGCCTGCGGAAGAGCTCCTCGACACGATCGAGGAGGCGCTGGATGCCTCGGCCCGACTTGGCCGAGACCGCAACGAGCTGTGGTCGCTGCCGGAGCCGCTCTTCCAGACGAGGCCGCACGTCTTCGATGCCGACCTCCGCGATGTCCCACTTCGACAGCACGACGAGCGTCGAGCAGCCCGCGGTTCGAGCCACGTCGGCAACGGCCAAATCCTGGTCGACGATGCCCTGGCTCGCGTCCACGAGGACGAGCGCGACGTCCGCGCGCTCGGCCGCCTGAATCGCGCGGAGCTCTGAGTAGTACTCGATGCCCTGCCGCTGACGCCGCTTCCGCCGCAGGCCGGCCGTGTCCACGAGGACGAGCATCGTCTCGCCGCGCCGAACGACGGTGTCGATCGCGTCACGCGTCGTGCCCGGGACTTCGGAGACGATCACCCGCTCCTCGCCCACGATCGCATTCAGGAGGCTCGACTTGCCCACGTTCGGCCGCCCGAGGATCGCTACCCTGACCGCGTCGTCACCGACCTCCTCACGCTCCGCGCCGCGCTGCCCGAGCTCGGCGACGATCCGGTCGAGGAGATCGCCGGTCCCGTGACCATGCAGAGCCGACACCGGCACCGGGTCGCCGAGGCCGAACGAATGAAACTCGAGCGCCTCGAGGTCGCGGCTCGGGTCGTCGACCTTGTTCGCGAGCACGATCACCGGCTTTCGCGCGCGGCGCAAGATCTCCGCGAGCTCCTCGTCGCCGGGGGTCACGCCAGCCTTGGCGTCGACCACGAACAGGATCAGGTCAGCCTCCGCGACGGCGCGCCGCGCCTGCTCGGCCACCTGGCGCGTGATCGGCGAGGAGTCGGCGAGATCGACGCCGCCCGTGTCGACGAGGAAGAAGCGGCGTCCGGCCCACTCGCACACGAGCTCCTTGCGGTCGCGCGTCACGCCGGGCGTCTCGAAGACGACAGCCTGGCGCGTCGCCGTCAGGCGGTTAACGAACGTCGACTTGCCGACGTTCGGAAAGCCCACGACTGCGACGGTGCCGAGGAGCGGCCCAGTCATTCGCCGGCGCGTGAGGGGACGTGCGCCCGGCGAGGCGGAGCCCCGCGCGGCCGGCCGAGGCGGTGCATCTCGCCGAGGAACTCCCAGAGCCGGCGAATCTCGACCTCGATCTCTGCCGTTGCCTCGCGATAGCCCTTCGAGTTCTTGGGGAGATGGTCGAAGCGCAACGGCTCACCGAAGGCGACCGAGACGGGCGCGAAGTTCCCCGGACGCCAGAGATGCGAGCCGAAGATGGCGGCCGGCACGGCAGGCACCCCCTCCTGAATGGCGACCATGGCCGCTCCCGGGAGCGCTTTCCCGGGCTCCCCGCGTTGCTGGCGCGTGCCCTCGACGAACATGCCCAGGAGGTGGTTCTTACGGACTGCGTCGCGCGCCAGGCGGACCGCCTCGCGGTCAGACTCGCCGCGGCGCACTGCCAGCGTGCCGAATGCCCGAATGACCTGCCCGAGGCCGGGAGCTCGGTGCGCCTCGGCCTTGGCGAGATACACGATCCTCCGCGGGCAGATAGCCCCGAGCACCGGGACATCCACCCAGGCGAGGTGGTTCGTTGCGAGTACGGCACCCCCGCTCCGCGGCAAGCGCTCGAGGCCGTAAGTCCGGACGGGAGTGAGAGCGAGCGTCGCGGCGGCCATCACCGTCTTCCCGATGCCCCACCAGAAGAAAGCGTGCATGTTCACCCCCGCGTCCGCGTGGCCGCAAGGGCCTCGATCCGGTCGACCACCTCGTCGATCGTCAGGTCGGTGGTGTCGATCGTCTCGGCGTCCGCCGCGGCTTCCATCTGCGCCGCGTCGCGTGCGTCGCGCAGTCGCAGGTCGGTCGCGAGGGCGTCCGCACCGAGACCGGGCCGCTCGTCCGTGCGACGCCGAGCGCGCTCGGCCGCCTCCGCGGTCAGGAACACCTTCACGTCCGCTCCCGGGCACACGACGGCGCCGATGTCGCGACCCTCCATCACCGCATTCCCCTCGGCGGCGAGGGCGCGTTGGCGCTCACGGAGCACCTCCCGGACGGTGTGGTGGCGCGCCACCGACGAGACGACGCGATCGATCTCCACTGTCCGGATGGCTGTGCTGACATCGCGCCCGGCGACGGTCACGCGGCCGGCCTCTTCGACCGTGACCTCGTTCTCGCGCGCGAGGGCGGTCAGCTCCGCCCCGTTGTCGAGATCGACATCGCGCTCGAGGGCGAGCCACGTGAGAGCCCGGTACATCGCGCCCGTGTCGAGGTAGCGAAACCCGAGCCGCTCTGCGAGCCGCCGCGCGACGGTGCTCTTACCGGCGCCCGCCGGCCCGTCGATCGCGATGATCATCGCCGCCTCCCCGCCACGGCCGCATCATCGCAGCGCGACAGAGTCGAGCACCGGGAAGAAGTCCGGGAAGCTGACGGCGACGCTCTCGGCCCCGCTGACCTCTACCCCTTCCCGCGAGACCAGCCCCGCGATCGCCGCGAGGACGGCCATTCGGTGATCACCGGCCGCGTCGACGGTACCCCCACCGCGGGGGCGGGTCGGAACTCCGCGTACACGGAGTTCGTCGCCCTTGGTCGAGACGCGGACTCCCAGCGGGCGAAGAACGTTCTTCAGCGTTTCCAGCCGGTCTGACTCCTTGAGCCGGAGCTCGCCGGCGCCACGGACGACGGTTTCGCCCCGGGCCATACCCGCGACGAGCGCGACCAGCGGAAGCTCGTCCACGAGACGAGGGATCTCCGAGGCGAGCACCTCCGTCGCGACGAGCTCGGCGTGCGCCACTGCGAGATCGGCGACGGGCTCACCGCCCATCGTGCGGCGGTTGAAGAGGGAGACGCGCGCGCCCATCCGCTCCAGGACGCCGAGGAATCCGATGCGGGTGGGGTTCACTCCGACGCCGTGGAGGCGGAGCTCGGAGCCGGCAAGGAGAGTTGCCGCGGCGACAAAGGGGGCGGCCGAGGAGAAGTCTCCAGGCACGTCGAGCGAGAGCGGGCGCAGCCGTTCGACCGGCCAGACGGCCGCCTCGCCGGGTTTGCGGCCGAGACGGGTGCCGGCGGCTTCGAGCAGGCGCTCGGTGTGGTCGCGCGTCGGGAGCGACTCGACGACGACGGTCGGGCCGCTCTTCGCGAAGAGACCTGCGAGGAGCACGGCCGACTTCACCTGCGCGCTCGCGACCGGGAGCTCGTAACGGATCGGCCGCAAAGGCCCGCTCTCGAGGATCAGGGGCGCATGGCCGTCGGTCGTCTCGATGGTCGCTCCCATCTCGCGGAGCGGAGCTGCGACCCGCTCGAGCGGCCTCCGCGAGAGCGACTCGTCGCCGACGAGCCGAAAGCGCCCATCCTGTCCGGCGAGAACGCCCGCGAGCAGGCGCATCAGCGTCCCCGCATTCCGACAGTCGATCGGGCCTACGGGCGGCCGAAGCCCGCGGAGCCCGGCTCCCGTCACGCGGGCGGTGTCGCCCGTGATCTCGACGTCGACTCCGAGAGCCCGGAGGGCGTCGGCAGTCGCAAGCGTGTCCTCTGAAGCACCGAACCCCCGCACCTCGCTCTCGCCTTCCGCGAGCGCGCCGAGGAGGAGCGCGCGGTGGGAGATCGACTTGTCGCCGGGAACAGCGAGCCCACCGCGCAGCGCGACAGCCGGGTCTACGCGCACCGGCGGCCTTGCATGCGCGTGATGCTTGTGCCCCCGGGGCCTTCGGCCCTTTGCCCCCCTACCTCGAGTATGACGCTGAAATTCGCGCGTGTGCCGCGCGAACTGTGACGAGAGCCGCGCCGAGTCGTGACGGTTCTCATGCGCCCTCGACGGCGGGCGAGGCGATCACCGAGTAGCCCTGGGCCTCGAGGAGTGCCACCGCCCGCCGAGCCGGCTCCTCCCCCGCGACCAGCACGTCGAGCGTCCCGCCGCGCTCCGGGGTCATGTGCCGAAGCTCGAAGTCCTCGATGTTGATCTTTTCCGCCCCGAGCGCCTGGGTGATCCCCGAGAGGACGCCCGGCCGGTCGGGGACGTGCACGCGCAAGCGCATGAGCGAGCCAGGATCCGGATACGCCTCGGCCAGGAGCCGCCGGCGGTTCTCCGCCGCCTCGCCGATCCACCGCGCGAGGTAACCGCCGTCGCGCTCCGCGAGCGCGCGCTCGACTTCCTCGATCCGCCGCCGGTGCTCGGCCAACGCGCGCGCGAGCTCGTCTGCGTTGTCGAGGAAGATGTCGACCCAGATCCGCGGGTTGGCCCCGGCCACGCGGGTCATGTCCCGGAGCGACCCGCCTGCGGCCGCGAGCGGCTCATGGCCCTCGACCCGCACCGAGCCCGCCTGGTTCAGGAGGACGTTCGCGAGCGCGTGCGGGACGTGGCTCGTCAGGGCGACGAGCCGGTCGTGCGCGTGCGCGTCGACCGCGACCGGTACCGCCCCGAGCGATGCGACGAACGCGTGGAGCCCGCGGTAGCGCTCCGGCTCCGTCTCTGCCAGGGGCGTCAGGAACCAGGTTGCGCCCTCGAAGAGCTCGCCGCTCGCGTGGCGAGGCCCGTGCGCCTCCGACCCGCAGACGGGGTGGCCGCCGATGAAGCGCTCGCGATCGCCCGCGGAGGCGGTCACGGCCCTCTTCGTCGAGCCGACGTCGGTGACGGTGCAACCCTCGCTCGCGGCGAGCGTCGCCGTTACCTGCGCGGGCAGTGTCGCCACCGGCGTTGCGACGAGGGCCAGCCCGGCCCCAGCGACCGCCTGCTCGAGCGACCCGGCCGCCACGTCGATCGCGCCGCGTTCACGCGCCACGGCAAGGGAATCCCCGTCAGCGTCGAACCCGGCAACGGTCCATTCGCCCGTGCGCTTGGCCGCCAGTCCGACGGACGCGCCGATCAGCCCGGTGCCGACGATCGCCAGCCGGCGGGCGGCCACTAGTGCCCCTTCAGGTGATGCTGCCCAGGTTCTCGGTCGCGAGCACCAAGCCAGGGGCCGCACTCGTCCGTTGCCAAGGCTGGTTGCCTTGGCAAGCGCGAGGGTGGTTCCTTGCGCCGCGTGATCGCGGGCGAGGGACGGGCGTGCATTGCCTGGAGGGGCACTAGCCGATCACTTTGCCCATGAGCGAGGCAAGCGCGCGGATCTCTTCCGCGAACTGGGCGAACTCGGCGTTCGGGATGAGCTGCGGCCCGTCGCAGAGCGCCTCCTCCGGGTGCGGGTGGGCCTCGACGATGATCCCGTCCGCCCCCGCTGCGACGGCCGCCCGAGCGAGCGGCGCGACGAGCTCTTTCTTCCCCGCCGCGTGCGAGGGGTCGACGATCACCGGGAGGTGGGTCTCCTGCTTCAGGACGGGGATCGCCCCGATGTCGAGCGTGTAGCGCGTCGAGCGCTCGAACGTCCGGATTCCGCGCTCGCAGAGGATCACCTCGGCGTTCCCCTCGCGGACGACGTACTCGGCGGCCATCAGGAGCTCCTCCACCGTGGCCGAGGGGCCGCGCTTCAGGAGCACGGGCTTCTCGGCCCGCCCGACCTCGGCGAGAAGCGTGAAGTTCTGCATGTTCCGCGCGCCGATCTGGATCACGTCGGCCATCTCGACGACCGCCTCGACGTCGCGCGGATCCATGAGCTCGGTCACGATCGGCAGCCCCGTCTCGTCGCGCGCCTCCGCGAGAATCTTGAGCCCCTCGACGCCGAGCCCCTGGAAGGAGTACGGCGACGTGCGTGGCTTGAACGCGCCCCCGCGGAGCATGGTCGCACCGGCCTCGTTCACAGCCCGCGCGGTCTCGAGCGTCTGCTCGCGGTACTCGACGGTGCACGGGCCGGCGATCAGCCCGAAGTAGCCGTTCCCAATCCGCCGCCCGCGCGACTCGATCACGGTCGGGCTGCGCCGCATCTCTCGCGAGACGAGCTTGTACGGCTTGAGGATCGGCACGACCTGCTCGACTCCCGGAAACCCCTCGAGCGGCAACGTGGCGAGCAGGTCGCGCGCCCCGATTGCCCCGATCACGGTCGCGTCCTTCCCGGGCGTCACGTGCGCATCGGCGCCAGCCTCGGAGAGGCGTGAGACGACATCGTCGACCTGCTCGTCGGTCGCGCCCGAGCGCATGACGATCAGGAGTTCCGGGGAGCCGGTCGCAGCCATCGTCCTGAGTCTAGTTTCGGCTTCGCGGCCCGAATCCCTGACGGGTGGCATGCTTCGATCCGGATGCGGATCTTCTCGGGAATCCAGCCGACGGGCGACAAGCACCTCGGCAACTGGAGCGGTGGCTTTCGCCAGTACGCGGCCACGCAGGAGCAGGGCGACGCGTTCTTCTGCATCGTCGACCTCCACTCGATCACCGTCGAATACGACACCGAGGAGCTGCGCGAGCGCACGCTCGACCTCGCCGCCATGCTCTTTGCGACGGGCCTCGACACCGAGCGCTCGACCGTCTTCATCCAGAGTCACGTGCCGGCGCATCCCGAGGCCGCCTGGCTCCTCGCCTCGGTCGCGAGCTTCGGCGAGCTTCGCCGCATGACGCAGTTCAAGGACAAGGCAGACCGCCAGGAGTTCGTCTCGGCCGGCCTGTTCAGCTACCCCGTCCTCCAGGCCGCGGACATCCTGCTGTACCAGGCCGACGGCGTGCCGGTCGGCGAGGATCAGCGCCAGCACATCGAGCTCGCGCGCAACATCGCCGAGCGCTTCAACGCGCGCTACGGCGACACGCTCGCCCTCCCCGAGATGATCGCACCGAGCGAAGGCGGCCGCATTATGGATCTCCAGGAGCCCGAGCGGAAGATGTCCACCACGGGCGGCTCGCCTCAGGGCACCGTGCGTCTGCTCGACCCGCCCGACGTCCTGCGGAAGAAGTTCAAGACGGCCGTGACCGATTCGGGCAGCGAGGTGCGCCGCGCGCCGGACAAGCCGGGCATCTCGAATTTGATCGAGATCCTCTCGGCCGTGACGGGCGACGGGATGGACGCGATCGAGACACGCTACGACGGGGAGGGCTACGGGCGCTTCAAGGAGGAGGTCGGCGAAGCCGTCGTCGGGCTCCTCGGCCCCATCCAGCGGCGCTACGAAGAGCTTCGCTCCGACCCCCGCGAGCTCCAGCGCCTGCTCGCCCGCGGAGCCGAGAAGGCGCGCGAGGTCTCCGAGCCGACCCTGCAGACGATGCTCGACCGGATGGGGCTCGTCCGCTCCGAGGTCGGCCGAAACTTCGGCGCCGCGCGGCCCCGCGAGCTCTAGGTCAGCAGGAGATCCGGCCCTCCCCGCGCTCGGACGGGCTCCACCAGGCCGGGCTCCAGTCCCACTCCCCGTTGTCCGTGAGCTGCGTCGGGCAGGTTCCGTCCGCGTTCATGACGTAGAGCTCGTAGTCGCTCCCGTCGCGGTAGGCCGCGAACGCGATGCGCGTGCCGTCGGGCGACCAGGCGGGCGAGACCTCATCGCCCGGGTCGCGAGTCAGCCGGCGCTCGTTCTCGCCGTCGGCGTCCATGACGTAGACCTCAGGGTTGAAGCCGAAGCAGTGCTCCCAGGGGCACCGGCCGTTCCTGTCCCGCTCGCTGAGGAACGTGATCCTCGCCCCGTCGGGCGACCAGGTCGGGCTCGCGTCGAAGCCGCGGCTGTCCGTGAGCTCGCGCCGCCCGGAGCGGTCGAGCGCGCTGACCCAGATGTCCGGCGCGGTGCCGTCGCCGTCCTCGCTCCCCAGCGCGTAGGCGATCCTAGTCCCGTCCGAGGAAAAGGCCGTTTCCTCGGGTGCGTACGTCGGGGCGGTCAACTCGTCGCCTTTGCCGCCTGTGGCATCCACCGCCACGAGGACGCACTCGCGGAGCCCGAGCTCGCAGCGCGTGTAGAAGACGCGCTCGTCCGGAAGCCAGCCGGGATCGAGGACTAAGAAGCGGTCCTCGGGCGTCAGGCGCCGCTGGCCGCTCCCGTCCGCGCTCATCACGTAGACCTCGTTGTGCTGCGTCCCATCGCCTCGGTGGTCGCGCGTGCTCGTGAACGCGATCCGGGCTCCGTCCGGCGACCAGGCGGGGCGGTCGTCGTCGGCCTCCGTCCGCGCCGTGGTCTCGTTTCGCGTGAGGTTCCGCACCCCGCTGCCGTCCGGGTTCATCACGTAGATGTCGAAGTCGCCGTCTCGATTGCTCGCGAACGCGATCCTGCCGTCGTCGCCCGATGCGGCCGGCGCTCGTGCCGGTTCATCCTCCCCGCCGCAGGAGGCGAGCATGAGGCACGCCGAGGCAATCGCAAGTCGTCTCACTGTCCGCCGGCGAGGCTAGCTGCCAAGCGGGTCACCGGCCGATTCGGCGCAAACGCTCGACCTCGGCTCGGATCAGCTTCCGCGAGCTGCCGGGGGCGAGCCCGGCGAGATCGAGGCCGGCATACGACGAGCGGTGCAGGCTCCGGACGGGGTGGCCGACGGCCTCGCACATCCGCTTCACCTGATGCTTTCGCCCCTCGTGGAGGACGAGCTCGAGTCGGGAGGGGCCGAGACGGCGCGCGCGTGCGGGGGCGGTGCGTCCGTCCTCCAGCTCGACGCCCTCGGCCAGGCGGTGGAGCGTCTCGTCGGATGGCCGGCCCTCGACCTCCGCCACGTAGACCTTGTCGACCTCGTAGCGCGGATGTGCGAGCCGGTGCGCGAGCGGCCCGTCGTTCGTCAGGAGGAGCGCGCCCGTCGTGTCGGCGTCGAGGCGCCCGACCGGGACGACGCGCTGCTCGTGGGCGACGAGCTCGACGACCGTCGGGCGACCCTGGGGATCGCGCGCCGTCGTGACGACGCCCGCGGGCTTGTGCAGGAGCACGTAAGCGAGCGGCTCGGGCTCGACCCGCTCTCCGTCGACCTCGACGACGTCGCGCGGCTCCACGAACGTGGCGAGGCCGGCGACTTCGCCGTTCACGCGCACGCGGTTGGCCCGGATCAGCTCCTCGGCGCCCCGGCGAGAAGCGATCCCAGCCCGCGCGAGATAGGCGTTCAGCCTCACGTTAGGAAATGCTCGCGGCGCCGTTCATGATCTGCAGGGGTGCCCGTCTACATCTCCCTCATGAAATGGACGTCGCAGGGGATCGGCGGCCTCCCCGCCTGGCGGGACCGGATCGAAGAGGCCGAGCGGGAGATCGGCGAGCGCGGCGGGAAACTCCTCGACACGTACGTGACGCTCGGACGGTACGACCTCGTGGAGATCTTCGAGGCGCCCGACGACGAGACGGCATACCAGATCCTCCTCGCGGTCGCCAAGCACGGGAGCGTCCACACCGAGACGCTTCGCGGCTTCAGCCGAGAGGAAGCCGAGGCGATCGTCAAGAACGTCTGATCGGGCGACTGACCCGTCCAGCGGGGCCGACCCGGCGCGCCTTTCGTCACACCTCCGCGCGCGCTCCGCTGAGGGTCTGTCCTTGGGGACAATCTTGTGGATAGTCAGGCGCCGCGGTGCTCGGCGATCGACTCGAGGCGGGCGCGGATCTCGTCAGCGTCCGCGCCGACATCTTCGAGGTCGGGGAGCTCGTCCTTGTCCGCAAGGCCGAACACGCGCTCGAAGAGCGGCGTTGTCTCGTAACGCACTGCGCCGGTGTGCCCCTCTCGACCAGCCTCCGTCACGAGGCCACGCTCGACGAGCCCGGCGACGGTGGCGTCGGCCGCGACGCCCCGGATGCGGGCGATCTCCGGGCGGCTGACCGGGCCCAGGTAGGCGACCACGGCGAGCGTCTCGAGCGCCGCAGGCGAGAGCCCCCGCTGGACTGGGCGGTCGAAGAGGCGGGCGCACGCCTCGGACGCGTCGCGCGCCGCCCGGAAGGCGTAGCCGCCGGCCGCCCGCTCGAGCACGATTCCGCTGCGCCCCTCTCGGTAGCGGCCCGCCAAGAGGCCGAGCGCCGTCTCGACCCGCTCCTCATCCGCTTCGGTGGCCTCGGCAAGCTCGTCGACGGAGAGGGGGCGCGGCGCCACGACGAGCAGGGCTTCGAGCGTCCGCGCGAGGCGGTCGACGGGGTTGTCGATCAGACGGAGGCTGGGCTGCATACGACGGCGATGGGCTCGAAGGGAGCGAGCTGGCGCAGCGTGACCTCGCCGGCCTTGCGCAACTCGAGGAGGGCGAGAAAGGCGACGGCCTGCTCGACGCGGCTGAGACCGTCGACCTCACGATCGAAGATGAAGCGCGTCCTGCGTCGCAAGACTGAGCGAAACCGCTCGAGGAACTGCGAGACGGGCGGGAAGACCCCGAGATGGCGAAGCGACGGCGCGGACGGCTCGACCGCGAGGCGGCGCAGAGCGGTGGCGAGGGAGGCGGGCTCCTGCGGCGCGACCGCCGGCGGGGCCGAAGGCGGCGCGAGCGGCGCGGGGCCAAGGCGGAAGAACCGGTCAGACTCGGCTGCAAGC